>JBFMFD010000113.1:0-8941 GCA_040752255.1 Armatimonadota bacterium
CGCCCTTCGAGTACGCGCCGCGAATCGAGATCGGCACCTCCATCGTGTTCAGGCTCATGCGCGACACGCTCTCGATGAGCGGCCTCTTGAGCCGGCCCCCGCCGAAGACGGTCGTGTATCCACGGATCGAGCCATCCTCCATGCGCCTGCGGCGACCGGAGAAGATGAGCACCTCGTTCGGCGGGCAGATGTGAAGCAGGTGCTTGATGACGAGGGTCACGCCGACTAGGAACCCGAAAGCGAGGATTGACCAGAGCAGCACCGTACCGCCTTGTTGGAACAACTCCTGCAGGCGGTCAGACTGCAACTGGGCGATTGAATACGATAAGAATGAGTTCATCAACTGTGCTCCCTTACCACACTTGGCCCTTCGGCTCCACTCGCGCTCGGCTGCCTTCGATGCTCACGACCATGACATCGCTGCCCGCCGGGATTGTGTGCTCGCCATCGAATACGGCCAGCATGTCAATCGTTTCACCCCTTACGCTGCACCGCACCTTTCCCTCCTCGCCGGGATGGATGGTAACGACCACCCGAGCATCCACGCCGATGAGGTCCTCGACGCCCACGCTGCTCCCGCCCTCCGACCGTTGCAGGAAGCGCACCGTGAGCGCGACGAACAGCCCGCCGAGAAACCCCGTCGTGAACGACGTCGCCGCGATGAGAGTCGACGACAACTCGGTGAACAGCGTGAGAAGCAAGCCCAAAAGGCCTGCTATCGTGGCGAAGTACGTCCAGAACCGAAGGCTCAGAAAGGCAATCCACACGTCGGAGGCGGGTACGTCTCCGTGATGCGCCACCTCGATGTGGGCGTCGTGGTCGGCGCTCAGGTCGAGGTCGCCGCTGTGGTCAACGTGGTGGTCGTGCCCGGCGAAGGCGGAGAGCAGAACCAGCCCACCGCCGACCAGCGCCATTACAGCATACAAGAGCAGCATCTCTTAGGAGCCTCCCCACGCGAGTGGTTCGATTCACCAAGAAGAGTACCTGTTGCGAACGCCGCCGGTTGCGGTATCGTGCGGGGAATGGCGCAACCGGAAGAGACCAAGCGCGTGTTCGTCGAGGGCGTGGAGGTTTTCGCCCACCACGGGTTCACCGCGGAGGAGCAGCAACTCGGGCACCGGTTTCGCTTCGACCTCGAGGTGGAGGTTGCGGAAGGACGCTCTTGGGGAGGCGACGCCCTCGCCGACACCGTGGACTACGGCGACCTGGTCGCGATTGTGCAGGAGGTAGCCGCCGGGGAGCGGGTTCGGCTGGTGGAGACTTTGGCGGCGCGGGTCCTCGACCTCATCGAGGAGCGCCTGCCCGCCGCGACGCGGGCTCGTGTTCGGGTTGCGAAGCTGCAGCCGCCGGTTCCTGGTGTCGTCGCCGCAGCCGGCGCTGTGCTCGAGCGGCGATGGCGCCGCGCGGGTGAGTGAGCAGTCGAAGTTAGCGGAAGAAATCGAACCGCTCGAGGCGTTCGCGGAGCGACTTGAGGAACATGCCCGCTAGCATCCCGTCAACCAGCCGGTGGTCGTAGGAAAGTACTAGATACATCATCGGGCGGACGGCAATCATGCCGTTTTCCGCCACGGGGGTTTGCTTGATGGCGTACGTTCCGAGGATTCCCGCCTGCCCCGGCGGGATCATGGGCGTGCCGAACAGCGCCCCATAGGAGCCGGGGTTAGTGAGTGAGAACGTCCCGCCCTGCATGTCGGCGAGTTCGAGCGAGCCCGAGCGCGCCTTCTCCGCGATCGTCTCGAGGTCTCGCGCGATCTCGACGAGCGTCTTCTTGTGGCAATCCCGAATGACCGGCACGACAAGCCCCTGGCTGCCGTCACCGAGGGCGACGGCAACGCCCATGTTCACGCCGTGGTTCACCGTTACGGTGTAGTCCTCGTGGAAGGAGCTGTTCAGCATCGGGTACTCAAGCAGCGCTTCAGTAGCCGCCTTGATGAAGAACGGCGTGTACGTGAGGCGTACGCCGTACATCTCCTGGAACGAGTCTTTGTTCGCGTTTCGGAACTCGACGAGCCGCGACACGTTGACTTCGGCGACCGTGGAGACCGAAGGGATGGCGTGGGCGCGGGTCATTGCTTCCGCGATGGCGCGGCGCAGGCCGGTGAGTTTGATGACCTCCTGCCCCTCGGCTGCCGCGGGCGAGGGTTTCGGTTTCGGCGCCTCCGCGGGTGGGGGCGTTGGCTTTTCGGGCGCAGGCTCCGCGACCTCTGCTGCCTTCTCGGGCTCGCGCTTGGCGGTGGCCGCCGCGCCTGTGCGCGTTTCGAGGTACGCCTCGAGGTCCTTCTTGGTGACTCTGCCCCCCTCGCCGGAACCTCGAATGTCGGAGACCTCGCGCTCCGAAACGTCGTGCTCCTTCATCATGGCGCGGACGACGGGTGAGAACCAGCGCTTTTCGCCGTCACCGTGCCCCTCGGCTCGCGAGGACGCTCGCCCTCCCTCCTCGCCGTCCCCCTCGGCTCGCGAGGACGCTCGCCCTCCCTCGTCGCCGTCATCCCCGGCTCGCGAGGACGCTCGCCCTCCCTCCTCGCCAGCCTCCTCGGCTCGCGAGGCGACTTGCCCTCCCGCATTGGGTTGGGTTTCGGTGGTCGGCGCGGGTTTACCGCTCCCGTTGCCTTCTTCGACCACTTCGCCTTCCTCGCCAATGAGGCCAAGCGGTTTGAAAACCTCGACGTTCTCGCCCTCCGGCACGAGAATCTTGAGCAGGACGCCGGCTGCGGGCGCGCCGAGTTCCGTGTTGACCTTGTCGGTCATGATCTCGACGACCGGCTCGTCCTCCTCGACGCGGTCGCCGACTTGCTTGAGCCACCGGCTGACCGTCCCTTCGTGGACGCTCTCGCCGAGTTCGGGCATGAGAATCGGTTCAGCCATAACGCTTAGAAGCGAGCCACCTTCAAGGCGGTCTCGTAAACCTGCTCTACGGACGGCAGCACCGCGAGTTCCAGCGGCTGCACCCACGGCACGGGCGTGTCAGCCCGGGTGACCCGGAGGGGCGGCGCATCGAGGTACTCGAAGCAGTTCTCGTTGATGCGAGCAATCACCTCGCCCGCGAACCCACAGGTCTTGCTCGCCTCGTTCACCACGAGCACGCGGCCGGTCTTCTTGACGGAGCGGTAGATGGTCTCCTCGTCGAGCGGGACCAGGGTGCGTAGGTCTATCAGTTCGGCATCAACGCCGTCATCCGCCAGCATCCCCGCGACCTTGATGCACATGTGCATCGGGTTACCGTAACTGATGATCGTCAGGTCGGTGCCGGGTCGGACGATGCTTGCGGAGCCGAGCGGGATGACCGTGTCGTCGGGGATCTCCTCCTCGATCTCGCGCTTGCGGTAGAGGTCTTTGACCTCATAGAAAATGACCGGATTGGGGTCGCGTAACGACGACACCATCAGGCCGTAGGCGTCTCGGGGCGTGGACGGGCAGACTACTTTCAAACCGGGCGAGTGCGCGAACCACGCCTCGTTCTGCTGGCTGTGGTAAGGGCCTCCTCCGCCATAACCGCCGCTCGGGCCGCGGATGACGATGGGAACGCTCGCTTTGGCTGCGGTGCGGTACGCCATGGTCGCGGCGTTGTTCACGATCTGATCAAAGCCGCAGGAGATGAAGTCGATGAACTGCATTTCCACCATCACCGGGCGGCCGCGGAGCCCCATCCCTATGGCTGCTCCCACTATGGCTGCCTCGCTGATGGGAGCATCAATCACGCGGTCGGCGCCGAACTCCTCCTGCAGGCCCTCGGTTACGCCGAACGCGCCGCCAAGCAGGCCGATGTCCTCGCCGATGCAGACCATTTCCGGGTTCCGCAGCATCTCGAAGCGAATGGCGTCTCGAAGCGCTGTGAGGTAGTTCTTCTTTTCGACTGGAGGCGCGGAGATGGTTGTGCTCATGACTCGGCCCCTTCTGCATAAACCCACCGGAACGCCTCGTCCGGCTCCGGCATTGGGGCTTTGATGGCGAACTCGACGCCCCGCTTCAGGTAGGAGACGACCTCCGGCGGGAAGTCCTGGTCGGTTGTGCTGGGCGCGTCCTTGCCCTCGGGTGCGAACCGTGCCGCGTCCTCTTCGCTCAGAAGGCCGCTCTCGACGAGGTGCCTCTTCATCACGGCGATGGGGTCGCGGCTGCGCCCGTTCGCTACCTCCTCCTCCGGCCGGTATCGTGCCGCGCGGTCGTCGTCGTGGTCGCCGTGGCCGTAGGCGCGAAACGTCTTGCACTCGATCAGCGCCGGCCCAAGCCCCTTTCGAGCGCGGTCAATCGCCCACATCGTCTTGTCGTACACGTCGAGGACATCCTGCCCGTCGGCAATCAGGCCTGGAATGCCGTAGCCCTTCGCCCGCTCCGCAACGTCCTTCGTGGGAACCTCGAGGTTTACCGGCGTGCCGTAAGCCCACTGGTTGTTCTCGATGATGACGATGACCGCGAGTTTGTGGATGGCGGCAAGGTTGACCGCCTCGTGGAACACGCCCTGGGCGGTCGAGCCTTCGCCATTGTAGGTGAGGACGACGTTGTCAAGCCCCTTCAGTTTGAAATCGTACGCAACGCCGCAAGCGACCGGGATGGTGCCCGCCAGCATGCTCGTGCTGGGGATGATGCCGCGCTTCACGTCGCCGATGTGAGACCAGTTGTCCCTTGCCCGGCCGGGAGCAGTCGCCTTGCCCCACACTTGCGAGCAGACCTCCTCGATGGTCATCCCCTTGCGCTCCGGGTTGTCCCAGCCCGCCCGGATGTCTTTCAGGAAAAACGCAGGCATGTCGCGGTGGATGGGCGAGATCCAGTCGTCGGGCTTGAGACCAAATAGGGTTCCTACCAGGATCGCCTCTTGGTTATGAGAGGAGTATAGCGTGCCGCGCAGACGCCCTCTGCGCTTCTCCTTGATCAGCCGGACATCAAAGTAGCGGGCAAGATACAGCTGGCGGAGCAACTCAAGGTGATCCTCGGGAGTTAGGGCATCCCGCGGTCGTACGGCTGCCGCCGCTTCCTCTTGGCGATTATCCTCCGTCGGCTCTGACGGAGTCGAAACGGTCTTAGTCTTCAATCTGAACGGCTCCTGACGCTCTTGGACACCAATCCTGCCTGGACTGCCGAGTATACCCGTTCAATCCGGCGCAAGAGGTGGGTTTCTCCCGAACATTATCGGCAGGCCGGGCGTCTAAATGACCGTGAACGCAGTTGTCACGCTATTGCTGTTGTCGGCCACGAGCCCGCAGGGGCAGGTCGGCGGCTTCCAGGGCACGCTCGACCCGCAAGTCGTTATCGGGGCGGCGGTGTCGAACAGCCTCGGTCAGAGCCACCTTTTCGCCGAGCAGGTTGGCTGGGAGGATCTGCGAGGGCGCCGGACTTCCGACACCTTGACGCGGCTGTGGTACAAGAGCCCGAACCTTGTCTACCTTGAGTCGTACCACAACGGCACAATGGTCTTGCGCATCGTCGCCGACGGCAGCACGGTGTGGAGATACAACGCCCTCCGCAACGAGTACTCGTTCTCCCCGCAACCGGGCGGGCTCCAGCAAACGCTCCAGGTGATGGCGTCTTGGGCCCGGCGCGAGGACCAGTGGCTCCTGCGACTCCTCGCCGGAAGCAGCAACTGGCTCGTCCTCCCCGCCGTGCAGTACAACCCAAGCCCCGCGACCATCAACGAGGTCGTTCAGGAGAGGATCACTTGGACAGGGGTGGACTGGCGCGGCGAGAGGCACACGTTCCGTTTTGACGACTTCCATCCTAGCGGCAAGATGTCTCGCCTTGTGCTTGAGTCGAAGACGGATACGCCAAACGGCTTGCGCCACTCGCTGTACGACACCACCTTCGCCTACCCGGCGCAGTTCAACTTCCAGATCGCATTCGCACCGCCGCAGGGCGCGAAGCCGGCGGCTGACCTTCCCGGACGCATCGGCGGAGGCTAGAGCAACCGCTTTCGGACGCTTAGGGGCGCAAACGTGAGCAGCCACCGCAACGCGGACTTGAACCGTTTTGGGTTGAGCCTCAACGACCGAACGTAGGCTGCCCTCGCGTCGCGCGGTCGGCCTGTGATGGAGTAGAGCGAGCCCAAACACGCGAGCGTGTGCGCGAGCGCCTCTCTCATCTCCGTACGCCCTCGCGGCTGAGCAAGCAACTCGTCGGCTTGCTCGGCATACTTCTGCCGAATGCGAATCTCCTCGCGGTACTTCGGTTCAAGGTTGTAGATGGTGTTCGTTTGGTGGACGCGGTAGAGGGTCAGCTCTTCCGGAATAAACGCCACGGTTCCCTGCTCCGCGAGCCTGAGCCACATCTCCCAGTCGCCGAGAATCTGAAACGAGGCATCGAAACCTCCCAGCCTGCGCGCCGCCTCAGAACGAAACATCACCGACGACGCGATCGCGCGGTTGTTCGCGATGAAGGTCGCCAAGTGGTCGCCACTCTCCATCCACGGGAAGTCGAATCCCATCGGGCGGCCGGAAAGGGTGTTGCCGTCATCGTCTATGAACCTGCCGAACGTGTGGCAGAGGCTGTGCGCCCCATCCTCGTCCATCGCTTGCACTTGGAGGCGTAGCTTTTCAGGAAGCCACACGTCGTCGCTGTTCAGCACCGCCGAGTACTCTCCGCGCGCGGCCTCCAGCGCCTGATTGAGCGCAGCATACGTACCCACGTTGGAGTCATTCAAGATGAGTGTCACGCGGTCGGCGTACCCTCGGAGAATCTCTCGCGAGCGGTCGGTCGAGTTGTCGTCAACGACGATAACCTCGATGTCCTGGAGCGTCTGGTTGAGCGCGCTCTCGATGCACTCACGCAGCCACCGCTCGTGGTTGTAACTCGTGAGCAGTACGCTGACCTTGGGGCTACTCATCTTGCCACTCGACCACCTCGGGAAGCCCTCGGAAGCGCTCGTCAACGTCCATCCCGTAGCCGACGACAAACGTCGAGGGTATCTCGAAGCCGACCCAGTCGGGTTTGGACCGCCCCTCGTGCGCCATTGCCTTGAAGAACAGCGCGACGACGCGGAGCGACGCCGGGCCTCGGGATCTGAGGAGCCGCACAAGGTAGTCGAGCGTCAGCCCCGTGTCCACGATGTCCTCCACGATCAGCACCTCCCTGCCCGTTATGTCCGTTGCGAGATCGAGCGTTATCTCGACCGCGCCCGACGACTCCGTGCCCTGGTAACTCCTCACGCCGAGGAAGTCCACCGCGAACGTCGGCGGAAGGCGGCGCACCAGGTCGGCAAGAAACAGAAACGACCCCTTCAGGACCCCGACCAGCAAGGCGCCGTTCGGATAGGAGCGCTCGATCTCCTGCGCCAACTGCGCTACGCGCTCGGAGATCTGCGCCTCAGTTACGACTGGCTTACCTACTCCCATTCGATCGTTGCCGGCGGCTTCGATGTGAGGTCATACACGACGCGATTGACGCCTTCAACCTCGTTGACGATGCGGCGAGCGACGCGCTCTAGGACCGGGAACGGAATCTCGGCGGCGCGGGCGGTCATTGCATCCTCGCTCACAACGGCGCGCAGCACAACCGGATGCTCATACGTGCGCGCGTCGCCCATCACGCCGACGCTGCGGACGTCGAGCAGCGCCGCATAGCACTGCCAGATGCCCGGCTCCAAGCCCGCTTCTCTCAGTTCGGTTCGGAAGATGTGGTCAGCGAGTTGCACGAGCCGCACGCGCTCCGGCGTCACCTCACCCAAGATTCGCACTGCAAGCCCAGGGCCCGGGAACGGCTGACGGTTGATCATCGAATCCGGCAGTCCCAATTGCCGCCCCACGTTGCGGACTTCGTCCTTGAACAGCCACCGCAGCGGCTCTACCAACTCCATCTTCATCCACTCCGGCAGTCCGCCGACGTTGTGATGGGATTTGATGGTCGCCGCGGTGGGCGAGCCGCTCTCGATAACGTCCGGATACAGAGTGCCCTGCGCGAGGAAGTCGCACCCTTCGAGGTCGGCGGCGTGCGCCTCGAACACGCGGATGAACTCCGCACCGATGATCTTGCGCTTCTGCTCCGGGTCTCCTACCCCCTTCAGGGCGGTCAAAAACTGCTCGCTCGCGTCAATCCGGACGAACTCCGCGGGAATGTGCTCCTGGAACGCGGCGCTAACTTCATCCGCCTCGTTGTAGCGCAGCAGGCCGTGGTCAACGAACACGCACCGCAGCCGCTCGCCGATGGCACGGGCTACCAGCCCCGCGCAAACGGTGCTGTCTACGCCACCCGATACCGCGCAAAGCACGCGTCCGCCGCCCACCTGTTCGCGAATCTGCTCGGTGCTCTCCTCGATGAAGTTCGCCGTGGTCCAGTCTCCCCGGAAGCCGGCTACGTCGTAGAGGAAGCGTCGTAGAATCTCCTTCCCCCCTTCGGTATGGCTCACCTCAGGATGGAACTGCACGCCGAAGAACCTCCGCTTCGGGTCTTCCACCGCCGCGATGGCGGCGCTCTCCGTGACGGCGGCGACGCAGAATCCGGGCGGGGGCTGCACCACGGTATCCCCATGGCTCATCCACGCCACGAACTCACCGTGGAGCAGCGATGCGCCCTCGACAGCCTGCACCCTCTGCTCGCCGTACTCGCGAGCCGCCCCGGGCCGCACGACGCCGCCAAGAGCGGACGCCAGAAACTGCTGCCCATAGCAGATGCCGAGCAGCGGCTTGCCCGCTTCCAGCAGGTCCCGAGGCACGGCGGGGCTGTCCTCCTCCGTGACGCTTCGTGGCCCTCCACTCAGTATGACCGCTTTTGCGCCATTCCACTCCGCTTGGAGGTTCTCTGCGTTCCAGGGGACGATTCGAGCAAAGACGCCCAACTCCCGCGCCTTGCGAGCGATGAGTTGCGTATACTGCCCTCCGAAGTCAACGACGACGAGCGTCTCGTGGTGCGCGGTCAGGTCCACGTGCGCAGTTTCGCACCATAGGCGCGCTCGGGTCAATAGGGGGCTAAGTTCCGTGTCTCTACGGTTGAGGGCAATCGGCTTCCCCGAGGGAGGGGA
>JBFMFD010000114.1:0-8906 GCA_040752255.1 Armatimonadota bacterium
GCACGCGCGTCGCGGGGCGCAGCACACCGGGGCGGGTCAGCAACGCCAGCGTCGCCTGGAGCGCCGCTCGACGCAGCCACGAGGGCGCGGGGGCTTGCCACAAGCGCTCGCGCGCCGTTTCGAGCAGGTAGCCATATTCGACGCCGCTCGGGCATGCGGTCTCGCAAGCGCGGCACCCGAGGCAGCGCTCGATGTGGGGGCGCATCTGGTCGCCCCAATGCCCACTCTCGATTGCACCCCGAATCAGATAGATGCGACCGCGAGGCGACTCAGCCTCCGAGCCGGTCAGCACAAACGTAGGGCAGTCCTCAAGGCAGAACCCGCAACGGATGCACTTCAGCGCCTTCTCGTGCGCATCGCCTGCGCTGCTCATAGCGCTCCGAACACCCCCTGGTTCAGCACGCCGCGCGGGTCGAGGCGCGCCTTGATGCGTTGCATGATGTCGAAGTTACCGTCGAGCACGGGAAAGTTGCGCTCGCCGAACCCGCAGCAGAGCAGCCAACCCTCCCGCGGCGGCGCGGGCGGCTCTGTGCCTTCAACGCGCATCCAAGCGGTGCCCGTCTCCTCGTCAACCAGCGACTCGCTCGGCTCGGTTGCCTCGACATACTGTCTCACTTGCGTTCGCGGCGCTCTCGCAACGGCGAACCTGCCATCGAGCGGCAGCGGAGGGTCGCTCGATGGCTGTTCGTCGAACATGGCTTTCGGGAAGACGCGCAGCGTCACTTCGCAGATGACTCCGAGCGCGCCCCACGAACCGGTGAACAGCTTTTGGATGTCGTAGCCTGCTACGTTCTTCACCGCCGAACTGCCGCAGCGCACCACATCGCCGTTCGCCAGCAGCACCCGCAGGCCGAGCACCCAGTACCGCGGACCACGCGTGCGCGCATCCCACCGAGTTGGAAGCCGCGCAGCGACCATGCCGCCTACGGTGCCCGGCGCGCCCGCCGCGAGGAACGTCAGAGGGTCATGCCACGGCGGCAACGGCAGGCACTGCCCTTTCTCCGCAAGCGCAGCCTGCAGGTCGGCGAGCGGCGTGCCGGCCTGCACGGTTACGACCAAGTCATCGGGGCGCCACTCGACGATGCCCGACAGCCCCGCCGTCGAGAGAGTCCTCCGGGCGCGCAACGGGCAGCCAAACGCGGCTTTCGTTCCGAGTCCCTGGATTCGAACCGGCTCCCCGTCTCGGACGGCTTCGGCTGCCTCCTCGATGGTCGCTGGGGTGACGGTCGTGGCGTTCAACAGAAGCGGATTGTGCCCCCAATCGGGTAACACGCGCAACACAACGCGATGCTTTCGCCCTACGACTGGCAGGAGTCCATCTCTCAGCGAGGTGAGTACATCGAGCAGCGGCTTCGGTTCGGCTCGCCGATCGTCGGTCTTTCGATTGAAGAGGGGGTACTATTGTACACGTACCGCAAGAACGTGCGTAAGGTGTACGAGGTCTACGACTGCATCATGTTCTCGGCGATGGGTCAACAGGCGGACGTCGAAGCGGTTCGCATCGCCGCGGTGGACTTCGCTCATCGCGAGGGATATATGCGAAGCGAGCAAGATGTCACCGGCGGGCGCATCGTCGGCTTCGCGCTCAGTACTCCGCTCCGGCAGGCGTTCGGCGACATCACTTCGACGCCGCGCGTGGTGCGCGCGGTGTTTGCCGAGCTTTGCCAGACGCCGGAGAACGATCACTTCTTCCGCCTCGACTATGACGGAGACTTTCAACTTCGGCACCACTATTGCGTCGCGGGCGGCTCAGCCGACCACGAACAGAGAATGTCGGACTTGCTGAAGGAGAAGCACGACGTGAAGCTCTCCCTCGAAGAAGCCATCGCGCTTGCCGAGGAGGTGTGGCGCGCGGGTGCAGACCTGCACGGCACGGGAACGCCCGAGGCAAGCCTCGTAGCAGGCGCGCGACCGGAGGCGGGATTCCTCACACGCTCCACAAAGCACGACCGTCGCTTCCGAGTTCTCGAGCTAAAGTAGAGAAGCCGAGAGCCGACCGGCTCCCGGCTTCCGATTGTCCTTTCGCCCGCGCCCTATGGCGTCACGAGCCACTCGATCCGGTCAATCCGGTGCTCCCAAGCGACAAACGTAACGCCTCGGTCGTGGCTGCCGGTGCGCATCTTCATCTCCTTGTTCGCAGGGTTGACGAATCGTGAGACGTTCGATGTGATGACGACCACAACGCTGGTGTCGCCGGGCGTGCTGTCGCGCTCGTCCACGACTTCCCAACTGCTCGTCGCGTAGTTGAACATCTCGGTCCGCATCCGCGCAGGGGCGCCCGTCGAGGCGACCTCCACGGTGAGTTGGATCCTGCTCGGCGTTGCGGTGAACGAGCGAACGACAGCCTCGACCTCCGCCGAAGCGGTGGCGGGGTTGTTCGGTCGGCGCGCATCAACCACAAGCCTGGTGTTATCGCTCAGGACGAGCGACTGCAGGTTGCCCGAGCTCTGTACGCCCTGCGTCACGGCGAACTTGTCCGGCGCAAGGGCAGGGTCTACCGCCACGTTTGTGAACGTGTCCGGGTTACCGTTTTGCGTCGAGGTGTACACCGGGTACACCCAGTTTCCGCCAACAGCGAGGGCGTTGTAGTCCCCAAGGAACTGGTTGCCACGGTTTAGGCCGTCGTTGTTGCTGTTCCACGAGTTCGGCGTGAGGCGGAACTCCGTCCACGTGTTGCCGTCGTCGCCGCTGTACATGTAGTAGTTGTCGAACATGCCGTTGGTGACGCCATCGTTTTGCACGACGTTCCGGCTGTCCCAGAAGCCCAGGTGCAACTGTCCCTTGCGGTCCACTTCAAGCCACGGGAAGAACTGGTCGCCGGGCGGGTTGGCATCAAAGTTGATGCGTCTCGGCGTCGCCCAGGTCTGTCCGCGGTCGGTTGACGCGGTCATGTACAGGTCAACGTTTCGCTGGCCGTTCACGATGTTCGTCGTGTCGAAGTACACAAGGTACAGCTTGCCGGTGAGCGGGTTCACTGCGAGCGTGCACATCGGCGGCACGCGGAAGACTCCAGGGAAGCGAGAGCCGTCCTGCGTTCCCCAGGTGTCCATCCTTGTTGCTGCGCGCACGGGAGCGTTCCACGAAAGCCCGCCGTTGTCGCTGCGAACGACCCAGTGGCCGGTGCTGAAGTCCCACCACGACATATACAGCTCGCCGTTCGGGCCGACGCGCGGAAGGAACCCGATGCCGGATCCGGGGTTTGCCAAGGGGCCTTGCCACGTCTGGCCCATGTCGGCGCTCCGCCACGTCCCCCGGTTGTACGAGATGTATACGCGGGTGGCGTTCGTGTTGCCCGGCGCGGCGCCCGCAGCCATCCAGCACTTGTCCGCACCGCTCTCGGTACGCACTTGAACGGACGGCTGGAACGTGTTCGCCCCAGGGTTCTTGCGCGCCACGAACAGGCCGCCGTTGCCCGCGAACGAGATTGCGCCAACCCAGAGGGCGCCGGTGCGGTTGTCGTATGCGGTCATCGGGTCGCCTTCGACACTGGACTGGTTGGCCGCGGGTGGGCGGACATGGAAGTCCGTCCAGGTCTGGCCACCGTCGTTCGAAACCATCACGCCCATCCGGATGATCTCGCTGCCGCCGGAAGAGCGCCAGTCGTTGGACGTTCCCACAACCTCGAGGCCCAGCGGGTCAATGGATGCCGCCGAGTTCTCGTTCGTCGCTGCGGTGCCGTTGTTCACGTCAATCCGAATCTGCGGACCGACGATGGGAAGGATCGCCAGCGAGTAGCACGCGAGCATCGCGAGCGACGTCGCGGCGAGGGTCTTGATGTGTCCTCTCATCGCACTCCTCCTTGAGCAAGCGCTTCGTTGATCAGGTCGAGCAACTGCGGCGGAACGTCCACCCCGTACTCGACTGCCTTGTTCGCGGCGTCCAGCGCCCGGCGCGGGTTGCCGTCGTACCAATAGGCGCTGGCGAGCATTCGCCACGCCTCGCCTTGGTACGCTCGATCTTCGTCTGTGAACGCGGGAAGGGTGGTCAACTCTTCGAGCGCGGTCTTCGATTCCTGAGTCTCGTTGTTCTGCCACAGGAACTCCGCGTACAGGTAGCGCGTCCCGACGTGGTCGGGGCGCAGGTCGAGGCTGGTTCGCAGGGCGGCAAGTCCCATCTCCAACTCGCCCTTCGTTCGAAGGCTCCTCGCCAATCCGACGTAGGCGTCAGCCGACTCGGGGCTGAGAATGACCGCCTTGGTGAACGCGGCGATTGACTCCACGTAAGCGTTGTCGAGAAGCAGCGCTTCCGCGTCTTCCATCTGCGTGTCAAACTCCAGAGGCGAGCCGGGTGGAACAACCTCGCGAGCCTCACGCTCGTTGATCGTAACCCGCCCCGATGAGTAGTCCAGACCGCGAATCGCTTCGCGGAACCGGGCCTGCTTGTAGTTCTCGATCGGGTTCAGTCCCTGGTCGCCGCCTGCGGTCTGCTTGGTCGCCTCGCCGCCCACACACCCCGCCACCGCAACTGCGAGAGCGAGGCACGCGCCGGCGAAGCCGCATAACTTTGCCATTCTTTCCTCCTTGGGCGCCACCGATCTAACGTTCTTGGGCGCCATCGCATGAGTATGGACGGGTTGAGCGGGGCGTAGCGGTCGAACGGGGGCAGAGCATCGCAAACCCGGCAGATATGTCCGTTCCGGCTCCTTCAGCCGTGCACGGGATTCGGCAACCGGCGCGCCCTATTCGCCCTGGAAGCCGTTCTGCCCCGTCAAGAACAGGGCCACGGCGTGCGCCCTGTTCTTCGCCCTCAGCTTGGCGCGCGCTCGAATCCAATAGGTGGACCGCACAGTGTTGACGTTCAGCCCCAGCATGGCGGCGATGTCGCTGTCCGTGTGCCCCTTCGCGCAAAGCAGCAACACCTCTCTCTCCCGCGGCGACAAGGGGCACTGATCCTCGGAGAAGCGGTCGGGTTTCATCTCGAGCACTTTCCCGTGGGTGAGGAACATGGCGACGGCGTGCGGCTTCGTTTTGGCGTCGAGTTTCATCATGACGCGTGTTCGGACCGTGGACCGGAGCGTGGAGTAAGCCATGCCCAGGCTCTGGCAGATCTCCTTGTCCGTACACCCCTCGGCCATCATCTCAAGGATTCGTCGCTCATGCTTCGTCAGTTTCCCCCGCTGCGACATGGCCTCATCCTCACCGAACACATCTCGGGCGCAGCATACCTCATGCGCCACATGTCAATGATGTAAGATTCACTACCAAATTACGCAAAATAGCAATCGGATATCCACTTTTTTAGCGCCGCACTTTTAGCGCCACATTTTTAGCGCCGCAAAGAGTGCGCCTTGCGAACGGCGGAGAATCCGGTCATCATAGACCTATACGAAGGTGGACTTCCGCCGTATCGTGGCTCGGCTCTGCCTGTTGGCGGGGCCGGCCGCCCTCGCGGCATGCTTCGCTACTGAGCCGTGTCCCAAGTGACTCCTGGGCTCGGCTCATTAGCCTGACAAGGGTGCGTCCGGCCGCCAGGCCGCGGCCGACGCACCGCGTCAGGTGTCGGTGGTAGCGTCGCTGGTGCCCTCCGTTTCGGCCCCTTCGTGCTTATCCGGAGCCTGAGCCGCCCCGCCCGTCACAAGGGGCGAGGTCAGAACGACGGACACCACGCGGTCACCTTCGTCCGTACCCGGGCGCGACTGATCCGTAAACGGGGCAACCGAGCCGTCCTGTCTGACAACGAGCAGAGGCACGACCATGCCGCTCGAGTGAAGCAGCGCTTCGAAGTCGAACTGGGGCGTGAGGGTATTCACCTTCACCTTTGCGCCGTTGCGAAACATTTCCGAGAGGCGGGAGTAGGTGGTCTCTCCGTCGGGGAAGAAGCGCCCCCGGTGGTCTATCGAAACCCCTTCACGAGCACCCCGGTCGCTGGAAAAGGGGAGTTGATACACCTCGTTCCTGCCGAACTCATCCGCGTAGCGCAGGCAGATGAGGGAGTTCAGTTCGTCGTTGGGGGTCAGCGCAACCAAGCGCGCGTACTGGCTCAGGTCCAGGGCGTCCAACAGGTGTTCATCGAGGGCATCCGCCGTTTGGGTGTTCAGTCCCGCCATTCGCGCCTTTCGGGTGTTGTCGCGGTTGCGATCAATCAGCAGGATGGGCAGACCAATGGAGCTCAGGGTCCGCGCAAGTTCAAGCGCCCAGTCGTGAGCTCCGACAAAGACAAACCCTTGCGGGTTCTCCTTTGCCAATCCCAGGCGATGCGCCAGCGGTCGCCCAGCGATGCCGTATCCAAGGACCGTGATGAACACCAGGAGAAACGTGGCCGGCACCATGCGCTCCGCGCCCGGGTAGCCACGCTCCGCCAAGCCGATTGCGAACACGGACACTACGGCCGCGGCGACGATCCCTCGAGGCGCCATCGCCGCAAGGAACATGCGCTCCCGCGTCCCCAGCGAAGACCCAACCGCTGATAGCCACACCGACAGCGGGCGGGCGACGACCATCATCAGGAGCACGAAGGCGATCTCCGGTAAGCCAAGCGAGCGCAGCTGCTCCATCTCCAGCCGAGCGGCAAGGATGATGAACAGCACGGAGATGAGGAGTACGGTAATCGTCTCTTTGAATTCCAGCAAGTGGCGGATCGGAACCCGCTTCTGGTTTCCGACGACGATGCCCATCACCGTCGCCGCCAGCAGGCCGGATTCGTGTTGCGCCGCCGTCGCAGCCGTAAACGAGACGGCCATCAGCATCAATGAGACCGGGTTGTGCAAGTAGTCGGGCACGCGATGCTTGCCGAGGACATAGATGAGCGCCACAGCGGCGCCAACCCCAAAGCCGACCCCGCTGAGCAGCAAGTAGCCGAGGTCAGTGGCAACCAGAGTCGCACCGTGTCGAACCGATGTGGACTCGATCGCCGTTACCACAAGCACCGCCAGCATCGCGCCGACGGGGTCAATCACGATGCCCTCCCATTTCAGCAGCCGCCCGACCGGACCATGAACGCGCACCTGCCTCAGGATCGGCCCGATCACCGTCGGCCCGGTTACGACGAGGATCGCCCCCAGGAGCGTTGCGACCGGCCAGTCCAACCCGAGCAGGTAGTGAGCACCAATCGCACCGACCGCCCACGAGATGACGACGCCCACCGTGATGAGCCGCACAAAAACGCCGCCGAGGTCCTTCAACTCTCGGAACCGCAAACTCAGCCCGCCTTCATACAGGATCACGCCGACGCAGAGCGACACGAAGGGCAGGAGGATATCGCCGAACAACTCGTTCGGGCGGAGGAATCCGGTGATTGGGCCCGCCACCACGCCAACCAGCAGCAGGAGCACGATAGACGGCGTCTTCAGCGCCCACGAAATCCACTGCGCGACAACGCCCAGGACTAAGATGCCCGCTAACTGAATAAGGACTGTCTGTTCCATGATCACCGCCGCGCAGCGACCTGGACATTATGCGCGCCCGCCGTCAGGCGGGACATCATGGAGGAGAACGCAACGTGTTAGTTTCAATTAAAGAGCGGCTCAAACAGAGGGCGCATGCGGTCGGCTTCGACCTTTGCGGCATCGCGCCGGCCGCCCCTGCGCCGCACTACGATGCGTACCTCGAGTGGCTGGACAACGGCATGCACGCGGGGATGGGCTACCTCGCGAGGCACGCGGCTGTCCGTCGCTCGGCTGAGGCGTTGCTTCCGGGCGCCCGCTCGGTCATTGTTGTCGCGAAGAACTACAACCAGCCGCTTCCACCCGACGCCGAGGCTCGCGTCGCTCGATACGCGTTGGGCCGTGACTATCACAAGGTACTTCGGAGAGACCTGCGGCGACTCGCCGCCTCTCTTGTCGAGCTCGAGCCGGAGGCGAGGACGCGCATCTGCGTCGACTCCGCCCCTGTCCTCGAGCGCGATTGCGCGCAGATGGCGGGCATCGGCTGGTTCGGCAAGAACACGTGCCTCATCAACTCGAAACGCGGCAGTTGGTTCTTCCTCGGCTTGCTGCTCACCGACATCGCCCTGACGCCGGACCAGCCCGCGGTGGGAGGGTGCGGCACCTGTCGCGCGTGCATTGATGCCTGCCCCACCGGCGCCCTGGTGCTGCGCGAGGATTCGCCCGTCGCTTGGCTGGACGCGCGCCGGTGCATCAGTTATCTGACCATCGAGCACCGCGGCGCGTTCACGGATGAACAGGAGCGGATGTTGAACGGCTGGCTGTTCGGATGCGATGTGTGCCAGGAGGTCTGCCCGTTCAACCACCGGCGCGCGAGCCAGCCCGAGCGCGCAGCCCGCACCGGCGAGCCGGACTTCCAGCCGCGCCCCGCCATCGCCCAGCCCGACCTGCCGGCCCTGACTACGCTCTCTGACGAGGAGTTCTTGGCGCGCTACGCCGGCACCGCGCTGATGCGGGCGGGGGCGGAGGGGATTCGGCGCAACGCCCGCGCCCTGCTCCGCCGTGGGTAGGCCGTTCGTCCCTCTGCGCAACCGTATTGGCGCTCGATCCGTTCTGATAGTAGGAGCGCGGCAACGGTCTGCGTCCAAGGAGTGAAGAAGTGAGCGACCTGTTCAAGTTCGGCGTAGGCATCCTGTTGGTCATCGTGGCCTTCTCGGTGCTGATGGCGGTAGTGAAGACCCTGCTGGGGCTTGTGATCCCGCTGGCGATCCTCGCGGGCATCGTGTACGTTCTCTACCAGGTATTCGGCAAGAAGGCGCTGGGAGGCGGGCGGAACCGACTGCCGTGAGCGGCAACTCCAATCGGAGGCCTGTCTTCCGGTAAGTCGCACTCCGAAGCGCCCGCTACGGGTCGCTGCCACGGGAGGGTATAAGGTCGCGTCGTGACAACGATAGCCGTCGCGGTCCTGATGAGCCTTTTCCCAACCCAGCAGGCTGACTTTCGAATTCTCCGAGGCCCCTATGGAGAGCCTCACGTTTTCGCCGAGTCCCTCGAGGGTGCATTCGAGGGTGCCGGTTATGCCGTT
>JBFMFD010000115.1:0-8887 GCA_040752255.1 Armatimonadota bacterium
GACAATCGGAGGCAGCAGCCCCTTACGAGCGAGGATTTGCGCCGAAATCACCCAGATGTTGTAGTACAGAAAGACCGTGATGATGCTGAACAGCACGCCCATGAACGCCCCGCCGCGCGCGAACCAAAGCGCGAACACCGGGGCGAAGAACGCGAACACGAAGCAAGCGGTGGGCACCGCAAAGCGACTGTGGTAGTCAACCTCCAAGTCCTGCGTCGCCGCGCCGATGCGCCGGAGCCGCTCGATGCTCGCGCGCAACTCTGAGATGGTTTGCTCCTCGGGCAGCGGATTGCCGAAGAAGTCCTCGCGAGAAAGCCTGAGATTGATGACGTACGCGTCTTGTACCTCGAACTCGATGAGGCGCGTGCCGGAGAACATCCAAATGGAGGGGCGATAGAGCGTAAGCAAACCGTCCTCGTAAGACGCGTTCGCCGCCTGCAGCACCCAGTCCTCGTCTCGCTTGGGCTTGTGAAGCACGAGCACGTTGTCCATGACGACCGACCCGCGCGGCCCTTCGCGAAGCGTGCCGACGTTCACCGTGTACTGCCCGTCGCCGATGCGGAAACTGGTGTTCGTCCTCACCCCAATGGCTTCCGGGCTGGCAAAGATGCGGCGAAGGCGCTCAAACGCCTCGCGCTCGGCGTGAGGGGTAACTCTCTCGGCGAGCACAAAACTGAAGACGGAGACAAGGGCGCCAGCGACGAACACCGGCGCCAGCACGCGGCGAATCGAGACCCCGCTGGCGCGAATCGCGGAAAGTTCGCTCTCGCGAACAAGGCGCGAAATCGCCAGCGCGGCGGCAATGGTCATCCCCACAGGGAGCGTGAGGTTCAACGTTGCGGGAATCTTGAACAGCAGGTACTGCCACACCGCCGCCATCGGCACTTCCTTCGCGAACATCTGACCGGCGTAAGCGATGAGCGTGTTCGCGAGGAACATCATCACCACCGACACCGTGCCGATCAGGAACGGCGCGAACAACTCGCGAAGCAAGTACCGATCAAGCAAGCGCATCTTCGCGATCTCCCTCCTTCCCCTTGCGGGACGAAAACTCGAAGCGACGCTCCTCGCCGCGCATCAGGCGACGAAGATTCGGCCGGTGGCGATAGATGAGGAGCAACGTCACGAGCACGTACGCCACCCGAATCGCCGGCGAGTCGCTCAGAAACTGCACGGAGATTGCGCTTGCCACGGCAGCGACGAGGCTCGATAGGCTGACGTACCTCGTTACGGCCATGAGGACTACGAACGTTGCCAACGCCACTGCGGCGACCACCGGCGTCAGCGCGAGCATCACCCCGAGCGATGTAGCCACCGCCTTCCCTCCCTTCAGGCGAAGGAACGGCGATGCGACGTGACCAAAGATGGCACAGATGCCAAACAGCAGGCCGTGCTCCGCGGTTGCGTCCGCCGAAGTGAGCCGCGCAAGCGCCTCCGGAAGCCAGAACGCGGGGGCGAAACCCTTCAGAACATCGAGCGCCAGAACCGTAAGCCCTGCGCGTGCGCCCAGCACGCGCCACACGTTCGTTGCGCCGATGTTGCCGCTTCCCTCCTGCCGGACATCCACGCCCATGGCCAAACCCACCCAGTAGCCGAAGGGCAAACTTCCGGCGAGGTACGCCACAAGGGCGAGGGCCACCGTCCAGCCAATCACTCCGCCGCCTCCTTCCAACACCGCAGCGCGGCTTCCCTCGCCGCGTGGACCCGGGCTGAGAGGTCTTCAGGAGTCATCCCGAGGAAACCAGCCAGAAGGCGCTCACCTTCCGAGCCTTCCTCCGGCAGCTGAGTTGTGCTGGGCATGTCCAACAGATGCATCGCATTGCGCAGGTTCGCGAACAGAAAGTAGGAGGAAACCAACGCATTCTTGTCGTTTGTCGGAAGGACGCCTCGGTCGGATAGAACATCAAGTTTTTCGGCAATTCCTGTACGTTCGACGCTCCCGCGTTCAAGTTCGAGCAGGGATGCCAGCCACTCGATCTCGATCGAGCCGCCCTCGCCAAGTTTGATGTCGCGGCTTGACGTGTCGGGCGACACCCGCTCGGTTTGCACCCGCTCCTTCATCTCAATCAACTCCGTCCTCGCCTCGGGGGATAGACGACCGCAATCGGCAGCCCCGCGCGCAAGCGACTCCACTTCCGGGATGCCCCGGAGCGACCTTGCACGCGTGAACGCAAGTCTCTCCCATGTCTCCATAGACGTATTAGCGTACCGCTCCAATGCAGCCATCGAGCGAACAAGCGGCCCTGCCGAGCCTTCGGGGCGCAGCCTGGTGTCCAGCGGGATGCGCACGCCCGAGGCGTGAAGGCGTCGGAACAAGCGGAGGCACTCTGCGACCGCGTGCTCGGCGGCGGCGAGGCGCTCGCCGTCCAGCGCAACGAAGCTCACATCCCAGTCGGAGGGGAGCAGGAGTTCTCGGCTTCCCAAACGACCGAAAGCGAGGACATCCACATCTCCGGCTCCGACTTCGTCAAGAGCCAACAGCAGCGCTGCGTCCGCGATTTCGGTGAGCGCGCAGGCAGTGCGATTGCCGTCTCGGTGGTGCGCGTGCCGCAGCGCAGCAGCGGTCAAGAGATGTCGAACCCAAAGCGTGAACGCCTGTTCCCACGCCATCGGATCTTCCGCCAAGCGTCGGGTCATGCGCTCGCGGACCTGGCGGAACTCCTCGTCCGTCATCTCGACCTCTTCGGAGAACGCGACGTCCCACAACTCGTTGTGGAAGGCGATGTCGGGCAGCAGTCTGGGTGCGCGCTCGATGATCAGGCGCAGTCGCTCCGTGGCGGTCGCGTCGGCTCGGATTGCCCGCACCACATCTTCTCCGTCCTCGCGGAAGCTGATGAGTTTGCGTAGCGACTTTGCGTGCGCGGACTCGGCGCCGTACCCAAACTCCTCGCAGAGGGCCGTCGCGGTTGCCGGCGGCCTGCCCAACGGAATGTGCTGTTCCAGCACCGTTCTCACCTGCCTTCGTCGCCTACGCAGAACCTCGGCAGCCTCTTCCCAGGTGCGCATCCCCAGAAGGCGGGCGAACGCTTCGCGTTCCTCGCGCTTCTTCGGCAGGTCGTGCGACTGCACGTTGAAGCGCAGTTGAATGCGGTGCTCGGCTTGGCGTAACAGCACGTATCCCCTCGAGAGGACGTCCGCCTCCGCCCGGGTCAGCAACCCGGCGTCGGCAAGCATATCCACGGCGTCGAGCGTCGTGGCGGCGTGCAGACTCGGCTCGCGGTAACCCTCCAGCAACTGCATTACTTGCACGAGGAACTCGATGTCGCGGATCCCGCCGGGGCCTTGCTTCAGGTTCTGTTCCTCCTCGCCTTGGCGGCGAATCTCCCCCTCGTAGCGGAGTTTCATCTGCAGCAGGGAGTCGAGGAACAGCTCGTTGCGCGCAGGGCGGTACACATTCGGTTTCACTGCGTCGAGGAATCGCTCCCCCAACTCGAGCGAGCCCGCGCACGGTCGGCAGCGCACCAGCGCCTGCATCTCCCAGGGCTCGGCGTAGCGCTGGTAGTACGCGACGGCCGCAGGCAACCTTTGGATGATTGGGCCGGTGCCTCCGAAAGGTCGCAGGCGATAGTCCACGCGGTACAGGAAGCCCCTTCCCATCTTGCCCATGAGCGCGGCGGCAAGCGCTTCGCCGCATCGCTCAAGCGCGTCGGTGGTCGCAACCGACTCGTCGGCAAGAAGGATGAGGTCAATGTCGGACGAGTAGTTCAACTCCCGCGAGCCGAGCTTGCCCATCGCGAGCACAGCCATCGCCTGCTCCTCCGCGCCAACCTGCTCGGCTGCAATCCGCAGCGCGTGGCGAATCGTTGCGTCGGCGAGGTCGGAGAGCGCGAGCCACACTTTCTGCGGCTGCCACTCTGCGCTCAAGTCGCTCCAGACGATGCGAACCAATGTGCGCTGCTTCAGGTAGCGCAGGCGGTCGAGGCGGTGCTGATAGGTCTTTGCGGGGGCGAGGAGGCGCTCTGCCTCGTCCGCCAGCGCGTTCTGCGTAACCGGCCGCGACAGCTCGCCGGTGTCGGCGAGGATGAGCGCCATCTCTGGATTCTGTAGCATGACATCGGCAATCACCTGGCTCGCACCTAACAGCGTTGCGAGTCGGTGCGCGAAGCCTGGGTCCCCGGCGAGGAGGCCTGCGCGCGCTTCCGCGCCCGGCGTCGTGTCTATCCATCGGAGCAGGTTCGTGGCGGCGCGCTCCGCGTCGGCGCTCGCAGCAAACTCGGCGCGCATGGTGTCGGCAAGCGCCCGACCGCCCAGGGCGGCCAGGCGCTCCGTCGCCCGCTGCACCGCAACGCTACCGTCGTCGCTGCTCATGCCGGGAGATTACTGTCCACGCGACTCCCGATACCAAGCGCACCGCCGTCGCACCATGCATTCCCCGCACGCCGGCTTGCGCGCATGGCAGGTGCGGCGACCGTGGCGGATGAGCGCGACGTGGAACCTGTAGGCGAGGTCGGGCGGCACCATCTGTTCGAGCAAGTGGTGAGCGCGGTCTGCTCCGACTCGCTTCTCAATAAGCCCAAGTCGCCAGGACACCCGGAACACGTGCGTGTCAACGGGTATCGCCGGAAGGCCGAAACCGAAGCAGAGCACGATCGCCGCGGTCTTCGGGCCGACTCCGGGCAGGGAGAGCAAGAACCGCCGTGCCCCGTCCATCTCCATCTGCCGGAGCGGTTCGAGGGTGTAGTCTCCGAAGCGCCGACGCAGGTCGCGGAGCACGGAGCGAATCGCTCGCGCCTTCTGGTTTGCCAAGCCGGCCGCTCGAATCTCGTCCGCGAGTCGCCTCTCGCTTAGGCGGGCGACTTGCTCCCAGGTTGGGTGCCGATCGCGTAGCCGGAAGAAGGTCGGGAACGACGATGCATCGGATGTGTGCTGACTGAGGATGCAAGAGATGAGTTCGTCCATAGGGTCGAGGCGCTTGCGCTCGTCGCCCACTCCGTACTGCGCCTCGAGCGTCTCGACCAGCCTGCGGATGGCAGCCTTCGTCCAAGCCACTCGGGGCATTCTGGCGCAGACAGGCGCGAGGGCGGCGGAGGCTCCGCTCTGCCGCCCTCGTTGTTCCTGCCCACGTGGGCGCTAACTGGGCGTGACTCTGATTTGGTTGACGGTCGTGAAGAACGTAGCCACGCTGATCGGCAGGTTAACCACCGAGCGAACCTGCATCATGATGTTGCCGTTCGTGTCTCGGTAGTTCGCGGCTGGGATGTTCTGCATGGTGAACGTTTGCTCAGATGTGCCGACGGCAAACGTAGCGACACGCTCCCAGAGGCCCGTGTTGACGTTCTTGAAGAACACTCGAAGTTCCCCGCCTACGGACTGGTCAATGCTCGCCGTAACGGAAACGTCAACCTCTTGAAGGTTTCCGATGTCCGTCTTGAGGTTGAGTTCGAGCGTCGTCAGGTTCGCCTGGTCGAGTTCGGACGTGAAGTCCGAGAACGTGCGCATGGTGAGGCCGTCTACGCATAGGATCTGGCGCAGCCCGCCGGAGATGATTCCTCCGTCCGGCGCGGTGATGTTCGTCATCCAGATTGCGTTCTCCGGAAGCAAGCGACGAATCGTGCCGTTGTAGTCCACGAGGTACAGTTCTCCGTTCGCGTCAACACCGAACGAAGAGAGGTTGCCCACGAAACCCGTACCGCCCACGTCGTTGGTGTGCTCGATTTCGTTGGTCACGGTCGCCTCGCCGGTGTTGGGATCAATCGCCAGACCGATCGAGAAGAACCGTCGAGACACGAAGTCGCCGTAGAAGTATCGCCCGAAGAACTCGCAGCCGAGCATCGTACCGCGGTACACGTAGCCGCCCGTTATCGAGGCGCCGACGCCACGTCCGTACTCCCAAATCGGGTCCGTCAGCGGCGTGTACGCGGGCTGGCGCTGGGTGTTGAAAGGATGCATCCCCTCACGAATGCTCCAGCCATAGTTCCTGCCGCCACGGTTGGCAGGCTCGTAGTTGATCTCCTCCCAAGAGTTCTGCCCAACGTCGGCGATGACGAGGGCTCCGGTGCCGGCCATCTGCGGGTTGTCAAACGAGAACTTCCACGGGTTCCTTACGCCGAACGCCCAAATCTCGCCGAGCGCTTGGATCGGGTCGCCGTCGAGGAATGGGTTGTCCGCCGGTACGCGGAAACCGACGTTGTCCGTGTCGGCAACGTTCACGTCAATGCGCAGCATCTTGCCCAGCCACGAGTTGGGGTTCTGGGCGCGGTTATTGGGGTCGCCGCCCGAGCCTCCGTCTCCCATGCCGATGTAGAGATAGCCGTCCGGACCGAACATCAGCGTGCCTCCGTTGTGATTGGAGAAGTCCTGGATGATGAATCTGCTGCCTCCAAAGAGGAAGTCGAAGCGGGAGTTCGGGTCCGCCCTCAAGGGGTCGCCTTCACTCCGCTTGAAGCGCGCGATGACCGTGTGCCCGCTCGTGTTGGTGAAGTTCACGTAGAAGCGCCGGTTGCTCGCGTAGTTGGGATCGAACGCCATGCCGAGCAGACCTCTCTCGCTGCCGCTGATGCTCACAATTCCCGTCAGGTCGAGAAAATCGGTCCCGAGCAGGTTCCCGTTCTGAATGATGCGAATGCGACCTCGTTGTTGCAAGACGTACTGCACGTTCGGCATCGTCGGGTCCTGCACCATATGCAGGGGCAGGGAGAGACCCGTCACATAGGTCTCAACCTTCAGTTGCGGGGCGGCGCCAACGGCAAGAGCCGCGCTCGCAACGGCGACGCCCAGCGCGCGTGTTGGAATGAACATCGTATGAATCCTCCTTTCTGATGACTCACCTTACGAGACGGGGCAGGCGCGCGTTCCCGTTCACAACCCCGTTGAATTACCGGGAACCTCCCTTTCACGCCTGCTCCGTCGCACGGAAGGCGCCCCGAAGGTATCCTCGCGCGCCGTGAAACTGCACGAGTACCAAGCCCGCGACCTGCTTGCCCGCTATGCCGTCCCTGTTCCCCCGGGGGAAGTTGCCTCCACGCCCGAGCAGGCACAGGAGATTGCCGAGCGGCTCGGAGGCAAGGTCGTCGTCAAGGCCCAGGTCCTCATGGGGGGAAGGGGCAAGGCCGGAGGGGTGAAACTGTGTGATTCCGCACAGGAGGCGGGAGAGTTCACACGGAGCATCCTCGGCAAGCGGCTCGTGTCGGTACAGAACCCGGAGGGAATGGTCGTCGAGAAGGTGCTCGTCGTTCCCATGCTGGACATCGTCGAGGAGTACTACGTGGGCATCCTGCTGGACCGAGGGACGCAGCGGACGGTGGCGATGGTGAGCGCCGCCGGCGGCATGGACATCGAAGAGGTCGCGGCGAACACGCCTGAGGCGATAGCGCGCATCCCGATAGACCCGAAGTGGGGGCTGTGGGAGTACGAGGTGCGCGACGCCCTCGCTCGCGTCGGCTTCCGCGCCGACCAGGTTGGACAGATGGCTTCCATCGTAAGCCGTCTCGCGCGCGTGTACGCCGCCGAAGACGCAACGCTCGTGGAGGTCAACCCGTGCGCGCTCCTCGCCGACGGCAGAATCGTTGCCGCGGATGCGAAGGTTACGATCGACGACAGCGCGCTCTTTCGCCGACCGGAGTGGAAGGAATACGCCGACGACGCAGCGGCGGATCCGATCGAAGCGGAAGCCGCGCGCCGCGGCATCGCCTACGTGAGGCTGGACGGCAACGTCGGCGTGCTCGGCAACGGCGCCGGTTTGGTGATGCTGACGCTGGACGAAATCGCGCGAGCCGGTGAGAAGGCGGCGAACTTCCTCGATGTCGGCGGTGGCGCGCAGGCGGATCGCGTCCGAGACTGCATGGAACTCGTGCTGATGGATGACCGCGTCAAGGCGATTCTCGTGAACATCTTCGGCGGCATCACGCGGGGCGACGAGGTGGCGCGCGGAATCATCGCCGCCACCGAGAAGCTCGACGTCAACGTGCCGATCGTCGTTCGCGTCGAGGGTACGAACGCCGCCGAAGCGCGCGAGGTTCTCGCCCAGGCGAGCCTCATTCCGGCGGCGACGGTGCAGGAAGCGGCACAGAAGGTGCACGAACTTCTCGCCTCGTGAGTGGGTTCAGCCTTCCACCGACCAAACCCGCCGTCATCGGCATCCTGAACGTTACGCCCGACAGCTTCTCCGACGGTGGAAGGTACGCCTCTCCGCACGAGGCGGTCGAGGCGGCGCGGCGCATGGTCTCCGAGGGAGCGCACCTGATTGACGTGGGCGGGGAGTCCACCCGCCCGGGCGCATCGCCTGTGCCCCCGGAGGAGGAGATCGCACGAGTTCTCCCCGTGGTCGAGGCTCTGGCGCACGACGGCATCTCCGTCTCAATCGACACCCGCAAGCCGGAAGTGGCCGAGGCTGCGCTCGCTGCGGGCGCGTGCGTGCTCAACGACGTAACCGGCCTTCGTGACCCGGCGATGCGCGCGCTCGCTGCCGGGCACGAGGCGACCGTCATCATCATGCACATGAAAGGGGAGCCGCAAACGATGCAAGCGAACCCTGAGTACGAGGATGTCGTCGGCGAGGTGGGCGCGTTTCTCCTCGAGCAGGCGCTGGCCTGCGTCCGCGACGGGATCGCGCCGGAGCGAATCTGGATCGATCCGGGTATCGGATTCGGCAAGACCGTGGAGCACAACCTCGCGCTGCTCCGCGCGACCGGCGGTTTGGCTGCCAGCGGCTATCCGGTCGTCATCGGCGTAAGTCGGAAATCATTCCTTGGGCGGCTGACAGGCGAGGAGGACCCGACGCGTCGCCTCGGTGGCTCGCTCGCCGCCGGTCTTTATGCTGCGGGCTTGGGCGCGGCGGCGTTGCGGGTTCACGACGTATCCGAGACCGTGCAGGCGCTTGAAGTGTGGCGCGCCCTCTCTGAAGGCGAACCGGGAGGGTAGGCGCATCGTTGGTCGCCGGGCGGCTGCT
>JBFMFD010000116.1:0-8682 GCA_040752255.1 Armatimonadota bacterium
CTTGCCGGACGGGCCAAGGCGGCCTGCACACTGGTCAAGGCCCGGCGAGGAAGGCTGGATCCCATGGTTCGACCGAACGGTCACGTTCGAGATTCACGGCGAAGTTGTCCCCGAGCCGGTGACTGGCGCAGCGCTGCTAACGCTGCTGGCCATCGCAGCCAAGTTCCGGATAGGGAGGCGACGCCCTTGAACCTCGATGGAAGCGGGCGACTCTGGATTGCGCGTAGCGGATCGGAAGGTCCTGGCTCGAAGCAGTTCTTCATCGAGCCGAGCGGGTCAACGATCCTGTTAGCTAGCGGAGAGCCGAGCGTGGAGCGCAAGATCCTCCGGGTTCGGGCATACCGAACCGCTGTCGCCAACGCTGTCCCGGTGTTTCTCGGCGACTCAAACGTCACGCCGGAGTCGGGGTTCGCACTCTATCCCCTGGGCAAACCCCCCGTTGGTCTCGCAGTACTCGTCACGCGCCCAGTTCCTGCGTGGCCAGTACACGTACCTCCTTGTGACCGAAGAGGTCGCTGTTCACGGCATCATGGAAGGGGCCGTCGAGGAAGTCGCCACCCTCGAACTCGCATGAGCAAGCCGAGCAAGCACTTCAACCTCGACGACGACGGGTTCGCCCAGATCTCGTTCGTCAACAACAACGGGCTCAAGACCGCCCAGTTCACGCTCGACTCCAACAACCTCAGCGTTACGCTCACCACCGACCCTGCGTTTGACCGCCGCCTCCTCGTCGTCAAGAACGAGTCGGATGACGG
The DNA here is from genome assembly GCA_040752255.1 of Armatimonadota bacterium. GTDB lineage: Bacteria > Armatimonadota > Fimbriimonadia > Fimbriimonadales > ATM1 > J051. Next base: position 756 of record JBFMFD010000116.1, read on the forward strand.
GATCATCGTGTACGTCGGGGACGCCAATGTAGCCGCCGACGACGGCATCCCCCTCTACCCCGGCGACATCATGCAGTTCCCGCTCGACGAGGACTCCGCCTTCAAGGCCGTCATCGAATCCGGTCAACTCGGCTCGGCGAAGGTGTACCTACTGGAGATCGGGTAGAGCCCGGAGTACCGGACGACGGGCCGGTGCTTGGTTCAAGGCGACCTGAGGATAAGCTCGCCACGCGCAGCACTCGGCGAGAGGTGGCGGCCGCTTAATCCTGAGCACCCCTCTCCCGCGGCCCGCCTCGAATGGGTGGGAAGGATAGGCGGCCTGAGGCTCCCGATGGGCAGCCGCCTGGCGAGCCCCAGCCCCCCACGGCGCGGCAAGGCGCCGCCGGTGCGCCAGGGATGGTAAAACCGCCGTATGCGAGTAAGGGCTTCGATCCTGTTGGCTGTGCTTCTGTCCGCCCTGACCGCGTTCGGGCAGGAGATCATTGTCTTGAGGAACGCAACGGTCGTTCCTGAACCGGGCAGGCGGCTCGAACGAACCGACGTGCTCATCCGTGGGGGAGTCATCGCCGAGGTTGGCTCGGGCATCAGCGCCCCCAACGTCGCGAAGGAGTTTGACTGCTCCGGGCTGACGGTGTACGCGGGGTTCGTGCACCCCGCCCTCTCGGTGACGCTGGAGTCCCTGTCCCAGAGGCTGCAGGAGGTTCAGGGCCAGCCGACGCCGGGCGACATCTGGAACCGGCGGGACAATCTGCTCACCCGCTTCGGCCTCGCCGACTTCCGCTCAGACGAGTTGCCCGCCTTGCGCAACCTGGCGGAAGGGGGATACGGCGTGGCGCACCTGTTCGACGGGCGCGGCGTGCTCGGCCCGAGGGCTTGCGTCGTGAGCACGGCGCAGGGCGCGCTGAACCCGTCGGCAATCGTCTCCGCCGACACGGGCATCCCAATCTCGCTGAGCGGCGGAGGCTTTGGATTCGGACGCGGGTACCCGGGCTCTCTGATGGGGCGCATCGCGTTCGCGCGTCAGGCGCTCACCGACGCCGGGTGGCACGACCGTCTGCTCCGTGCCTACGAGGCGAATCCGACCGGCAAGCCCCGTCCGGGAAGAGACCCCGACCTGGAGGCTGCGAGGGACCTCGTGCGCGCAGAGACCTTCGCCATCTTCGACCGCCTGGACGACCAGATGGCGTTGCGCGCCCTCGCCTTGAGCAACGCCCACGGATTGAAGCCGATGCTCATCTTCGCATCCGGAGCGGGGCGCGTCAGCGACGCGTTGTCCCTGCGGCGTGGAGCAGTTGCGCTGAGCGACCGGCTCCCCTCGCGGCCGAGGCTCGAAGGGGACAACAACCGCAACTCCTTGAGCAGCGTTGTCAACTACTTCAACGACATCCAAGCCGGGGCGGAGTTGGATAGGGCGGGGGTGCCGTTCGTGTACGCTCCGTCGAGCGCCTCGTCGCCGCTGGACGGCATTCGCACATACGTCGCGGCGGGTCTGAATCCCGACGCTGCTCTTGCTGCGATGACCACGAGGCCTGCCGCCATGCTCGGCCTGACGCGCCAGGTCGGCAAAGTCGAGAAGGGGTTTCTGGCGAACCTGGTGGTGGTTGAAGGCGACCTGTTCTCTTCGGACGCCAAGGTGATGCTCTCCATAGTTGAGGGCAAGCCGCTGAGCGACAAGCTGCCGGAGAAGCGCGACCCGGCCGAGGTCAAGCCGATCGAGCGACTGCCGCTGATGCCGCCCGACTACTCGCCGTTCCCGCGACCTGCGGAGAGCGCGCCGGCGTTCAGGATGTACCGAAACGCGACGATTTGGACGATGTCCTCTGCAGGCGTCTTGACGAACGCGGACATCGTCATCCGGGATGGGAAGGTTCTCGCCGTCGGCAAGGGGCTTCAGCCTCCCGCCGGGTGCGAGGTGATTGACGCGACAGGGTTGCACATCTCGCCGGGCGTTTACGATGCGCATAGCCACACCGCGATAACCGGCGGAGTCAACGAGGGCAGCAACATGGTGACGATCGAGTGTCGCATCGAGGATGTCATCAACGCGCAGGACACGAACATCTATCGTCAACTGGCGGGCGGAACGGTGGGGGCGCTGATGCTGCACGGCTCCGCGAACCCAATCGGCGGGCAATCCATCACCGTAAAGTGGCGGTGGGGCAAGCGCGCCGAGGACCTCCCCGTGAAGAGCGCGCCTCCCGGCGTGAAGTTCGCGCTTGGACAGAACCCGATTCGCGAGGACCAGGGGCGCGGGAGACAACAAGAGGAGCAGCCGACCGATCGCCCGCGAACGCGGATGGGCGTCATGGACGCAATCCGCCGCGCCTTCGACGACGCGCTGGACTATCGCAAGCAGTGGGACGACTTCCGGGCGGGTCGCACGAGCGTCGAGCCGCGCAAGAACCTGCAACTCGAAGCGATTCTCGAAGTGCTCGACGGGACGCGGAAGGTCCACAGCCACGGCTATCGCTCGGACGAGATGCTCGCCCTGCTCCGCCTGGCGGAGGAGTACGGCGTCCGCGTTGCGACGCTGCAACACGTGCTCGAGGGCTACAAGATCGCGGACGAGATGGCGCGACACGGCGTCGGCGGGAGCACCTTCGCCGACTGGTGGGGCTACAAGTTGGAAGCGTATGACGCGATCCCCGACAACGCCGCCCTGATGTCGCAGCGCGGGGTTCTTGTGAGCGTGAACAGCGACAGCAGCGACCAGGCGCGCCGCCTGAACTTTGAGGCCGCGAAGAGCATTCGCTACGGCGGCGTTTCGCCGGAGACGGCGCTCTCGTTCGTCACCATCGGCCCGGCCAAGCAACTCGGCATCGATCGCTGGACCGGGTCGCTCGAACCGGGCAAGGACGCCGACCTAGTCGTGTGGTCAGCCGCGCCGACCAGCATCTTCGCCATCTGTCGCGAGACGTACGTGGACGGTGTGAAGCTGTTCGACTTCCGCCACGACCGCGACGAGCGCGCGCGAAGGGAGCAGGTCCTGAACGAAGCAAGGCGGCTGCTGAACGGTGACGACACCCAGGCGCCCGCCGAGGCAGGAACCGGCCCAGCGGCGGAGGACGAAGACCTTGCTCCCGCGACGCTCAAGCCTTTGCCCGCGGTCGCCGCGTCTCCCGGCAACGCCAAGTATCCGCGCAAGCCCGTGGTGATTCGAGGCGCGACGATTCACTCGATGGTTGGGCAGCCCGCGGTCGGCGATGTTCTCATCGGCGAGGATGGGCGCATCCAAGCCGTCGGTTCCGTCAACGCGCCGCGCGGCGCCGAGATTGTGGACGCCCGCGGGAAGCACCTTTACCCGGGGTTGATTGACCCCGCAACCATGCTTGGCCTGAACGAAATCGGGCAGGTACCCGTGAGCGACGATACCTCTGAGCGAGGCGACTTCAACGCGCGACTCGCGGCGGGCATCGCCGTCAACCCTGACAGCGAGACGATCGGCGTCGCCCGCGCGGCAGGCGTGCTCACGGCGGTTGCAATGCCCACAGGCGGCACCGTCAGTGGGCTTGCCGCGCTGCTGAGCCTCGACGGCTACACGTGGGAGGACTTGTCGTACACGAACTCGTTTGCGCTCGTCGTCAACGTGGGCGCATCGGAGCGCGTTCTCGAGCGCGTGGATGAGTGGTTCGCCGAGGCGCGCTCGTACATGGAGCGGCGGGCCGCCGCCGCGAGAGGCGAGACGCCCGCCATACCCATCGACCGCAACCTCGAAGTGGTGCACGCTGCGCTGTCGGGCGAGCTCCCGCTGCTCGTTACCGTCAGCACCCCGAACGTTGTCGAGGCGGTGACCGGGTGGGCGGCCCAGCGGGGCGTGAGCATCCTCCTGGTCGGCGGGCCGGAACTGGTCGAGGTCGCCGATCTTCTGGCGAAGACTCGGACCCCCGTCGCCATCAGCGGCACGACCGGGGTGCCCTCGGGTGACGCGCCCTACGACGACGACTACACCGTGCCGGCGCGCCTCAGGGAGGCGGGTGTGAAGTTCTGCTTCACGACTAGGGACGCGCACAACGTCCGGTGGCTGCGAGACCTCGCGGGGTTCGCGGCGGCATGGGGCATGTGGCCCGAGGACGCGGAGCGCGCCGTTACCCTTTGGCCCGCCGAGATGCTCGGCTTGGGCTCGCGGCTCGGCGCCATCACCCCAGGTAGGGACGGTACTGTCATCCTGCTGGACGGGCCGCTGCTGGAGACGGGGTCGAGAGTCGAGCAGGCGTGGATTCTCGGTCGGCCGGTAAGCCTTCAGAACCGGCAGACGATCCTGCGCGACCGGTATTCGAGCCGCCCTCTACCGGCAGTGACCGCAAAGTCCGGAGATGGAGACTGACGCGAGGCTGGTGCTGAATCCGTGCCGGGCGGCCTGAGTGAGCAACTCGCCGAGTGCTGGTCGCGGAATCGGTACCTCCTCCGCACAGCCGCACTCCGAGCACACGAGGTGCATGGCTGGGTGCGGCTCGTCCCGGTGGCTGGTGCAGACGACATAGCCGTTGTCCGCGCCGGAGATGCGGTGGATTAGCCCTGCGGCCTCGAGTTCACCGAGGATGCGGTACACGGTAACGACGTCCACCGCCTTGCCGGCGGCGGTGAGTCGGTCGCGGATTTCGTACGCTCCGAGGGGCGCCTTCGAGGACGCGAGCGCCTCGGTGACCAGCCGAAGCGGGCGGGTGAGGCGTCTACCGGAAGCCCGCAAAACTGCGAGGGCGTGCTTGGTAAACGGCTCGACTTGCTCGGGCGGAGCCTCATTGCAGGGGTAGCGATTCATGCTGCAACAGTATAGCATCTGCGGCATTTTTGGGGTGCGGCGGGGCTTTTTCCGGGGCTGAGCCGTCTGAATACTGCAGGAAACTGCGCGCGGCGGCTTCCCCCTGGGAGCCTGAACCCGCCCGTTTATGCTACACTCGGGGCACCGAAGCCTCGCGTGCCCCCTCCGGGTGCGCCGCGGCGGAAGGTCCCAACAAGGGAGGAAACGACAGCAAAGTGGAGTTCTACAACGTAAAAACCAAGAGCAAGGTAGATGTTCCGGAGTCGAACATCACGAAGAAGAAGATGGTCCGCAAGACCAAGAGCGGCGCTACGCAAACTCGGTACGCCCTGATTGGCCAGCACGACGGCATGACCCTGTACAAGTTCGTCAATCAGGAGACGTTCGAGAAGATGAACGTCAAAGAGGTCAAGTAGACCGCCTCGTTTCTGGTGGGCGGCGCCCGGCTTGAGCCGGCGCTGCCCGCCGCTATTTACGCTGCCGTCTGCAGGCTCGGCGGTAGGAGCTCGAGGGTAAGGACACTCTTGTCTTTTGGCGCGAGGACGACGGCGCGCTCCATCACATTCTCGAGTTCCCGCACGTTTCCCGGCCAGTGGTAGCGCTGAAGCGCCCGCTCCACCTCCCGATCCACCTCTTCGAGGCTAGCGCCGTTCTCCTGAGCGAACTTGGCGATGAAGTGTCGCGCCAGGGGCAGGACGTCCTCTGCTCGCTCGCGGAGGGGCGGAAGTTCGATGTGCAGCACCTGCAGGCGGTAGAGCAAGTCCTCTCGGAAGATGCCTTCCTGGACTGCCTTCTGGAGGTCGCGGTTTGTGGCTGCGATGAGTCGCACGTCAACGTCAATCGGCACGGATGAGCCGAGCCGCTCGATCTGGCGCTCCTGCAGAACGCGCAACAGTTTCACCTGGATGGACACGGGAATCTCGCCGATTTCGTCCAGGAACAGGGTGCCTGTGTCCGCGACTTCGAAGCGCCCTCGGCGTGACGTGTCCGCCCCGGTAAACGCTCCGCGCTCGTAGCCGAACAGTTCGCTTTCCAGGAGCGTTTCGGGCAGCGCGGCGCAGCTGACGGCAACGAAGGGGTTCTCTGCGCGTGAGCTGAGTTCGTGGATCGTCTTGGCGACGACCTCCTTGCCGGTGCCGCTCTCGCCGGTAATGAGCACCGTGGCGCGCGAGTCCGCAACCTGTTGCACCAGGCGGAGGACCTCTTTCATCTTGGGTGACTCGGCGATCAGGTGCGTTGTCGCCCGCGCTCCGGTCGGGCGTGCCTTCGCGTCGCGCTTGAATCGCTTGGGGGTGAACTGGGCGACGATTCGCTTGAGGTTGTCAAGGTCGAACGGCTTCGTGATGTAGTCGGACGCTCCCGCCCGAATCGCCTCGACGGCCTGTGGGATCGTGCCGTATGCCGTCATGATGAGCACCGGCAGGTCGTCGCGCCGCTCGCGAATCTGAGAGAGCAACTCCACGCCCGTCATGCCCGGCATGAGCACGTCGGTGAGGACGACGTCGATGGTTTCGTCGTTCTGAATCGCCTTGAGCGCGCCCGCGCCGTCTTCTGCGGCGGTAACTCGGTAGTTCTCCCGCTCGAAGGCGGCCTTGAGAATCTTGCGGATGTTCTGCTCGTCGTCAACGACGAGGATGTGTCGCTTGCGCCTCATGCTCCGCCCCCTTTCCCCGCGAAGATGAGTCGGAACTCCGCTCCCTTGCCGGGCTTGGTTCGAACGCGGATCGTCCCGTCGTGCGCCTCAACCACCTTGCGGACGTTGCACAGGCCGAGCCCCGTCCCCTGCGGCTTTGTGGTGTAGAACGGGGTGAAGAGGTTTGTCACCTGCTCCTCGGTCATGCCCGTTCCAGTGTCGCGAACCACGAGGCGAACACCTTTCCCGGACTTGGCGGTTTGGATGGTCAAGGTGCCGCCGTCGGGCATCGCCTCGACGGCGTTTCTGAAGAGGTTTCTTAGGGCTTGCGTCAGTCGCACCGGGTCACCCTGAATTGTCGGCTTTCTGCGGCCCGCTTTGAAGTTCACTTGGACGCGAGCACGCTGGAACAACGCCTGATCGAGGCGCAGGGCGCGCTCGACGAGGTCGTTCAGGTCAACCGGCTCGAGCGCGACCTCGACCGGTCTTGCGAAGTCGAGGAACTGGTGGCACAGATGGTCGAGGCCGTCCACCTCCTCCTCCACGACCGCCGCCCACTCGCGAGCGCGCGCGAGGCTGTTTTCATTCCGCATCATTTGCGCTGCGCCTCGAATGCTGGTGAGGGGGTTGCGCAGTTCGTGGGCTATCGCAGCGGTCATCTGGCCAATCTCGGCGAGCCTACGCACACGAGCCAACTCGCGCTCCTGCTCGAGGCGAGGCGCGAGGTTTTCGATCAGCAGAATCGCGCCACCCGAGAACGGCACCGCGTCCACTAGGCAAGGCGCGTCCTCGGCGCCGGGGAACTCAGCGGTGCGCCGTTTGCCGTTGAGGGCGGACAGAATGCAACCGGTGAGCGCGGAGCGAGCCGCTTCGCGAAGCCCGCTCGCCATCCGCTCCCAGGTGGTGATGCGGTCGGCCTCAGCGATTCCCAGCAGCGCCCGTGCGGTGGCGTTCATCTCACGCACCCTTCCGTGCGCGTCGAGCGTGACGATGGCGATGGTAAGACTTTGCAGAATCGCCTGGGTGCGCTTCGCCTGCTCCTTCTCGGCAGCCAACGCGGCCGCGAGCTTCGTCAAGAGTCGGGCGTGGTTGAGGCCCGCACCGACCGACTGTGACAACGCGGCAGCGACCGACCGCTCAGCTTCCGCAAACGGACGGTCGCGGCGGACGTGCAGCAATCCAACCACGCCGGCTCCAGGAACCGACAACGGCGCCAGCAGGTTCTCGCTTGAAGCGCCGGCCTCAACCCAAAGGCTCACACCTTCGTGCAGGACGCGCTCTCCCAGTCCGGGCTCGCCCGGCCGAACGGAGCGGGGCACCTGCCAAGCAGTTGAGGTCGGCGCTGCGCCGGCGAGAACGAAGGAGCCCGTTTCTTCAGCCAAAAGGTAGAGAGCGGAGCTTTGTGAGTTGAGCACCTCCCGCCATGAGTTTGCAATATTGTTGTAGTAGTCCTCGGAGCGCTCGTGCGAACCTCGAGCGACGAGGTCGAGAATGCGCGAGGGTGACGGCTGGGTGCTGCCCATCTTCCAGGAAGA
>JBFMFD010000117.1:0-8433 GCA_040752255.1 Armatimonadota bacterium
AATCTCCGCCGCTTTCGCCAGGCGCTGCACATCGGACTGGCCGCTGGCGCCGCGGAGCGCAGACTGACACCCCGAGAGCAGCACGAGGGCGCAGGGTACGAACAGGAGTAACCGCCAACCTACTGCACACCAAGACTCAAAGACCTTCACGCTCTCTCTGCTCCTTCGGCGGGGGGCAACAGCGAGGGGGCGTGCCACTCCGCCGATGTAATGGTACCCTGCCCCACGCCCAACCATCCGCCCCCGCCCGCGGCGCGGAAGCTACCACGATGGGCCGGCGGGCGGAAGCTGCGGGCGGAGTAGGGCGGCTTGTTACGATGTGGCCCTGTTCCATTGAGTGCCTCTACTGAAGACTCTATGCGCCCGCTTTGGTCTGCAACAGCGCTCTGGCGACGGAAAGGAGAGTCCTTCCGTAGTGGGCCTGGCCCTCCGACTGCAGCACTTCTGCGGCGAGCGCGAGCGCCTCTTCAACGTGCCCAACCTCCACCTGAGTCGCTGCTATTTGATTGAACACGAGGGCGCGGTCCATGGCAAGCTCGACACGCCGGGCTGAGGCAATGGCGTCTGCAAACGCCGCGCGGGCGTCTTCAGCCTGTCCCATCTCTGCCTGAGCTGAACCGATGGCCGCGAGCGCCTCTGCGCGCCACCTGGCGTGTTCGACCTGTCGCGCCGCGGACAGAGCGTCCGAGAGCGCGACACGAGCCTCTTCGGCCCTGCCGACCTTCGCCTGAGCTGAACCGATGGCCGCGAGCGCCTCTGCGCGCCAAAAAGGATCGTCAATCTGGGCCACGGTGGAGAAGGCGTCGGCAAACCGCCCAACCTTGGCCTGGCCGGCGACAATCCCCTTCAGAACAGCGGCACGCGAGAAAGCCTGTTCGATCTCTTGCGCAGTGGAGGCGGCGTCCGCGAAATGCCCAGCCTCTACGTGAGTCCAGGCGATGAAACTGATTGCCTGGGCGCGGCAAGAACCCTCCTCGATGCGAGATGCCGCGGCCACAGCGTCCGCAAATCGCCCAGCCCTCGCCTGGGCCCTCGCGACCTCTACGACCGCCCAGTCGCGGTAAGTAGCCTCCTCAATCTTTAGTGCAGTGGACAACGCATCCGCGAACCGCTCAGCCTTTCTCTGGGCAGCGGCTATGCGTTCGAGCGCCCAGGTTCGCTCCCGAGTACCCTTGATCTGCTCCGCCGTGGACAGGGCGTCCACGAACAGCCCGGCCTCGGCTTGAGCCGACGCGATCCCCACGAGCGCCTGGGCGCGATAATGCGCATCCTCGATCTGCTCCGCCGTGGAGAGTGCGACCCGGAACGTCGCCCGTGCGTCCTGGGGCCGGCCGGCCTCCGCCTGAGTCGCTCCAATCTCCCAGAGCACTTCGGCACGCCAACGATCGTGCGTCATCTGCCGAGTCGAGGAGATCGCCTCCGCAAGCGTAGAGCGCGCTTCCGCGAGGTGCCCCGCCTCTACCTGAGCCGCCGCTATGGCACGAAGCGCCTTGGCGCGCCACTCGGCGTACTCAACCTGCCGCGCCACGGAGAGGGCATCCTGAAACGCGGCGCGAGCGTCTTCACCTCTCCCCGCGTTCGCCTGAACGGCAGCTATGGCCCCCAGCGCGGAGGCGCGGCGCCAATCCTCCTTGATTCGTTGTGCCGTGGACTGGGCGTCGGCAAACCGCCCAGCCTCTGCCTGGGCCAACGCGATGCCTTTGAGCGCCTCGGTGCGGTGATAATCCTCCTCGATTGGCAGAGCCGTGGACAGAGCATCTGCAAACAGTCCAGCCTCCGCCTGAGCCACCGCGATATCCTTGAGCGCATCGGTGCGGTGGTAACCCTCCTCGAGCTGCCGAGCGGAGGCAATGGCGTCTGCAAACAGCCCCGCCTTCGTCTGAGCGGATACGATGTCCACTAAGAGCAGGATACGCGTTGAACGATCCTCTACCAGCGCCGCCGCAGCACTCGCCATCCTCAAAACCTCAGCCGCTTTCGCGAGACGCTGCGCGTCGGACTGAACGCCAGCCGCTCCGGAGGGGACGCGGCAGCATAGAAGCGCAACAACCGCCAAGCGGACAAGCAGGCCCTGCCGCCAACCTGCAACACACCAAGACTCGAATGCCTTCACGCTCTCTCTGCTCCTTCGGCGGGGGACCACAGCGAGGGGGCGTGCCACTCCGCCGATGTAATGGTACCCTACCCCACAGCCCAACCATCCGGTGCGCGGGCGCGGTGCAAGGGTCGTGGCCCTGCCGCAGGAGGCAACGCGTTGAGTAGAGTACGAGCGTGAACCTTGCATGGATGGCTGCAATCATGCTCGCACCGCAACTCACTACTCGATGGACAGGCGACGCGCTCGCGGCAGAGGCGCCATGGCCGGAGTACCCACGCCCACAACTGGTCCGTGAAGAGTGGCTGAACCTCAACGGCATGTGGGAGTTCGCTGTGATACAGACGGGCGCGCCCATCCCGACAGCGCTCACGCAGAAGATAAGGGTCCCCTATCCCATCGCGTCGCACCTGTCGGGAGTTCGCCGTCCGCTCGCGCCGCAAGAAACGGCGGTTTACCGGCGGGAGTTCACCATCCCGCGCGAATGGAACGGCCGGCGCGTGCTTCTTCACTTCGGCGCTGTGGATTGGCACGCGCAAGTCTCTGTGAACGACACGCTCGTCGGGGAGCACTTCGGCGGCTATGACCCGTTCAGTTTCGACATTACGGACGCGCTCAAGCCGGGCGCGAACACAATTACCGTGCTTGTGCAAGACCCGACGGACACGGGCTATCAACCCGTCGGCAAGCAGCGACTGAAGCCGGAGGCAATCTGGTACACACAGGTTGACGGTATCTGGCAGACAGTTTGGCTGGAGCCGGTCCCGGACGGGCATATTGTCTCAGCAGACTATGTGACGCACCTGGACGGGCGCGTGCGGATCCGAGTTCAAACCGCGAACGGGGACGGGATGCTCGTGGAGGCGGTTGTGCTCTCCGATGGTCGCGAGGTCGCGCGCGCCGTCGCGCCCAGCGGGAGCGACCTTCGTCTCAAGGTGCCCAATCCGAGGCTCTGGTCCCCCAGGACGCCCAGCCTGTACGACGTCGTCCTACGCCTTACGAGGAACGGCGAACGCGTTGACGAAGCCCGAGGCTACTTCGGAATCCGCACCATCGAAGTGCGTGAGGACGACTTCGGCGCGCGCATGTATCTGAACGGGGAGCCGCTGTTTATGTACGGCGTGCTCGATCAAGGCTATTGGCCCGACGGCCTCTACACGCCGCCGTCGGACGCAGCGATGCGCTTTGACCTTGACTTTCTCAAGCGGGCGGGATTCAACACGGTTCGCAAGCACGTCAAGGTCGAGCCTGCGCGTTGGTACTACCACTGTGACCAACTCGGCCTGCTGGTATGGCAAGACATGCCGAACGGCGACAAGTCGCCCCCATGGAATCGTGACTGGCGTTCCGAGAATCCAAACGCCGACACGATGCGCTCCGCCGAGAGTGCGCGAAACTACCGACGTGAGCTCGCGGCTATGGTCAACCATCTTCGCTCGTTCCCGTGCATTGTGATGTGGGTGCCTTTCAACGAAGCCTGGGGTCAGTTCGACACGCTTGGCGTGGTGCGGTGGCTCAAGGTACACGACCCAACCCGGCTGGTGAACCCTGCGAGCGGCGGCAACTTCGTGAACGCTGGCGATGTGCTCGACATTCACGAATACCCAGGTCCCGCCGCGCCGGAGCCTGAACCGGGCCGTGCCGCGGTCCTCGGCGAGTTCGGCGGACTAGGGCTTGCCGTTCAAAGTCACCTCTGGGCGGAGGACGGGAACTGGGGGTATCGCACGCTTCCCGACCGCGACACGCTCGAGGCGCGATACGTTGAGCTACTCGACTCGCTGAACATGCTGCGGGGTAGAGGCCTGAGCGCGGCAATCTACACCCAGCTTACGGATGTCGAAACCGAAGTCAACGGCTTGCTCACCTACGACCGCGCAGTCGAGAAGATTCCTGCGGACAAACTGCGCGAGATTCACGCGCGCCTGTATGGCCCCATCGTAACGACGGCCGCAATCACTCCGACTGCGGATGATGAAGCGGTGGAATGGCGTTACACCGAGGCAGCGCCCGGTGCGGAGTGGCACCTGCCCGGCTTCGACGACTCGACTTGGAAGGTTGGGTTAGGCGGCTTTGGGCGCCACGGCACGCCCGGCGCGCGCATCGGAACTGAATGGGAGTCAGACCGTATCTGGTTGAGGCGAACCTTCCACGCGAACGCGCTGGACGGCGACCTCTGGCTGAAAATCCATCACGACGAGGACGTTGAAGTCTTCGTCAACGGCACACGTGTAGTAACGCGCGAAGGGTACACGACTGACTATATCTGGTTGCGTTTGCGTCCGAGTCTGGTGAAGAGCGGAGCGAATACGATTGCGGTTACCTGCCGCCAAACGGTCGGCGGACAGTACATTGACGTCGGCATCTACCAAGCTCGACGATAGGGGGGTTGGATTCCGCTTTTGGGGACCTGACCCTTCCCCGCTTCTCGGAGGGCTCGCCTAAGGTCGGCAGTTCGAGCCTAAGGACTGACTCCGCGGGCGATTCGTTCAAGGCGCGCACGAATGCGATGTCCCATCCTTTTGAACGGTAGTTGCTCAAACATCAACTTGACGAGCTCTTCTACAGTGTAGAGCTTACCATCCGAGGTGAGCCAGCGAGCGATCGCCTGTAGTTCCGATTCTGCGTAGTCCTCTATGGTCTGTCGTTTTGGAATGAAGGGTTTCGGTGCTCTTCCCCTCCGCGTCGGCTCGGAGCCTGGTCGGACACCGGCAACCACCAGAGGCTCGGGCTGTGCTTGCTCGTCGGCGATTCGAACCGCCTCCCTAAATGCCTCCACGGCGCGTCGTATCTCCTCCTCGCGGCGGAAGAACCAGTCTGTCGACCAGATTCTGTGGAACCTCCAGCCTTTCCTTCGCAATTGTTCCTGGCGCAAACGATCCCGATCGCGAGCTGTTCGACCTGAATGGTAGCTTGCTCCGTCACACTCGATGGCCAACACGGGGCGTCCTGCCTTCTCGGGATGCATCGCTACCAAGTCGATGCGGTACCGCGAGGCTCCGAATTGCGCTCGGGTCTTGATGCCGTGCTGCTCCAAGGCATGTTGAACATCGGCCTCAAAGAAGTTCAACTCACCGCCTGCACTCTCCAACTCTGGGAAAGTAGTACCACCGGACTCGGCGTAGCTTAGAAACGCCTTGAGCAACTGCACGCCGCGGCTCCTCGCGCGTTCAAGGTCAACCTCGTCATGGGAGAAAGAGCTAACAACGACCATCCGTCGCCGCGCCCGAGTAATGGCAACATTCAGCCGGCGGTAGCCAACGTCCTGCAGAAGCGGGCCGAACCGGTGCGGAAGACTTCCGCTCGCGTCTTTTCCGTATCCGATCGAGAGGATGATGGCGTCTCGTTCGTCGCCTTGTACGGTCTCGAGATTCTTCACGAAGAACCGCTCATGCCTCTCCATTGCGAAGAACTCTGCTATGTCGTCCTGACTCTCCAGCGCTCGGTCAAGAGCCGCCTGTATTCGGTTGGCGTGCTTGATACCCATTGTGATGACACCCAGTGTCTCCTCAGGCCGATGCCGAGCATGTTCCAGAACCAGTTCCACAACCTTACTGACTTCCCTGGAGGCGCTCTCCTCCTGGGCGCCGAGGGCAGCATCATGCGGTACGAGGACGTGGCTGATGACGGGCTCTTGGCGCGCATTCGGGAACGTGACCAGCCGCTGTGCGTAAATGTGGTGGTTGCTAAAAGCGATCAGTCGTTCATCGAGGCTGCGATAGTGCCATTCGAGCGGGAACTGTGGCAGGAACGAAGAGACAATGTCCAAGAGACTCTCAAAGCCTTCCGCAGCCGAAGCCTCCTGTAAGCCGTCGTCACCTGCGTCGTCATCCATCCCCGCCGATTCGAAAAACGTCGTCGGCGGCAGCTGATGACTGTCACCCGCCACAACAAGCTGTTTGCCGCGATAAATGGCGGGCACCGCCTCCTCCGGCAATACCTGGCTCGCCTCGTCGAACACGACCAGGTCAAACCGCTCGGCGTGCGCGTCCAGGAGTTGGCTAACTGAGAGGGGGCTGGCCACCCAGCAAGGAACTATGCGTGTAAGGACTCGCGGTGCTTTTGATAACAACTCGCGTAGCGGAAGGTGCCGCGACTTCCGCTCCGCCTCCCGTCGAACCAACGCTTCTTCGTTACGGTAATCATTCATCGCGCTCACTGCGCTTACGGCGTGCAACCGCGCCACAGACTTAGCTGCGAACTCGAGGCACCGCCGATCCAGCGCGGCAAACTCCGCGACCAATTGGTCGTGCGTACGCCCGTGAAACGCTGCGAGCAGAGGATCCTGGGACAGCGCATCGTCCAGCGCAGAGTGTAACCAGACATACTCCAGTCGATCACACCACCGATCGGGATCCAGACTAGTGAACCCACGGATGACGTCGTCGAGGCCGGCGTCGCTGAGCTCCCGCCGGCACTGGAACGTGTCCGGCAGAATGTACGGGGTCCTCATGTCCGAGGCGAGACGATGCAGGCGCTTGAAGATAGACTCCAGGTTCTCGCCAACGTCCACGCTCAAGCCGCATAGATCCTTCAGCGCAGAGCAGTCCGAGCGGAAGGCGACGAGTGCATCTCGGACGGGAGTGAGGCGGTCTATCGCATGAACTGGTGCCTTGGACCACTCCGCCCACCGAGCAGCTAACTCTGCGGCCCTCTGCATCTCATTATAGAGATCACGATCGCTTAGTGGTGAACGTCGCAGTTCTCGCACTTCCTTTCGCGCTCGGCGAAACCACCCATCCGTTAGGTGTGCCCAAGTGCGCTTGACAACGCCGTCAGCAGCGGGGCTGAGCCTTAGGGCGGTCGCCCAAAGATTGATCGCCCAGATGCCAGGTGAGTAAGACCGCTGGATCGCCTCGAAATCCGTCAACAAGCTAACCAGTTCGTCCAAGTCACCAAGCGTAGCCGGTCGACGAACCAAGTCGAGTTCGCTGACTGCGCTGCCAAGCGCTTGAATCAGCGCCGGCCAAGACAAGCCGGCCAGCTTCCGCGCCATGTCGATGCAGGCTGGGACCTCGGCCCCTTCCTTGATGGTTGCGGAAATCCAAGGAGTGTCAGCGTGGCCGAGGAAGATGTCTGAATGTGCCGCCGCTCGCTTCACGACGTCACGCAATTGATGAATCCGACCCGGATCAAGGCGCTGCAGCACGGTGTCCCTTACTCGGACATCTGTTTTAGCCGCATCGGGCAGTCTCAGGATCGATCCGATTATTGTGTGCACGGACTGGTTCGTGGGTGACCGCAGTTTGTTCACGGCAGCCGCGTGCCCGTTCAGGGAAGCCCGTAAATGATCGTATCTTTGCAGCGTGCCCTCCGCATCAACATCCTCCGAGTTTCTCAGCTTCTCCAGCGCAGTCTTGAGCTGCTCCATGACCCGCTTCCGAGACACCGACGCCCCATGCAGGTCTAACACGAGGTGATCGAGGTTCACCTCGCGCAACCGCTTGATCACCGCTTCGAGCGCCGCGCGCTTCTCCGCCACGAATAGAATGCACTTCCCCTCCGCGACGCAGTGAGCGATCAGATTGGCGATCGTCTGACTCTTGCCGGTTCCTGGCGGACCTTGTATGACGCAACTCTGTCCGCGAGCCGCAGCGTGCACCGCCCGCCGCTGGGTGAAGTCCGCGTCCAACACGAGGAACTCTTGATCGGCTTGAGGCTCACATCCTTCCCACGGTGCAGACGCAGACTCGGCCTCTTGCTGCAGTGCCCGCCTCGATCGTTCGTGCCCCGCCACCGCTGCCAGCACTGGGCTTCTCGCGAGTTCAGCAGCGTTCCTCTTCAGATCTTCTACCATCGCCATCTTTGCAAACGAGAAGTTGCCCAGTACGTACCGTAGATGGCAGTTCAAGCCTTTGATGCGGCTGGCAGCTGCCCTCACGTTCGCACAAGCCCGCCTTAGGTCGACGATGCATCCGTCGTCTTCCTCCGTTACGCAACCATCGAGAACCTCTGCGCTGAGGCGGATGTCGTAGTTCAGATCAAGAACGTGTTGCAGTACTGGATTGAGCTGCAGGCTGTCGTCCACCTTCACGTCCATCTCGTTTGCTGCGCGAAGCTTGATCCGCACCGGGGCGAGGAGAAGAGGCGCGCAATAATCCCTGCCACCATCATTGGCCGGCCACGTCACCATGCCTAATGCCATGTGCAAGGTGTGAATGCCCTTCTCCTCTTCGTTTAGAACCGCTTTCCGATGGATTGCCAATAGACGAGCGCGGACGTTCTTCAGGTCGCCATCGTCCCCTGCCGGTGAGTCTGGTCCGAGCAACTCATGCGTCCGAACCACTTCACCGCGAAGGAGTCGTTCAACAACGTCCGGCACATGTGTGAGCTCCAGCGTG
>JBFMFD010000118.1:0-8325 GCA_040752255.1 Armatimonadota bacterium
AGGCGATTGGCGGCTCGTCGCCGGCATCGGGTTCGATCGGAGCGTCGGCGCCTGGTGTCGGTTGCTCGAGGGCGGCTCCCGCGGTGTCGCTGCTGACCGGCGGCGCGGCCAAGGAGGCAACCTCGGAACGGGGGGCATCCGGCCGGATCGACCAGACGACCGCCATCAGCGCTGCTGCCACGGCTGCGGCGGCAGCGGTGCGGCCGGTCCACCCTCGCCAAAGTGCCGGCTTCCGCGTGGTTCTTGCAAAAATCGCATCTCTCAGGCCTGTCGGCGGCTCGGCGGCATCAGCCGCCAGGGCTGCATCCGTGGAGCGGATGAAGCCGAGCAGGCGCTCGGCGTCCGCCTCCTCGCGCAGGTAGGCCTCAACGAGGCGCCTCTCGCGGGAGTCGGTCTCGCCGTCGGCGTAGGCGGACAGGAAGGCGAACATCTCCTCTTCGAGGCGTTCGCCGTGCCCTTCGTTTTCAAGTGCGTCCCAGATGTCCTTCACGGTCGGGTTCCTTCTGTTCAGTTTGACGCTGTGCGGCAAGAATCGTGGCGCAGTTTTGCGCGTCGGGCCTGGCATCCGGCGTGGCGGGCGTGCCATACTGCGCGCCTGGTCTCCGCAGACAACCGGCGGGCGCCTTCGTGTGCCCTTAAAATTGCCGGTCGAGGAGCGAAGAAACGACTCTGGGACGATTTTGACCGGGGGCTTCGCTTGTTTGCGGGGTCCCTGGATTCTTTTCTAAGGGAGAAGCAAGTGCCAACAGCACAGAAGGAACGGATGGTCGCGCAGGCGCGACAGTGGTACGAGGAGTCGGTAGGAGTCATCTTCACCGACTATCGTGGCTTGAGCGTTCCGGAGTTGCAGGCCCTACGCACCTCGCTGCGCGACGCAGGGGCGGAGTATCACGTCATCAAGAACACTCTGCTCCGGCTCGCCATGGGAAGCGACGTGGAGTCGTTGCCCTCAGAGTTGCACAACGGACCTACGGCTACGGCGTTCATCCTGGGCGAGCAGCCCGCCGTCGCGAAAGCGATCGTCGATTTCGCAAAAACACACAAGCAACTGGAAGTCAAAGGCGCCCTGATTGAGGGGCGCGTGCTCTCGAAGGAAGAGGTCGAAGAGTTGGCGAAGTTGCCCAGCCGCCACGAGTTGCTGGGCATGATCGCCGGCCTCGTCGCCGCGCCGATGTCGAATCTGGTCGGCGTTTTGAACGAGGTCATCGCTGCTCCGGTGCGCGTCATTGGCGCGATCGAGGAGAAGGTCGCCGCGGGCGGCGCGCCCGCAGCAGAGGCGGCAGAGGAACCGAGCGCTTCGGAAGCCTCCGCAGAGAGCGAACCAACACAAACCGAAGAGGAAGGATAAGCAAACCATGTCTGAAATCGTTCAAGAAATCGTAGACAAGATTGCCGGAATGACGGTGATGGAACTGAGCGACCTGAAGAAGGCGCTCGAAGAGAAGTTCGACGTCACCGCCGCAGCCCCGATGGCTGCGATGGCGGTTATGCCCGGCGCAGCCGGCGGCGCAGAAGCCGCAGCCGAGGAGAAGACGAGTTTCGACGTCATCCTCACCGACGTTGGAGCGGCAAAGCTCCAAGTCATCAAAGCTGTGCGCGAACTGACCGGCCTCGGCCTGAAGGAAGCCAAGGATGTGGTGGACGGCGCGCCCGGCCCCATCAAGGAAGGCGTCAACAAGGACGAAGCGGAAAAGGTCAAAGCGGCCATCGAGGAAGCCGGCGGCAAAGTCGAGATCAAGTAGTCGGGGGGCAGCCGACCTTTGTCGGCTCCCCTACTTCCCTCTCGCTTGGTCGTCGCCTGTTGCGCGCGGGTGCGCCTGTCGGTACTTCTCGCGTAGCGTCTCGAAGTCCAGAAAGGTATACACCTCGGTCGTCGCGACAGACTCGTGACCCAGGAGCTCTTGCACCGCGCGTAGGTCCGCCCCCGCTCGCACCAGGTGCACCGCGTAGGAATGGCGTAGCGTGTGCGGGCCGACCGCCTTGCGAATACCGGCCTTCCGTGCATGGCCCTGCAAGATTCGGAACACTCCCGACCGCGACAAGCCGCCGCCGCGCTGGTTGAGGAACACTCGCGAGGGCGAGTTCGGCTTCACAAGAGCCGGGCGCCCCTCCTTTAGGTATCGCACGAGCCACATCAGCGTGCCCTCAGGGATTGGAATGATTCGCGTCTTCCCGCGCTTGCCGGTAACGCGAACGACCTCATCCTGAAGCAGCAGGTCGCTGATCGTGAGGTCGCAACACTCCGAGACCCGAAGGCCGCAGCCATAGAGGCTCTCCAACATCGCGCGGTCGCGCAAGCCGGCCGCGCGGGAGGCATCCGGCGCGGCGAGCAGCGCCTCTACCTCGCGCTCGGTGAGCGCCTTCGGCAGGCGACGCGGCTTCCGCGCAGAGGTGTGCTCGGGCAGCCTCGAGCGAACGTCGTACCCCTCGCGAACCAGAAACTTCAAAAAGCTTCGCAAGGCGGAAAGCTTCCTGCGCACACTCGTTTGCGAAAGTCCCTGCCCTGCCATCCAGGTGTAGAGGCGGTCGGCGTCATCAGGGGAAAAAGCCGCCCAGTCCTCTCGCCCGGCCTCAGCGTACAGCCTCGCCGCCTGCATCAGGTCGCGGTGATAGGCGTCCACCGTGTTGCGGCTCGCAGCCTTCTCGACGGCGAGGTAGTCGAGAAACCACTCGATCGGCTCTGTTAGTTCCTGCGGCGGAGAACACATACGGCGGGCTGAACATACATCATGTCGTGCGTAAGCGGGAAGCGACGACTCTGGTTGGTTCCCAGGAAGACGGCGCGAAGCACGTCGCGTGATGCAGGCTGGGGGTCAACGTCCTGCATCCTGCCGCCCCACGCCCACGCGACGAGGTCGTAGGACTCGGGGAGCAATTGCATGAACTCGACGAAGTCCGGTTGGTTGATGCGATTGTGGTCAATGAACTCGAAGGAACTGATGCACACGAAGTCTGGCCGGTCTTCCGTCAGCAAGCGAACATCCCACTCCTTGCGCGGGCCGTCCGTGGGGCCGTGCACAATGAGATACGGTGCCTGCTCCCGCATTGCGCGCACGCGGTTGTTCGCGCCGAGAAGCCCGGTGTCGGGGAAAAGCGGCGGAGTGTAGAACCAGGGGTCAGTAACGAAGCCGACCGTCTTTTCCGGTGCGCGGCTCTGCTGCACAAAGGTTGCGACGATGTCGCGAGGGTCTTCGCTTCGCATGAACTGAATCAGTATGAGCGTTCCGCCGGGAGCGATGGTCGAGTATCCGATTGCGAGCAGCGCGACTCCCGGCACGATGCGCGCCCAACCGCCCCGCAAGTGAGCCAAGCCTGCGACATATCCCAAACCCAACGATAGCGGCACGAGCAGCGGCAGCGTATACCGAAGGAACTTCACCTCTGCCGATCCGATGAGGATGTAGTACAGCACCGCGAATGCGCAGACCACCACCGCAAGCGGCGCGCGCGACCTCGCCCACAGCGCCAAGCCGACCAACGCCAGAAGCATCGCCACCGTTCCGAACGCCTCCATCATGTTGCCGATGTGGAAGAGGAGGCCGCTGCTCGTTCCCGCGAAAACGATTCCGTGCCCTTCGCGCACGTGCCCCGACTCGTACGTAAAGTCTCGAACGAACGAAGACCACTCGAGCAGAACACCCGGTGTGGCAATGACAAAGCCGAGCGCCGCGCCGGCCGCCGCCAAGCTTGCGAACCGCCAGGGCGCGCCGCCCAGCCGCCTGGACTCGACCAGCGCGACCAACACGACGACTGGGACGAGCACCATCCCCGAGTACCTCGCACCCGCGAACAGGCCCGCGAGCGCGCCCACACCGAGCCACAGCCAGGGACTTGCCTGCTCCCGTCGCAACGCCGAAGCGACTCCGTACAGCGCGACGGCGCAAAGCAGCGTGCCGAGCGCGTCGGATGTCTGAAACTGCGAGTGCACAACGTGCCCGGGCGCTACAGCCAGAGCCAGCGCGCCGACCAGGGAGCCGAGCAGGTTTGTTACCATCAAGCACGTGAGAAAGACCAGAACCACCGTCAAGGCGCCTGCGACTGCGCTGATGACCCGCCCGGTCAGGTGCACGCCGCGCAGCGTCTCCCACTCGGGCGTCTCTTCGCCGGTGGGCACCCACCCGTACATCGCTCCGGCGTCAGTGCCCACCTTCAGGAGCGTGAGGTAGGCGGTGCCGTAGTTGTAGAAGTTCGGCAGGAAGTACGGCGAAGCGACGGTTGTCGCCGCGATGAGGTATTCGTCGGGATGCAGCGACTGGTGCCTGTCATCGTGCGGCAGGCCCCAGCCGATGCCGGCGAGCCGAAGCCAAAGCGCAATCAGGAAGAGCGCCCCGGCGCACGCGAGGGCTACCCTTTTCGAAGGCGTTGCGCCGAGGAGGTCGGCTCCGCCCTCCTGCGCGGACTCCGTCCCGCTCATCTCGGCGCCTACTTGGGTGTTAGGCTTGCCCTCGACTTGATCTTCTCCTCCATCACCGGGGCGTCGGGCAGTTCGTTCACCGTGAGGCCAAAGTATCCGTTCGCTTCGGCGTTGATGCGAACGACCGCGCAGGTGCTTTTGTCGAGGTAGTAGTCAACCTTTCCTTCCATCTGCAAGCGAATCTCTTTGAACGGCGAGGCCATGCGATACTCGTTGAGCAGGTCCTCGATGTACTTTGCCGCGTCGGTGTCGTGCTTATACGTTCCCTGGATGTGGTACACCGGTCGCCCGCCATGGTTCGCCTCACCCATGAACGTGTAGACGTAGTCTATGCGCGCGTTGAGAGTGCGACCCTTGTCCGCACCTTCGGCGACGGTAACGGGCGCGTATCCCACGGTCTGCTTCCACGTCTCACCCGGCTCAACCGGATGCGCCGGAAGGATCGGACCCAGGTCGAAGAAGTTCACGAAGCCGGCAAGCTGATGCATCTGAGTAATCCAGTCGTCAATGATGTCGAACGCCATCTCCGCTGCAGCAGGAGAGGCATAGTGCAACATGGCCGACCGGAGACCTCCGCCGGATGGAGGCGGCTTCGGCGACTCATCTCGATGCGAGAGCACCTGGTTCGTCCGCGACAGGGTGAACAGGATGCTCTCCTCGCGTCCTGCCTTCTCCTCCTTGGGGGGTTCATCGAATCGCTCCCCATATCGGATGGTGACTTTGTTCCGTTTGAACCTAACGTCGGCGACTCCATCCGGCTTCAGACGCTCCGTTGTCAGCGTAAAGGTGTAATACACCTGATCGTTTACGGGAATGAACGTCTCCAAGGGGTAGTCGCGCACATCCAGCATGATGCGCGTGTGGAAGTCGTACGTGCTCGTCTCGCCTTGCCGGAACACCCGTTCAAGGGTAACCGGCTCGGCGGAGGTGAAAGCAAGAGCCATGACTGCTGCCATCATCATTTTCGTTCTCCGTGCGCGGGCTCCGCGCGTTAGACGCTATTATAGCGGCTCGCGTGGCAAGACGGTTCCTTCTGACTGCACTCACAGCCGCCTGGTGGTCCATCGTGCTCTTCTCGAGCGGGCCAGGGGCGTCCTCCAGCTGGACCAAAGAGTTGCTCAGCAGGCTCTTTGGGCTGTCGGGCGAGGCTTTGGACGTTACGAACCTCGTCGTCCGCAAGCTGGGGCACGTCGGCTACTACTTCGTTCTCGCCCTGGCCCTCGCCGCCTGCCTCCGGGCGTGGAGCCACGGGGAGAGCCGCAGGCAGGTCTGGGTTGCGGCGGTGCTTGCCTTCGGAACGGCGTGCTTCGACGAGGCACGCCAGTCGCTGTTCGCAGGGCGAACGGGCACGCCGCTCGATCTCCTCTACGACGGCGTCGGCGTTGGGCTTGCTGTCTGGGCGCTCGCCCGAGGGGGCACGTATTCGTCGAGTGCCGAGCAGTGAGCGACGCCGCCCTCTGCGCTGCGTGTCATCTTCATCGCCATCAGGATCGCGCGGGCGGTGTCCAGGTTTGTCGGGCACGGGATTCCGAACTCGACGCAGGTGCGGCGAATCAGCATCCCCTCCGCCTCAGCCTCCCTATCTTCGCTCGGCGTGTTGATGACCAGGTTGACGGTACCGTCTCGAATCACCGAAAGGACGTTCGGCGCGCCGCCCTCGCTGATCTTGGCGACTCGCTCGGCGGCGACGCCGCTCTCCGCCAACTTGGCGTACGTGCCGCCGGTAGCGAGCAGCGCGAATCCCATTGCTTGTAGGTCTCTCGCGACCTCGACGATGGAGTCCTTATCGCTGTTGCGCACGGTCAGGAGCGCGGCGCCGCTTTTCAGGATGCGCGTTCCGGCGGCGATGAGCGCCTTCAGCATCGCAGCCTCGTAGGTGAAGTCCATGCCCATCACCTCGCCGGTGCTCTTCATCTCCGGGCCGAGGCTCGGCTCGACGAGGGCGAGCTTCTGGAAACTGAACACCGGCGCCTTCACCGCGTAGGCGGGCGCGCGAACCGATGCTGCATCAGAACGTGACGTCCCGGTGGACGGATCCCACAGTCCGCCGCTGTAGCCCTGGTCGGCAAGCGTGCGGCCCATCGCGCATGCAGTAGCGATGCGCGCCATCGGCAAGCCGGTCGCCTTGCTGATGTACGGCACAGTGCGGCTGGCGCGCGGGTTCACCTCCAGGACGTACACCTCGCCCTCGTAGAGCACAAACTGGATGTTCATCAGGCCGCGCACATTCAACTCCGCGGCGATGCGGCGGGCGATGTCTACCATCGCCCATTGAGTCTCCGGCGAGATGCCGATGGGCGGATAGACGGTCATGCTGTCGCCGCTGTGCACGCCGGCGCGTTCGATGTGCTCCATGATGCCGGGGACGAGCGCGTCCTCACCGTCGCAGATAGCGTCCAACTCCGCCTCGACGCCCGGGAAGTAGCGATCCACCAGCACCGGCGCCCCCGCGCTCGCCTGCTCTGCGTGCACCATGAAGCGAATCAAGTCCGCCTCGGTATGTACGATCTCCATCGCTCGACCGCCCAACACGAAGCTTGGCCGCACCAGAACGGGGTATTCGATTTCGCGAGCCACCCCGAGCGCCTCCTCCACACCGCGCACCGCCGCGCCCGGCGGCCGAGCGATGCCCAGGCGTTGCAGCACGGCGTCGAACTGCTCGCGATCCTCCGCCATCTCGATTGCCTGTCGGCTCGTGCCGAGGATGGGAACGCCCGCCTCGTCGAGAGCAGCGGCGAGGTTGATGGCGGTCTGCCCTCCGAACTGCAGCATGGCGCCGATACATCGCTCATGCTCGATGACTCGGAGCGCGTCGGCGGCGGTAACGGGGTCGAAGTACAGGGCGTCGCCGGTGTCAAAGTCGGTGCTGACCGTCTCGGGGTTGTTGTTCAAGATTATCGAGCGGTATCCGAGGTCGTGTAGCGCCCAAGCGCAATGCACGCAGGAGTAATCGAACTCGATGCCCTGACCGATGCGAATCGGTCCGCTGCCGAGCACGAGAACGGCTTCGCCCTCGGCAGGGATGTGATCGTCCTCCACGCCATGCGAGGAGTAATAGTAGGGTGTGCGGCTCTCGAACTCGCCGGCGCACGTGTCCACCATCTTGAAGACGTTCGCCTCCGGCTCGTGAAACCGACCGGTGACGATGTTCTCGATTCGGTGTAGGAACCAAGGGTCCACCTTTGAGAGGTCGTTGATGCGTTTCACGTCCCAGCCGCGGCGAGAGGCTTCGGCGAGCGCCCAAAGGCGTTCGTCGGTAGGAACCGCCACGCGCTGCTCCAGTTCGCCGTCGCCGAGCGATTCGAAGCCGGTGGGCAGCAGCGACTTGCGGTCCACCTCCAGGCCCCGCACAGCCTTCAACAGCGCGCTCTCGAACGTTCGGTCTATCGCCATCACCTCACCGGTGGCCTTCATCTGCGTCGAGAGAGTGCGGTTGCCGCCGGCGAATTTGTCGAACGGCCAGCGGGGGATTTTGACTACGCAGTAGTCAAGCGCAGGCTCGAAGCACGCCTTTGTCGTCTTCGTCACTGCGTTCTCGATTTGGTCGAGCGTCTTGCCCACCGCGACCTTGGCGGAGACGCGCGCGATCGGATAGCCGGTCGCCTTCGATGCGAGCGCCGAAGAGCGGGACACGCGGGGATTCACCTCGATGACGTAGTAGTCATAGCCATGCGGATTGACCGCCAACTGAACGTTGCAGCCGCCCTCGACGCCTAAGGCGCGAATGATCTTTAGCGACGCCGAGCGGAGAATGTGATACTCGATGTCCGAGAGCGTCTGCGAAGGCACAACCACGATCGAGTCCCCGGTGTGCACCCCCATCGGGTCGAGGTTCTCCATGTTGCAAATCGTGATGCAGTTGTCGGCGGAATCGCGCATCACTTCATACTCAATCTCCTTCCAGCCGAGAA
>JBFMFD010000119.1:0-8034 GCA_040752255.1 Armatimonadota bacterium
TGCTCGGCGTCCTTTCCGGCGGACTTACGGTCGCAATCGTTGCGGCACTATGCGTAGGCCATGCCAGGATACGGGCACAGATAACAGCGCGGATGCTCGGGCGGCTGCGGGCTGTCGTAGAGGGGGCCGTCACGACCGCGCGTACTACTGCTGCAGAACTCGCCACGCCATCGTGGCTCCGCAGCGTCGTTCAGGACGCGGCCGCGGCCGCAGCCCCTCGCCCCTTGCAGAAACTCGCCATAGAACTGAGCTTCCGAAGGCGGCCCTGATCCTGCCCGCTTGCTCTGCCTCACTCCTCCGGAAACAGGGGCGTGAGGAAGTCGTAGAGAGTCTCGTAGAGCCGGTGCGGTGTTGACCAGCGCGCCTCGCCGTGCCCGACGTCCGGCATCCAGCGCACCTCGGCGCAGGCGGCGAGGCGGAGGTTCCGCTCGGCGTGGCGAGGGTGGACCATCGCGTCCTCCGTCCCGTGCACGATCAACGTCGGCTTTCGGACGGTTCTGAGCGCGCGCCCCACATCGGCGCGGTACGGATTGAACCGGGCGATCGGCATCGCCGCGATGACCACGGGCGCGAGGAGGAGAACCAGCGGCATTCCACCCAGCCATCGCCACCACCCAAGAGTTGCCGAAGGCAAAGAGGAGTAGCACGAGTCGAGCACCAGGGCGTCCGCGCAATCCGGTTCCTCGGCGAGGGCGAACGCGGCGGCGGCCGCGCCCATGCTCGACCCGATGAGGGCCCGCTTCGCGCCGGGCTTCCGGTTCGCAACATAGTCGCACGCGCCAAGCACATCGAGCCGTTCGTTGTGGCCGACGGTCGTCACCGCTCCACCACTACGCCCGCAGTTGCGAAAGTCGAACAGCAGACAGGAGAAGCCCCAGCGGCGCATCTCGGCGGCGAGCGCGGCGTTCTCGGAGCGGTTCATCACGTAGCCGTGCAGGAGGATGGCGACGCCGCGCGCGTTCTCCGCGGGCACCCACCACCCGCGGAGCAGCGTGCCGTCTCTTGAAGGAAACTCTACGTCCTCCATCGGCGCGCCGAGCGCAGCAGGGGAGAGGAAGATCGGAGAGCGGGGCGGGTGCGTAGCGATATACGCCGCCAGCGCAAGCACGAGGAGATACAGCGCGAGCGCCGCGAGTGCTGCTGCGAGCATGGGTGGATTATGATGCCGAGGACACTCGTGCCGCTGCGGTCTCCCGCTCGGGCGCCCGCGCGTCTGTGTATCGCTCCAGAACCTCCGCCACCTCTGGGAGCACAGAGAGGAAGCACTCGACCAACCGTGGGTCGAACTGCGTTCCGGCGAGCGAGCGAATCGCCTCGACCGCCTTGATCATCGGCCACGCTTCCTTGTAGGGCCTACGCGAGGTGAGGGCGTCGAACACGTCTGCGATGGCGACGATGCGCGCCGGCAGCGGAATCTCTTCGCCCTTCAAGCCGTCGGGATAGCCGGTACCGTCCCACCGCTCGTGATGCCATCGTGCGATCACCTCCGCCGTGCGAACGAGCGGCGTCGTTCCGCCATGCAAGATGTCTGCGCCTATGCGGGAGTGTTGCTTTACGAGTTCGAACTCCTCGGACG
This sequence comes from Armatimonadota bacterium, assembly GCA_040752255.1. Classification (GTDB taxonomy): domain Bacteria; phylum Armatimonadota; class Fimbriimonadia; order Fimbriimonadales; family ATM1; genus J051. The sequence goes on from JBFMFD010000119.1 coordinate 1,577, forward strand.
TGAGCTTGCCGGGTTTGCGTAAGACCCCATCCGGCACGCCGATCTTGCCGAGGTCGTGCATCGGGCTTGCCTCGCGAATCAGGCGGCATTGCTCGTCGTCCAAGCCCGCCTCGCGGGCGATGAGGCAACTGATCTCACTGACGCGCTGCACGTGCTGTGCGGTGTCGTCGTCCCTCCACTCTGCTGCACGCGCGAGGCGCTCGACGACCTCGCGCTCCGACTGCCGCACCAACTCGTGAGAAAGCAGCACGGCGGCAATCTGTCGGCGCATGAGGAACCAGAGCAGGGCGGCGGTCACAACGACGTACGCCACACCTTTGAGGCTCTGCACGGCGTGGAGCATATCGGGCGAGCGAGCAGCCACCTGTGCGGCCACAAAGTCTGACAGACCAATCCAAAGCGCCCCGGCGACCACATACCAGGCGACGGTGCGAAATGCCATCCGGCCCGCCCGTCGCCCGACCGGGGGCTCCTCATAACAGTTTGGGGCTTCCCTCTGTTCCACGATGCTCCGCTCATATTATCGGTGATGGCTGCACGAATCCGCACATGACGCCTGAAGAATCCGAGGGACGGTGCCGAACATCTAAGAGTACCGTCGGAGACATAGATGAGAGCAGGAAAGGTGACGATCGAGGATCTCAGGGTGTTGATGAGGCGGAAGGTCAAACTCAGCCCCGCCTGGGCCGACATTCCGAAGCTGCTTCAACTTTCCGACCGCGAGGACGTTGCGCTCAGTCAGTTGGAGCCTATTGTTGACCGCAACCCTGGTCTGTCGGCGAACGTGTTGCGACTCGCGAACAGCGCCTACACGGGCGCACAGCAGCCAATCTTCTCAATCGGGCACGCGATTGCCGTGCTCGGTTTGCGGGCAGTTCGCTCGATCGCGCTCTCCGCCCTCCACCACGTCCTGAGCCGACAGCCCAAGTCGATCATCGGCTTCGACGGGCGGCACTTTGCGAAGCGGTCCTACGCGCTCGGGATTGTTTGCCGAAAGAGGTGCGAGCGCCTGGCGAATATCCTTCTCGCCGAATCGGGTTACGAGGCCGGACTCTTTCAGGAGATCGGCTACCTCGTACTCCTCGAGGAATGCCCCGACCTCTTGACCATTCTTCTGGGCGCCTCGAGACAGATGCCGAAGACGGACATCGTGCAGATCGAGGAAGAGGTCTTGGGTTTCACGCATGCCGAGCTCGGCGCGGCACTTGCAGAGGAGTGGGCGTTCCCCGAGCACATCATCGCGGCGATCCGATATCACCACGAGCCGCTACTGGCGCCCGCCGAGTTCGCTCCGCTGGTGGATCGGGCTCACTATGCATCTTGGTTCTGCTATGAGGCAGGGCTGCCACCCTTCCCACAAACGGGCGGACACGACCTAAGCGACTTGGTGCTCAGCCGGATTCGGCAGTCCGTCGAGTCGGGGGTCGAGCTCTCGCCCCCTTGTCCGGTCGAGACCCAAGAGGTGCTGGACGTGTCGGACGAGGCGGCCCGCAAACTGGCCGAAGCGGCGTAGGTCGTCAGCGACCGCTCGGCCGCTTGGTGAACACGCTCACCTCAGTCCAATCGGGTCTTCTTACCGCAACCACGGTTACATGCATGCCGTTCGCCTCTCCGATTAGTGTTGTTGAGGAAGCGTCAACGATCTCATGCAGCACGACGTCGAGCCGCTTTCGATAGAAGGCGATAACCTCGGCGACAGACGCGCCTGTCTTTCTGAAGCTTTGCGCCGCCGTTCCCGTGCTGTCTGTAAAACGCCCACCTGGCCTAACTTCTTCGCTGCCGGGATAGAACGGGAGCCCCAGGTCGTCCTCGGTGACGCCTTCTTCGTACTTTCGGTTCGGATCGGCTCGTTGTAGTTCGGCGGATGCGTCGTCGGCGGGAGTCACCTTCGCGTCCTTCGAGGAGCCGTCCGCGGGCGCCTCGATGACGACCTTCTCTCGCGGCGCGCCTCCGGCGGGCGCGCCGGCGGGTGGGTTGTTCGCATCCCGCTTCTCTCGGCATCCGCACAACGCAGCCAGGGCGAGGAGTGACAGCACGACGAGCACAAATCTCATACCGCATCCATGAGCGCGGCGACGCCTGGCAACTCGCGCCCCTCAAGGAATTCAAGGCTTGCACCTCCACCGGTGCTGACGTGGGTCATCTTGTCGGCCAAGCCGAACTTCTCAACCGCTGCTGCAGTGTCTCCTCCGCCGACGATGGTAACGCCCTGACACGCCGCCATCGCCTCGGCGACCGCGCGGGTGCCGTCGGCAAAGGGAGCCTTCTCAAAAACGCCCATCGGGCCGTTCCACACGACTGTTCCTGCACTGCGGATCGCGACGCTGAACTCAGCGGCCGTCGCGGGCCCGATGTCTAGGCCCATGACGTCTTGCGGAATCGCGTCTGCAGGCACCGCTGTGCCCTTATCCGCGTCGGGCGAGCTTGCGACCAAGATGTCGCTTGGAAGGACGATCTTGTCGCCGTTTTCCGCAAGCACCGATTGAACGAACGCAATGCCGTCCGTGTCGAGCAGAGACTTTCCGATGCACAGGCCCCTTGCCTTGAGGAAGGTGAACGCCATTCCGCCTCCGATCAGCAGGTTCTCCACCTTCGGCAACAGGTTCTCGACTACGCTGACCTTGTCCGCCACTTTCGCGCCGCCCAAGACGGCGACGAAGGGTCGCTTCGGGTCTTCCAACGCCTTGCCGAGGTACTCGATCTCTTTCTCCATCAGGAACCCGGCGACTGCGGGCAGGTGGTGGGCAACGCCCTCTGTGCTCGCGTGTGCGCGGTGTGCCGACCCGAAAGCATCGTTCACGTACAGGTCGGCCAGGCTCGCCAACTGCTTTGCAAACTCGGGGTCGTTCTCCGTTTCCTCTTTATGAAAGCGGACGTTTTCGAGCAACAGGACACCGGCTGGGGACAGCGCCTCCGCCGCCTTGCGAGCCTCGGCGCCGATGCAATCGCCCGCGAACGCAACGTCGCGTCTGAGCAACTCGGCAAGCCGCTTAGCGACCGGTCTGAGGGTGAAGCGCTCATCCTTGCCCTCTGGACGGCCGAGGTGGCTGACCAAGATGACGCGCGCTCCCCTGTTGATGAGCTCGAGCAAGGTCGGCACCGATTCACGGATGCGGCGGTCGTCGGTGATGCTTCCGTTCTCCATCGGCACATTGAAGTCGCACCGGACGAGCACTCTCTTGTCGCGGACGTCAATGTCGCGCACGGTTTTCTTTCGAAGCATCACCGCTGGATTCTACCGTTTGGGGGCCCCGCCTCGGCGGCGGCGACGCAGTGAGTGGGCTACGGCATGCCGCTCGGGTGATTCGACGCTCCTTCGCGAATCCAGGCCTTCAGCGCGCCGAGAAGCCGGGCGCCTTCGCGCTTGTTCGCCAAGAGCGTTCGCCCTTCACGCGGCTCGATGCGGAGCGCGAAGCGCTTGCCTTCCCGCACACCCTCGACGATCACCCAGCGCCCCAAGCCAAGAATCGTGTGAGCGTTCGCCCGGTAGCCGACGCGACGAATCACGTCGCGCGGCAGGTCAAGCGAAAGGCGTTCGCCCCGGAAGCGCAACTCGCCGCCGTCCAACCAGAGCCAGCCGACATCTTCGTGAGGGTCAAGAAGGCTGCGGTGCTGCGGCGTGGCGATGCCGACGAACGTCGCCTCCGCTGTCGGCTTGAGCGAGGACAACTCCCTCCGCATAGCATCGTTCTGGAACAAAGCCAGGCGGTTGATGCCAAGCCATCCGAGCACCGGCACGGCTCCCCAACAGACGAACGCCCAAGTCGTCTGTCCTTCCTGGAACAGCAAGACGCCCGCCACCGCCGGCGGCACCCAAGTCAACATCGGGACAAGGTTCGCCATCCACTTGCGATAGGCGTTCCAGGCGCGTCGCCTCGAGCGCTGTCCGCCTGGGCCTGTCGCTGCGTTCATGGTTAGAAAGTAAACCCGATAATCGTCTGGAACAGATTCATGCTGCGGTTCGGAGGGTCGGTGTTCCCGTTGCTGATATGCACCACTCGGAAGCCGAACATGAATTCCGGCAGGTCACGGACCCAGAATCCGAAGCCGACGTAGGAGGCGAAGTTGAACGTGCTGTTCATGTCGAAGGTCGTTCCATCCGACAAGGCGATGCCGGAGCCTGCCTCGATGTACCAGCCGTTCATGCTCGCCCCTAAGCCGGTGTAGCGCAACCCGAGTTGCAGCATGAGGATGTTCACTCCCACACCGTCCTTCCAACTGCTGCTCACGCGCACGGCTGCCGTCTGTTGAGCAACGATGTCCTGCCGCCCTCGGAAGGAGAGGTGTTTCGAACCACGCGCCCACTGCACCCCCGCGGTGCCGCCCCAACGAAGTTCCCGCCCACCAAGACGTGCAAACTCGTGGTCGAAGGACAGTTCCGCGATGCGCGTAGGGGGCTTCCATCCCTCGGGCATTTGCGCTCCGACTGTCGAGACTGTGGCAAGCGCGATGAGCAACACCGCGGCTCGGTACGACTGCAACTTAGACACGATTGATTTCAACCTGATCCACCAAAGAGAGAATAGTTCCGCGACGACCGATTTCGGCTCCTCCGGTTGTTGCCGTCGCCGCACCGGCGGCAACTCCGAGGCGCAACGCCTCTTCGTGTGAGCGCCCTTCCTCAAGCGCGGCGAGGAACGCGCCCACCAACGAGTCGCCGCTGCCGATGGTGCTGACGGTGTCGACGTTTGGCGGCTTCGCCAAGAACGTGCCCTCGCTCGACACCATTGCCGCACCCTGTGCACCGACCGAGACGATCGCGGTGGCAACGCCCCGTTCGTGAAACGCTCTCGCAGCATCGAGCGCCTCCTCAAGAGAGGAAACCTGCTTGCGAAGGAAACGCGATGCCTCGTCGCCGTTCGGCTTGACGAGGAACGGCGGCTCGCGCATCGCGTGCTGCAGCGCGTAGCCGTCCGCGTCTACGCAACACAGGCAACCGTACTCGCGCGCCGCGCGCATGAGCGTGAGGTACGAGTCCGCGCCGACGCCCTGCGGCAGCGACCCTGCGAGTACGACGTAAGTAGCGGCGGGATAAAGTTCCTCAAGCAACTCGTTCAGCGCGCCCCACTCTCGTAGCGATATGGTCGGCCCGCGCTCGTTGAGCGACGTCGGTGGAGGCGGCTCACCGCTCTTCGCGTCCGCTTCGCGTTCTTGAATCGCGATGTTGAGCCGCGTCTCACCCTCGGTGGACACGAAAGCGTGTTGAACGCCTTCAGTGTCGAGCGTGTCGCGAACGAAGCGCCCGGTTCGCCCGCCCAGGAAACCAGTCGCGATTACGCGCGCGCCCAATTCGGTCGCAACTCGCGCGACGTTCACGCCCTTGCCGCCCGCGTCGGTCTCCGTCTTCTCGACGCGGTTTGCGTCATGCGGTCGCAAGGCCTCAACGAAGACCGTGCGATCCACGCTCGGATTCAGCGCGACGCTCAAGATCACTGCGCCATGACCTCGGCGAGTAACAGTTTCCTTGCTTCAACTTGGCGCTCCTCACTCAGGACTTGGTCGAGCGGCACCGACTCCACGCGATCGTTCCGAAAGCCGACCATGTGGTCAGCGTCGCCCGCTGCGAGGCACTCGACAGCCTTAGCGCCGAACCGCGTAGCGAGCACGCGATCGAACGATGTCGGGTTGCCTCCGCGCTGCATGTGACCCAGCACGAGGTAGCGCACTTCGTAGCCCGTCTTTTGAATCAGATAGTCGGTAACGTCGGTCGCTCTCGCGGCGCCCTCCGCAACGACGATGATGCTGCTCCGCTTTCCCTTCGCGTGACCCGACACAAGGCTGTCCGCGATGTTCTGCAGGTCGAACGGCATCTCTGGGATCAGGATCGCCTCCGCGCCTCCCGCCAGGCCGGCCTCGAGGGCGATGAAGCCGTTCTTCCTTCCCATCACCTCCACGACGAACACCCTCTCGTGCGAGTATGCGGTGTCTCGAATGCGGTCAATCGCATCGAGTGCCGTGTTCACCGCCGTGTCGAATCCGACGCTCGCGACGGTGCACGGAACGTCGTTGTCGATGCTGCCGGGGATGCCCATGGCGGCGACGCCCGTATTCGCGTGGAACTCGTGCGCTCCGCGAAGCGAGCCATCCCCGCCGATGACGATGAGGCCCTCGCAGCCGAATGAGCGCAAAGTCTCCGCCGCCTTCCGCTGACCCTCGACGGTCAGGAATCGCTCACTCCGGGCGCTACGCAGGACGGTCCCGCCTCGACTGATAATGCCGCCCACGTGCAGCGACGTCAGTTCCTCTACCTCGCCGTCGATCAGGCCGTCGAAGCCGTGATAGGCTCCGTAGACCCGTAGCCCGCGCCCCAGCCCCATCCTAACGACAGCGCGAATCGCCGCGTTCATCCCTGGGGCGTCACCTCCGCTGGTCAGCACGCAGAACGCCTTCACGGTCGGGCGCACATTATCCCCAACGGGGCGCTGATGGAATAATCCGCACATGCACACCCGCCGGGT
>JBFMFD010000120.1:0-7983 GCA_040752255.1 Armatimonadota bacterium
CATTAGCGGCCGCAGAAGGAGGAGGACACGGCGCCGGCACCTGGTGGTCGCCGATCGTCTATTCGGTCTTGGTTTTCCTTCTGATCGTGGTCGCGGCGTCGGTCGCCGTCGGCGAGGCCAAGCGCGTGCGCATCCCCCGGAATCCGATCGCGCGCGTGATGGAGCACGTGTACCTGTTCATCGAGAACATGTGCGTCTCGGTGATTGGGTCGCACGGAACGAAGTACGTGCCGTTCGTCAGCACGATCTTCCTGTTCATCCTGCTGTCTAATCTGTTCGGGATCTTCGGCCTAATGGCGCCGACGTCCGTCTTCGGCGTCACGTTCGGCCTCGCGGTGGTGACCGTGATGTACGTGCAGTACGAGGGCATCCGGGTGAACGGCTTCCTGGGATACGTCAAGCACTTCCTCGGTCCTGAGCTTGGGATTCCTTGGTACGTCGGAGGCATCTTCATCACGCTGCTTCTGTTCGGGGTCGAAGTTATCTCCGAGGCCGCCAAGATGCTGTCGCTTTCCCTTCGCTTGTACGGGAACATCTCGGGCGAGCACGAGGTCGGCGCGCAGCTGGGGAACCTGGTGCGCATTGGAGACTTTGGCGTACCGCTGCATGCCTTGCTCTTGCCGCTCGGCGTCTTCGTCTCGGTAGTCCAGGCGCTTGTCTTCACGATTCTCGCATGCGTGTATCTCTCTCTCATGACTGCTCATGAGGCGGAGGGGCATGCGCACTAACAAACCAATCACGGAGGAGAACTAAACTACAATGCTTGCACTTTTTGGAATCGCACTCGGTCTCGGCGTCGCCGTCCTCGGCTGCGGCCTGGGACAAGGGCTCGCGGTCAACGGCGCAATGAACGGCATGGCTCGCCAGCCGGAACTCGCCGGCAAAATCCAAACCGCCATGATCATCGGCTTGGCGTTCGTCGAGTCGCTCGTCATCTTCACGATGGTCATGTCGTTCCTGTTCCTGGGCAAACTCCCTGAGACCGTCTCGGAGCCCACGGCTTCCGCCCCGATCGTGCGCGAGATGCCGCAGGCGATGGTCACACCGTCGGAACTGAAGTAACACGGAGCAACTAACTGATGCGCTGGATTCTGTCAATCGTTGGTGCCGCTGCCTTTTGGTGGCTCTCCACCACGCCGTTCATCGAGGCGACCACGCACGTCCAGATCCTGCAGGACCTGAACCTCAACCTGCAGGTGGCTTGCGTCCAAATCGGCGTCGTCCTTCTGATGTTCCCCGTCATCGAGATGGCGTTCATCCGCCCGCTGAAAGATGCGCTCGATGCAAGGACGCGGGAGCTCGAGGGGACCTTCGCCGAGGCGGATAGCCTCAAGGCGCGCATGGAGGAACTCAAGGCCGACTATGAGCAGCGCCTGCAAACCGCGGAAGCCGAAGCGCGCGAAAAGATCCAGGCGGCGCTCAACGAGGCGAGCCAGATGAAGGAGCAGATCATCTCGGAGGCGCGAACCCAAGCCGAAGAGATTCGCTCCCGAACCATGGCGGACCTTGAACAGGAGCGCCAAAAGATGATGGTTGACCTGAGGGCGCATGTCGTCGAACTGACGCTGACCGCCACCGAGCGACTCATCGGCTCCTCGATGGATGAGCAGAAGCAGCGCGAGTTGGTTGAACACTTCATCGAAAGCGCGGAGGTGAAGGCGCGGTGAACCCGCAAGTCGCCCGCCGCTACGCAGCCGCCGCGTACCAAGTCGCCAAGCGACACAACTCCGTCCAAGAGGTGCAGGACGACCTCGACGCCATCGTGCAACTGCTGGAGGCGAGGGAGGACCTGCGCGAGGTTATCGAAAGCCCCAAGATTGACCGTGAGCGCAAACTCAAGCTGATCGGCTCGCTCTTCTCCGACAGGGCACGGCCGATCACACTGCGGCTGCTACGCTTGCTCGTCGAGAAGCGCCGCGAAGAGGAGTTGACTCTGATTCGAGACGCGTATCAACGCATCCGCGAGGAGGACCAGAGCATCCTGCGCATCCGAATCCGCTCCGCCTCATCGCTGACCGACGACTCCGTCCAACGCATCGCCGACCGCATCGCCGAGCAGACGAACATGCGGGTGCTGTCGGAGGCGGAAGTGGACCCCAACCTTATCGGCGGCGTCACCGTTCAGTACGGCGACTATGTGCTCGACGGCTCGGTGCAGGGTCACCTGAAGCGCCTGCGAGAGCGACTGTACTATGACATTCTCAAACAAGGGTAACAACTGATGGCAATTCGACCGGAAGAGATTACGAGCATTCTTGCGAAAGAACTCGAAGGACTGACATCCGACGCGCAAACTGAGCACGTCGGCACCGTCTTACAAGTGGGCGACGGCATCGCCCGCGTGCACGGCCTGCCCGACTGCCAGATGGGTGAACTGCTCGAGTTCCCCGGCGGCGTTATGGGCCTCGCCCTCAACCTCGAAGAGGACTCGATCGGCGCCGTGCTCATGGGCAGCGACGAGAACATCAAGGAGGGCGACCCAGTTCGCGAAACCGGCCGCATCATCTCGGTGCCTGTTGGAAAGGGGCTGCTCGGCCGCGTCGTCAACCCGCTTGGGCAGCCGCTCGACGGCAAAGGTCCGATTCCGAGCGACGAGACCCGCCTCGTCGAGGTCATCGCTCCGGGCGTCGTGAAGCGTCAGCCGGTGAAGGAACCGCTGCAAACGGGAATCAAGGCGATTGACGCGATGATTCCGATCGGAAGAGGGCAGCGCGAACTCATCATCGGGGACCGCCAAACCGGAAAGACCGCCATCTGCATTGACACGATCATCAATCAGAAGCAGACGCACGACCCGGGCGGCAGCCCCGTCTACTGCATCTATGTCGCCATCGGGCAACGCATGGCGAGCGTCCGACGCGTGGTAGCGGCCCTCGAAGAGCACGGCGCGATGGACTACACCATCGTGGTCGTCGCCGAGGCTTCCGAGACCGACGCGCTCCAGTACCTCGCACCGTTCGCCGGTTGCGCGATGGGCGAGTACTTCCGCGACAACGGAATGCACGCCCTCGCGGTCTACGACGACCTCTCCAAGCACGCCGCGGCGTACCGAACGATGTCGCTACTCCTCAGGCGGCCGCCGGGGCGCGAGGCGTATCCGGGCGACGTGTTCTATCTGCACAGTCGCCTTCTCGAGCGCGCCGCGAAGATGAACGACGACGAGGGCGGCGGATCGCTTACGGCGCTCCCCATCATCGAAACGCAGGCGGGCGACGTGTCCGCCTACATTCCAACCAACGTCATCTCGATTACCGACGGCCAGATCTACCTCGAGCCCGACCTCTTCTTCGCGGGCGTTCGCCCCGCGATCAACGTCGGCATCTCGGTCTCACGGGTGGGCGGAAGCGCGCAGATCAAAGCGATGAAGTCGGTTGCCGGAAAGATGAAACTCGAGATGGCGCAGTATCGCGAGGTCCAGGCGTTCGCTCAGTTTGCAAGCGACCTTGACAAGGCAACCCAGGCGCAGCTTGCCCGCGGCCAACGCCTAACGGAGCTGCTGAAGCAGGACATCTACTCGCCGTATGACGTAGTAGACCAAATCTTTGCTATCTACGCCGGCACGGGCGGATATCTCGACAAGATCGAGGTCGCTGAGATCCAAGAGTTCGAGCGCGGGCTGCTCTCGTTCCTCCACGGGCAGTACCCCGACCTCATCGAGAAGGTGCGCTCAACCAGAGAGTGGACCGAAGACGTTCAAGAGACCGCAGACAAGGCGATGCGCGAGTACCAGGAGCAGTTCATCGCCGCGCGAGAGTCGAAGCAGCAAGAGGCGGTAGCGGCGGAAGTCTCGTAACACAAAGAGCATGGCGACGCTGAAGCAACTCCGTCAGAGAATTCGCTCCGCGAAGAGCATCCAACAGATTACGCGGGCGATGAAGTTGGTTGCCGCCGCGCGCCTGTTGAAAGCGCAGGAGCGAGCGACCAAGGCGAGACCCTACGCCGACGGGATGCGGGTGTTGATGGCGAACCTCGCCGAAATGGGCGACATGCCCAGCCATCCGCTGCTCGAGCGCAGGCCGGTCGAGAAGTACGTGCTCGTTCCGATGACCGCTGAGCGGGGGCTTTGCGGCTCGTTCAACACGAACCTGATTCGGCGCGCCCATGACTTCGTTCGCACAAGCGAAGGCGCCCCAGCGATCGCAGGCGTCGGACGGAAGGGATATCAGTACTTCGCGAAGCGCGACTTCGAGATGCTGTATCAGATGAGCTTGCCGACCTCCGGCCCGACGATCGAGCACGCGCGCGAACTCACGAACTACCTCACCGACCTGTTCACGTCAGGCGAGGCGGATGCGGTGTACCTTGCGTACAGCAAGTTCCACTCGGCGATTCGGCAGACGCCCGAGGTTGTGCAGCTGCTTCCGATCGAGCCGCCGACTCACGAGCGCGGGCAGCATGGCGGCGGCTTCAGCAAGGCATATTCCTTTGAGCCGGAGCCGGGCGCGCTGCTCGGCCAACTCCTTCCCCGCTACGCGCTGACCGTGGTTTTCCAAGCGCTGCTCGAGTCCGCCGCGAGCGAGCACGGCGCGCGGATGACCGCCATGACCAGCGCGACCGACAACGCAGGCGAGATGATCCGCTCCCTAACGCTTCAAGCGAACCGGCAACGCCAAGCCGCCATCACCAAGGAGATCCTCGAGATCGTCGGCGGGGCGGAAGCGCTGAAGGGATAAGGGCTCGTTTGCGCCGTACAGACTCATGCCACACGGGGGCCGTGGTTGCGCGTCGAGCGAGGGCCATTGGGATTCGACCGGCAATAGTTGCACGAAAAGATACAGCAGCCAGATGGCTACGAGGCCGAGGGTCAAGTGGAGGAGGATACGAGGTAGCCTACCATGGAAACCACTGGACGTAGTTGTGACCCCTGAGCGAAGCGCGATGTCTGCAACGCGTGCCGCCGTCGCAGTCACAAGCAGGACGGCCAGCACGGTGAAGAACGACCATCGCAGCACACCCCGCCCGTGCTCAGAAACGGTCGGAGCCAGTTGATACCATATCACCACAAGCGCCAATAGACTGAGATAGAACAGCTTATCCATGCAGGGACCAGCTCGTGCGAGGAGGCTTACCAACCTTGAGCGTCTCATGTTAATTGGACCGCCCCATCAGGACGCGGCAGGGCGGGTGCCCACCGCTCGTCACGAGTACGCTCGCACAACATCGATCAAGATCCCGCCGTCGTCCACAAACAGGCAAACGTAGTCTCCGCGAGGGACATCGAGGTAGAGGTACACGCTTGCCGTCACGGCGCGGGCACGCTCCAACGTCCAGCTCGTTGGGGGGAATGGACTCTTTCCGTTCTCCACGTCCTCCCGGACGATGACCTCCGCGGGGGCGCCGATAGCTTCGACAACTTCGGAGATCGGACGCCCAATCATTCCCCGCGCGCGAGATTCGACCGCGCGCCTCTCCCTCCAGAGCTCCCTGCCGCTCCAGACTACAACCCCTACACCAACAGCAGCGCCCAAGAGGTTGATCGGCCACAGCGCGAGTCCCTTGGTGCCCGAGAACGCTCTGAGGGATTGTATCGTGAACCAGAGGCCCAGAAGCAGGGGAGCAGTTGAGTCGACAAGGCTCTTCGTCCGTTTCTGGTCTCGCAGGAGGAACATGCCTACAGTTAGCGCGACAAGCACCACGGCGATGGAGGCCCTGCGCAACGTTGTTGTGCCGAACATGAGCATGCCCACGACGGCGAACATCATTGCGGCGTACAGCCCTGCGCGGAATCGTCTACCCAGCACGAATCACCCTATTCGCGGCTCTGGTGCGATGGGCGCCACTGCGGGATCCGGCCGTTCCGGCCATCCGCCCTTTCCGCCACACCCAATGGCAAACCGCAGCTTCTCCCGTAGGAGCCAGCAACATAAGTCATCGCAGAACAGCACACCTGCAATCGCGCCGAGCCCAGCACCAACGCCTGCGCCCACTCCGGGAGCGACGATGTTGCCGATGGTTGCACCGAGCGTGGCACCCAGTCCTTGGCAACAAGTAATGCACACTCGCAGCAGATCGTCCGGGGTGTCGTTTCCAGTTTGCCACGCATCGAGAATACATGAGATCAGGGCGACGGCTCCCGTCAACCGCGTACCGAAGCGGCCCTGGTTGCGGAGATACGTCCTGCGGGCCTGATGTCCTCCCGCGACCCTCCTAGGGTTCTGTTCCTGCTCTCCGCTCGGATCAATCCCCATCGTCGCGTTGTTACCGACGTACCCGTACAAGTTCAAGCTCGGCACCGGGTCCCAGCTCCAGAACCGCCCGTGCGCGGGTGAATAGTAGCGTACGCCGAGCAAGAGCAAGCCCGACGAAGAGCCCATCGCGCCGTCGTCGTAGTAGCCGTACTGACCCACGTAGCGGAAGGGGTTCACGCTCGTGCCGCTCGAAGACTCCACGACTCCAAACGCGTTGTACTCGTACGTGTCGGTGACGGTTTCACTGGAGTCGGTGAGGGCGCGAGTCGAACCTACGGCGTCGAAGTGGAAGTAGCGCTTCGTCCCCTCGCGGTTCGTGCTGATGAGGCCGAGCCCCCACGTGTTCACAGCCTTGGTCGAGGGCATCACGGCGACTCGTTCCTTGATTGACTTGCGTACCGCCTCCACAGCGCCACTCCGTGCACCACGTGACGTCCCGTGACAAACGCGCAAATATAGATCCCACCCCTGAGCAAGTCGTTCTCGTTCGGGTCTATGGGACCGAGTAGAGCGCAAAGCCCCAGCATCATCAGCCACGCAGACACAATGAAAAATGCCGGCAAATATAGTATCATCCATGTGCGTCTTCGCTCCTCAGGAGGGACGTGTTGCTTTGTGAGGTCAACGATCGTATCAACGTCCGAGGACCAACGCTCAACCACGATACCCAGGGCCAAGCCAAGCACGCCACTGCCGATGGAGGGCCAAAAAACGTCGTCAAGATAGAACCCAGCAACAATCGCCAGAATTGCAAGAGATGTGGGGATTCCTGGTGAGGTGAACTCGTTCCAGAGCACTGTCGGAATCCTGATTCCGCCGCCCGGCTGTCTACCCTCAGGACGATGTTGCATTTCAATGACCTACGCGCCGCCAATCTGCAGAGGGGGCCTCCACGCCTTCCCGACGTTCACTAGGCTGCGAACAATACGCTCGACATCCGCCAGCGCCTCAACGGTTGGCGCGTCAGCGAAGTCCACCGTCAACATCATCAAGCAGCTGCGTGCATCATCCACCACATAAACCGCCATCTTGTAGCTTACACTCGGCTCGGCGCGATTGCTAACCGGGCGCACCATCAGGCAAGCTGTCCACTCCCTAAACTGGATCACCTTGGTGTACTCAAGCCACTTCTGCTCAGCGACTTCCCGGAAGTCGCTGAAGGAACGCTTGACCAACGATGATTCTTCTTCCGTCCGTGCACAGAACGGAATATCGACGCGGAGATTGGCCTTGTCAGGGCCGGCAACGGAGAGCCCTGATAGCACCTGCAAGCCGTCGGCACGCACTTCCGCAACCTGCCGCGGCTTCCAACCTGGGGGCAGAGTCAGTTCAAAGGAGAACTCGGATGCTGACCTCGCCACCCATGCTACTCGGGTCGTCTCAGACTGCTGGATCAAGGTCCCGGCTGCGAAAAGGGCGCATACGACACACGTCGTTGTGGTCACCATGCTCATGGGCACCCCGCATAGCAGTTAGGATGCCCCGCCAGGCACCTAAGGACTGCAGCATCACCCGCTTTAGGTGCCTTGAGCGACACCTTGCAGACGCATGATACGTACTTCAGAACGCACCATTCCTCACAGTATCGTTCACGCGGCATCGAGCACAGATCGCCGGTGCAGTTGCCGATGTAGAAGTCAATCAACTTCGCCAGCGAGCAGCCGTCCCGGAGAAGCGACCCCGCCTCGGCGGCGGGGCGGCGGGTCCGAAGTCGCGCAGCTACCATCGCCTCACCCTGCTCCTATCTTACCCTTCACTACGAGCGAGTGGGGCGGCGGGTTTCACCGCCATCCTC
>JBFMFD010000121.1:0-7936 GCA_040752255.1 Armatimonadota bacterium
CTGGCGAGACGGCGGAAGGAGGCGCTAACTGCCGAGCTTGCGCCCGCCCCGAGGAGCGCGGCGCAGGTGCTGGCGAACGGCGGCGTCGCGGCGCTGCTCTGCGGCGTGAACCTGCTCGACCCATCCCCTGCGTGGCTGGCGGGCGCCCTGGCATCGCTCTGCGCCGCCAACGCGGATACTTGGGCAACCGAGGTCGGCCTTGCGTTCGGCAAGGCGCCTTTCCGGATTACGACGCTGCAGCCTTCGCCTCCCGGCCCAAGCGGGGTGGTATCGGTCCAGGGATTGATTGCCGCGTTCGCGGGCGCGATGCTGGTTGCGGCCTCCTCGCCTCTGGTCGGCCTGACGCACCTCGCCGGGGGGCTGGCGGTCATCGGCTTTGCCAGCGCGCTGCTCGACAGCGTGCTCGGAGACACGCTCCAGCGGAGAGAGGCGGGCGGAGGGCTTCGCTGGATGACCAACGACACGGTGAACCTTGTCTCCACCTTCGCCGCAGGCGCGGCGGGGTACCTGCTGGCTTGAACCGAGCCTTCCCCCCTCTTAGACGAGTTGAAAACGGCCAGCAGGAATGCCGGGATGAGCGTCGAATTACCTCGCTAAGGAGCAAGAAGAATGACGATGCTTCCCTACCCGTGCAGGAGGCGGGCGCTCACGCTCGTCGAACTGCTTGTTGTTGTTGCGATTATCGCCATATTGGCGGCAATCCTCTTCCCGGTGTTCGCTCGAGCGAAAGAGGCGGCGAAGAAAACCAACTGCCTGATGAACGTTCGCCAGTTCTCCGCCGCGACCATCCTCTACTCGGCGGACTACGACGATGTCCTCCCTCGGGCGGACGGGTGCCAGCAGTACAGTTCGCTCAACCCAGAACTGAACCGCCCCGGTCGCGTGCCGGGGGACGGCTGCTCGCAATGGCCCTTCGCCTATAGGCTCAATCACTACAGTTGGCCTAAATGGGTACTGCCCTATGCGAGCACGGTGCAGCTGTTCTTTTGTCCATCGCGCGAGAAGGATGCGCGAATGTGGAGCGAGAACGGCGAGATCATGAACGGATACGCCATCAACCTGTCGCTCACCGGCGCACTGAACACGTGGGGAAACCCGCTACGGCTCGGCGCCTATCGAGACAGCTGGCTCGGCGGCAAGATGGGCAACGTGCCGGATCCTTCCTCCGCCATGCTGTTCATGGAACTGTCGAGCAGCCGCATCTCCTTCCTGCCCGTGTTCGCCACCCCGAGCGCCAACAGGCAGACCGCCTACCCGACCGCCCTTCGCGAACTGTGGGCGCCGATGCTGATGCGCTGGAGGTCGCCGAGCGACTGCACACCGACCGACGAAGTGGACGACCTGCTCATCCCGCACAATGAGGGCTTCGTCATTGGCCGAGTAGACGGCAGCGCGAAGTGGTACTCCGTTCGGCGGTTCCTGTCTGAGACGCCGTCGCGAGCCGAGTACATCGTCCCCCAGTACGCCGGTGGCTGGCAATGCGGGCCGGTAGACGGTTCGAGGACGGTCGCCGAGCCGCCCCGCTGGTTCGGCGAGTGGCCGCTCTGGGCGTTGCACTAGGAATGGGCGAGGGGCCGCCGGGCAGGCGCCTATCCGCCGGGAACGTGCCAGACGCGGACGCGGTTGACGCCCGGCCGATGCGTCAGGTCGTGCCCGGCAACGACGATGCGCCTGCCGTCCGGGCTGAAGTCGCAATCGGTGATCCAGCCCGTCTCGAACGGCAGCGTGGTGACGAGCCTGAGGTCGGGGACCGCGCTGAAGCGCAAGACGCCGTCCACGCCCCCATCCGCCACGAGCCGCGAATCCGGCGAGATGCTGACCGTGTTGATGCGATGGACTCCGTTCCGGGCTGAGGCTACGACCTTCCCGGAGTGATCGAGCAGGAACAGCCTCCCGCCACGGGTGCCGACGGCGACGAGGCGCGGCGAGACAGCCCCCGCCGTGATCGGGTCCCCTCGGGGCGGCGACCATATTCGATGACCCTCAAGGGTCAGGCCGTGAGGCTCCACCGCAAGCACGCCGTCGGCGACCTCACGGGCCGCCCAGGCGCCGCGTGGCGCAACGACGGGACTCTCGTGGGCCGAGAGTTTGACGCCAAACAAGGGCGGTTCGTCGTAATAGCACTCCGTAGGCACAGTGGAGGTCGCCACGAACCACTCGCACCAGCGACCATCCAGGCTGACGCCGAGCAGTCGCCGCCCGGATGCGTTGAACGCGAGGTCGGTTACCCGCCCAAGCGTGCGCGGCAGCGTGTTCAGCAGCTCGCCGGTGCGTGCGTCGAAAACCATGACTTCGCCCAAGTCGGTGCCGACGCCGATGAGCGAGCCATCGGGCGACCACGCCACGGCGAAGATCGGCTTGTCTCCGACTTCGAGCGGCACAATCGAGGGCAACGCTAGCGCCTGCTTCGGTCGCGAACACCCGGCGGCGAGCAAGAGGACGGCGAGCACAATCGCAGCCCCCTCACGCATGCGCCGCCGCCCCCAGGCTCTCCAGCCAGGCGCCGAACTTTCGGCGGGCGGCCTCCAGTTTTCGCCGACGCACCTCCCCTTTGTCGCGGATCGGCTCGTCGGGAGTCGGCAGCAGGCCCCAGTTGATGTTCATCGGCGCGAAGTTGGGCGACTCGTCGTTCAGGATGTGCGCCATCAGGCTGCCGAGCGCCGTCTCGCGGGGAGGAGGCTCGTACGGAGGCCCGCCCGCCGCTGCAGCTACGGACAAGCCCGCGAGGATTCCGATCGCGCCGCTTTCGACGTAGCCTTCGACCCCCGTGACCTGGCCGGCGAGCAGAACGGTTCCCGGAACCCTGCCGGTGGCGACGACCAGCCGCGAATCCAGGACGCGGGGCGAGTTGACGTACGTGTTCCGGTGAATCACGCCCAGGCGAACGAACTCGGCGCCCTCCAAGCCGGGGATGAGTCGCAAAACCTCCTTCTGCACGCCCCATCGCATGCGGTTCTGGCAGGCGACGAGGCTGTAGAGCGACTTCTCTCGGTTCTCGGGCCGCAGTTGCACCACCGCGTAAGGGCGTCGGCCCGTTCTCGGGTCGGTCAGGCCGACCGGTTTGAAGTTGCCGAAGCGTAGGCTTTCCCTTCCCCGCCGCGCGATCTCCTCGATCGGCAGGCAGCCTTCGAAGTACTTGCCCTTCTCGAAATCGTGGAGCGGCGCCTGCTCGGCAGCGAGCAACGCGTCAACGAATCGCTCGTACTCTTCCTTCGTCATTGGGCAGTTGAGGTAGGCGGCGTCGCCCTTGTCGTACCGGCTCTGCTCCCACACTCGGGAGCGATCTATGCTTTCGGCGGTTACAGTCGGGCTGACCGCGTCATAGAAGAACAGGTGCTCCTGCCCCGTCGCCAGCTTCAGCCACTCAGAGAGAGACTCCGAGGTGAGCGGTCCGGTGGCGATGACGGTCGGCGTGTTCGTGTCGAGCGCACCCGGTCGGTACTCCTCGCGCACGACCTGGATGTTGGGGTGAGACTCTATCCGCTCGGTCATCTCGTCGGCGAAGGCGTGCCGGTCCACCGCCAGCGCCTCTCCGCCGGGCACGGAGTGCCTTTCCGCCGTCGGGATCATGAGGGAGCCGAGCCGCCTCATCTCCTCTTTGAGGAGTCCCGCCGGCGAGTCGGGGTTGAGCGACTTGAAACTGTTCGAGCAGACGAGTTCGGCGAGGCGATCCGTCTGGTGGGCGGGGGTCATTACCCGAGGGCGCATCTCGAAGAGCGTAACCTGGCAGCCTCGGTTCGCCGCCGCCCACGCAGCCTCGCAGCCGGCGAATCCACCGCCGACGACGCGGATGGTTGGAGCGTTCATGCTTCGAAGGATACTTGAGACGGCGCTCCCCGCACGCCGTAGGATGCATAATCATGGGCATGGGACGCGCTTGGTTTGTCGTTGTTCTCGTGGTGGTTGCGGCGTTGGCCGGTTGCCAAGGTGGGAAGGGGAGCGGCGCAGGAACCGCCGGGGGCGAACTGCGCATCGCGGTGATCCCGAAGGGCACGACGCACGAGTTCTGGAAGTCTGTCCACGCCGGGGCAAAGGACGCGGCCGACGAGTTAGGGGTCGAGGTTATCTGGAAGGGCCCGCTCAAGGAGGATGACCGCGAGGAGCAGATCAAAGTGGTGGAGGACTTTACTACGCAGCGCGTGGACGGCATCGTGCTTGCCCCGTTGGACGACACCGCCCTCCGCGTTCCCGTGCAGAACGCGCAGCGCGGAGGCATCCCGGTGCTCATCTTCGACTCAGGCCTGAAGGACGTTGACACCGTTTCGTTCGTAGCGACGGACAACTTCGCCGCGGGCGAACTTGCCGGTGAGAAGATGATCGAACTGCTCGGCGGACAGGGGCGTGTCATCCTGCTTCGATACCAAGAAGGCTCCGCCTCGACCCACGAGCGCGAAGAGGGCTTCCTCGAGGCGCTACGCGCGGCGCCGGGCATTCAGGTCATCAGCCAGGAACAATACGCCGGAGCAACGACTGAGTCGGCGCAGAAGGCGGGAGAGAACCTCATCGCGCGGTTCCGCGACGGCGGCGGGTTCGGAGCGGACGGCGTCTTCTGCCCGAACGAGTCATCCACATTCGGAATGCTGCGTGCGCTGCAGGATGCTGGGCTTGCAGGCGAGGTGCGGTTCGTGGGATTCGACGCCTCCGACAAGATGGTACATGCACTCCGAGACGGTCATCTGGACGCTCTGGTCGTTCAGAACCCTCGGAAGATGGGCTACCTCGCCGTGAAGAGTATCGTCGCGCACATCCGGGGCGAGACGGTCGAGAAGCGGATTGACACGGGGGCCACGCTGGTAACGCCGGAGAACCTCTCCGACCCAGAGGTCGCGGCGCTGGTAGCCCCGGTCAAGTAGGGCCGCCGTCGGTCAGAAGCGAATCGCCGCTGCAATGCCGGGTCCGCTTCCCCAGAGGGGGGCAAGGAGCAGGCCGTCGGATTGTAGGGACCATCGGCCTGCGAGGAAGCCAACCGCTGCGCCTCCGATGACATCGGCCCAGCGATGGCGCCCCAGTCCAACTCTCGATGCGCCAATCAGCGCTGCACCCGTGTACCAGTACACCGCCTCGTCGGGGTGGTAGGCGGCTTGCACAGTAGCGACCGCGAAGGCGGACGACGTGTGCCCGCTGGGAAAGCTGTTGCGGGTTGAAGTGTCGGGTCTTGGTGACAAAGTGATTGCCTTCAGCGCAATTGTAGCGGCGGTTCCGACGAGCAGCGCGTCTGCCGCACGCAAGGAAGTGTCCCAGCGGCCTTGCCGCCCGGGCCAGTGGTCGAGCGTCAGGCCTGCGACAAGGAACACGGTGTGGAAGTGAGCGGATACGTTCTCGAAGATCTCGTGACCGATGTTATCCCCGTCCTGCGCCGCCAATGGGACGCTTCCTCCCCCCATCAGCAGCGCCAGGCACACCAGGCGGCCTACTCTCCCCATCCGCAGGATCTTACCCCCGCTGCAGGTGGGCCTTTTGCGGCAGGTAAAACGACCTCGCCGAGCGGGGCGGAGATGTGAAAGGGTTTGGCAACGTCGCTGGTCTAGTGGGAGCGTGGCTGGGGGTCATGCTCCTGTTCTCATGGCAGGTCGGGCCGTCGTTCGCCTCCCTACAGAACCTGGAGACGATCCTTCGGCAAACGGCGATTGTCGGCTTTGCGGCGATCGGGATGACGTTGGTCATCCTGTCGGGCGCGATTGACCTCTCGATCGGGTCGCTCATCGCGTTGGTTACGGTGGTCATCGCGTTTGCCCTTGAGCGCGGCGCCGATCCGATGCTCGCTGTGGCGGTGGGTCTGCTTGTCGCTGCGATCGGGGGGACGGTGAACGGCGCGCTCGTTACGCGTCTGCGAGTCGGCTCGTTCATCGTGACCCTCGGCACGCTCCTCATCTTCCGCGGGGCGGCGAAGGGCCTCGCGGGCGAGCAGAAGATAGACGCGCCGCTAACATGGCTGAGCGAACTACTCGCGGCGATGCGCCCGGAAGAGCGATGGCGGTTGTTGCCGTGGGGCGTTTGGTTGCTCCTGTTGCTCGCGGCGCTGTTCGCTTGGGTTCTTAGGGCGACGGTGTTCGGCAGGCGCGTCGCGGCAGTCGGCTCGAACGAGGAGGCTGCCCGCATCTCGGGCGTTGCGGTTGAGCGCGTGCGCGTTGCCGTTTTTGGTGTGGCCGGGCTGATGGCGGGCGTCGCGGGTCTGATGCAGTTTTCTCGGCTCACGGTGGGCGACCCGACGGTCGCCGAGGGGTTGGAGCTCGATGTCATTGCCGCAGTCGTCATCGGCGGCGGGAGCCTCAGCGGTGGGCAAGGCAGCGTCGCCGGAAGCCTCATCGGGGCTATCATCATGGCAACCGTCCGCGCGGGCGGCTCGCAGATGGGTATGCCGAACTGGGTGCAGCAAATAGCCACTGGCGCGATCATCGTGCTTGCCGTCGCTCTCGACAGGTGGCGGCAGACAGCGCGGACGGCGCGCCGAAGGGAGGCCTCATGACCCACGCACCCTCACCCCCCGAATCCCTGGTCACCCTTGCTCGGCGGCTGGGCGACCCGGTGTCCGGCCTGGCTATTCTCGCCGAGGGCAACGTCAGTTGCATGGAAGGCGGGACGATGTGGGTCACGTGCAGCGGCGCACGCCTGGGCTGCTGCACGGCGGAGGATTTCGTCGCGGTTGATGCGGAGCGACTGTTGGAAAGCGCTCGTGGGCGCGATGTCTCTATCGCTGAGGCGCGAGGGTTGCTCGATGCGGCCGTACTCCCGGCAGGCAGGGGCAAGCGCCCCTCGACCGAGGCGTGGATGCACGCAGTGTTGCTTCTTCGCACGGACGCGCGGTTCGTCGCGCACACGCATCCAGAGGCGTTACTCAGCCTTCTTGCCCTGAACGAGGCGGACGACCTAGCACGGCGCAGGTTGTTCCCGGACGAGGTTGTCCTATGCGGCCCCGCGACGCTCTTCGTGCCGTACGTTATGCCCGGCCTTCCGCTTGCGCGAGAGGTTGGCGCCCGCCTCCGGACGTGGGAGGGTCGCTTGAAGTGCCTGTGGCTGCGAAACCACGGGTTGATTGCGCTCGGCGAGAGCGCGGCGGACGCGCTGGCAACCACGCTGATGGCCGCCAAAGCGGCGCGCGTTCTGCTGGGCGCCCTCTCTAGTGGCAGGGAGATCCAGTTCCTGCAGCCCGGAGAAATAGCGGACCTCGAAGCCTGGGACGATGAAGCCGTTCGGCGCCGCGTGATCGCCGACTCTGAGGTTGCTGAACTTCGGTGAAGGAATCTGGGGCGGTCGAGTTATCGCCGCCCCAATTCCTCGCAACTAGCGTCCCTGTTGCTGCTTCTTCCGCATCGCGGCGCCCTTGCCGCGTCGGGCGGGCGGGCGCGGTGGAAGGTTCTCGCGAGCCTCACGCATCACCCAGTGCGGCGTGTAGCTCGGGCTGGCTTCGCGCGCCTTCTGGCCGAAGAGCACCTTGTTGTAGAAGCCCTTGGTGACCGGCGCTGTAATCGCCATTTCGGGATCCATTCCCGTGCGGATGCGCTGGACGAGGGTGTAGTAGCTCACCTTGCAGCGCTTGTCCTGCGCCCAGCGGCGAATGTTCTTTGACTCCCCAAAGGCCGTAACGAGGATGGAGTTCCGGTTGCCGGGCGCCTGGTAAGGCGGCGCCGTAATCGCCTCTTCGGGGGTCATGCCGGTGCGCAGTCGAGCGCGGAGAGTTGCCGGTGTAACCTTGCAGCGCCGATCTTGAGCCCAGTCGAGCAGGCTCTTCTCGGTGCCGAATGCCTTGATCATCTTTGGCGGTCGCCCGCGGCCGTTCTTCCCTGTCCTCTTCGCAGGCGCGGATTTGGCCGCGGCTTTGGTCGCCGTTTTCTTCGTTCGGGCCGCTTTTGTTGAAGTTCTTGCGGTCTTCTTCCCTGAAGTCTTGGTTTTTCTCATGGGTCGTTGTTTACTCCTCATCAATGGATTGGTCGGCGTA
>JBFMFD010000122.1:0-7921 GCA_040752255.1 Armatimonadota bacterium
TTGCCATCGCCCGCGTGATAACCCGGTATTCTCTCCCCCGTGAACGCATCACCCGAAGCACTTGCGTTGCTGGACGACCGCTTCGCCGGCTATTTAGAGGGCGACTCGGTGGACGAGTTCCTGCGCGCGTTCGAAATCCCGTTTGCAGCCGGCCACTGGTGCGCTGGTGAGTTCTTCGACCGCTTCTGCCCCATCGGCTACAACAGCGACAAGGAGTTCGACAACAGCGTGCCCGCTCAGATTCAACGCGTTGCGCAAGCCGGAATTCGAGGCGTCGAGTTTCACGAGTCGGTGTTCCTT
Source organism: Armatimonadota bacterium (assembly GCA_040752255.1). Taxonomy (GTDB): domain Bacteria; phylum Armatimonadota; class Fimbriimonadia; order Fimbriimonadales; family ATM1; genus J051. Next base: position 301 of record JBFMFD010000122.1, read on the forward strand.
GATGAGCAGAAGGCACGAGACGGCGCGAAGGTGAAGGAGATTCTCGATGCTCTTCAGCAACACGGCGTTACGCCCACGTGCATGAACATGAACACGTGGACCGACCCCAAGTGGAAGTACGGCGGCGTTACGAACCCGGACCCCGGGGTGCGGCGAGACTGCATCGAACTATGCCTTCAAGGCGTGCGCCTGGCGGAGGAGGTCGGCTGCTCGTCGTGTAACCTCTGGCCCGGAAGCGACGGCTGGGACTACCACTTTGAGGTGGACTACGGCGAGCGGCTGCTGTGGTATATCGAGGCTTGCACGCAAATCGCTGAAGAATGCAACCGGCGCGGCCTGAAGTTCGGGACAGAGTCGAAGCAGAAGGAGCCGCGAGAGGGAAATATGATCGTGAACACCGTGGCGAAAGCGGCGCTGGTTGCGCAAGAGGTGAATCGAAACCTCGGGACGGCCGCCATGGGTGTCGTGATTGACTATGGTCACGAGCAGATGGTGGGAAACACTCCTGCCGACTCGCTCTATATGCTGCGCGCACTCGGAGTTCCCATCGCCAACTTCCACATCAACGCGGCGAAGTACAACTCGAACGACGAAGACCGTATCGCCGGAACCGATGACGTGTGGCGGCTCATCGAGTTCTGCTACGCCGCGGTGGACACCGAGTACGACGGTTGGTTCGGCGAAGACCAATTCACCTACCGTACCGAGCAGGTGGAGAGCATGAGATTGTCGCTGGAACTGTTCGCCAACTGCATGAAGAAGGCTCTGCTCATCTATCGTCAGCGCGAGAACCTTCGCAAAGCGCAAGCCACCGGGGACGCCCTGCGCGTGCTGCAACTGGTGAAGCGCGTCGTGTACAACGGTTGAACCATGCGGGCGTGATCGTTCTCTCGTGGTTCCAAGCGCAGGACCTTCTGGCGGCACGAGCCGGCTCGCAGGCAACCGCGGTCGTTTCGCTCGACCTCAACTTGACCACAGGCAGAGTCGCCCTCGATGAACAGGGAGTTGCTTTTCCGGATGGGCAGAGCCTCTCTTGGGAGGCGATCGAGGAGATCGCCGAGGACAAGAAGCATTGCTTTCTCATCGAAGCAAACAGCCCACGCAGGATCCAGGCGTTCTCCGAAGCAACGCGGTTGATCCGGACGCTCTACCCGACGCGTGAGGCTCCGACGATGTTGGTATCCGGCTTCCCCATGCACCGCATTCGAGGCACGACGCCGATGGAGGATACGCGTAAGAAGGTGGACGCGGTTGGCCGGCTGGCGGGATGCCGCGTCCTCGACACGGCGACCGGCCTCGGATACACAGCCATTGAGGCGGCCCGACGGGGCGCGCACGTGCTTAGCATAGAGGTGGACCCGGTGGCGTTGGAGATTGCGAAGTGCAACCCGTGGTCGGCGGAACTGTTCGAGAGCAGTCGAATCGAGACCGTGCTGGGAGACGTTCGCGACGTCGTCACGCGCCTTGAGGGCCGAGCGTTTCAGATAGTCCTGCATGACCCGCCCTCCGTGCAGCTCGCCGGGGAACTCTACTCGCGGGAGCTGTACGCTCAATTCCACCGAGTGCTGACCGACCGCGGGCGACTGTTCCACTACACCGGCGACCCGAACAGCGCGCTTGGAGAGAGAACCACGCGAGGCGTCATGCGCAGGCTGCACGACGCGGGTTTCGACCAGGTTCGCCGCGCACCAGAAGCGTTCGGCGTCATTGCTGAGAAGCGTCCGGCTCGCCACGCCCGGCGAGCGAGAAGAACACCATCCACAAAATGAACGTTAGGATGGCTACAGCCTGCTTTGCCGCCGGCGGCACACTCGCCTGAAAACTGAACCACGCCTCGATTGGCGCGGCGATCCAAATCATGATGATGCCCATCGCGATGAGCAACGCGGCGTCCTTTCCCGCGTCGCGCAGGCTGGCGGCAATACTCTTGCGCCCCGGGTTGATCATTGCCCACGCCAGCGTGAAGCCACCCCCGGCTCCAACGAACACGCCGCCCAACTCCGTGACGCCGTGCGGGAGAACGCCCGTAACGAAGTGACCCAACGCGCCAACGCCTTGCACCTCATGCAGAAACACGCCAAGGATGACCCCGTTCTGGAACAGGGCGTACAGGGCGGAGAGACCGAACGTCATCCCGCCTGCCGCAACAAGGATCGTCGCTATCGTGTTGTTTGCGATGTAGAACGCGGTGCCGGCGATGCTGCCCTCGATCGGAGTGTCCTCGAACTGCCCCGTCTTCCAGTGCTCGAGGCTGGCTCGGAAGTCCGGGGGCACCACGACATCCACGAACCGAGGGTCGGCCGCCGTAAGGAACCACGCCGCCGCGCCGAACAGCACCGTGACCCCAATCGCGAACAGGATGAAGCCGTAGCGCCGCCGCACCGCCCTCGCGGCGTCGAGTGCGAGGTCGCGGGCAGCCGCGAATGGTGGCTTCCTCGGGTGGGCGTATAGAACCGCCGCGCTCCTCGCCACCAAGTCGTTCAGAAAGGCGAGCAGGCTCGGGTTCGTGCCCTGCGTGCGCACAGCCGCGAGGTCGCCTGACACGCGGCGATGCAGGCGGGAGAACTCCACCAGTTCAGCTCCCCGCAATCCTCTCAGGCTCGTTTCTGCGCGATGCAGCAGTTGCTGGAGCCTATCCCAGTCTTTGCTCCGTTGCGCGACGAACTCCTGCTCCTTCATCATCTCTTATCGCCTCCGAGGGAACGTTCCCCGCTGGTTGTCGTCTTATCCGATGGACGGAGACGCCATAATATCCGAGTTGATTGGCCCGCGGTTTGCCGCGTGGTGTCACGGACGACGATCTCGGCAGGGACGCCGCATCACGACCGTAAGACCATGACGACACCTGCCGGAAGACCGCACAGACCGCACGAAAGGGACGAGATTCCGTCCTTCCTCGAGCGATTGACTCGCGAGCCGCTTCTCACAGCGGACGAGGAGAAGGAGCTTGCCTTTCGCGCCCAGCAAGGTGACGAGGAGGCTCGCAAGCGACTGGTCGAGGCGAACATGCGCCTGGTCATCAACGTCGCGAGGAACTACCGCAGCCCCGCCTTCTCGCTTGAGGACCTCGTCCAGGAGGGCGCGATCGGCCTCCTGAAGGCGATCACCAAGTTCGACCCATCCCGCGGCTACCGATTCAGCACCTACGCTATGTTCTGGATTCGCCAGGCAATCGGACGCTCGATCGAGAACAAGAGCCGCGCGATTCGACTCCCTGCGCACATCCGCGAAGCCATCCGCCGCATAGACCGCCGGGCTGCCGAACTCGCTCTCGCCCTGGGCCGGGAGCCGACCATCAGCGAGGTCGCCCACGCCGTCGGAATCAGTGAGAGGCGAATCCTTAGGCTGCTTCAATGCGTGCAGGACACCGTCTCTCTCGATGGCATGACCGGAGAGGACCAATCCGACTACACGCAACTGCTGCCCGATCCTAACTGCGAAGACCCTGAACATCATACGATTCAGTCGGAGTCTCGACGGTTGCTGGATAGGGCGCTGCAAGACCTGCCGCTTCGAGAAAGGCGCGCCGTGCGCCGGAGGCTGGGACTGGACACCGAGGACGGGGACGAGGAGGCGTCACGGGAGAGTCGCCGCTTGATGGGCGTTCGAGCCATCCAGCGCCTGCGCGCCATCGCCGAGCGGCACCGACTTCGGGAGTACTTCGAGTCCTGACTGCCGCCCCGATAGGCGCTTGCTGGTAGCCATGCCGGATTTGGCCCCCGGGCGGGACGGATGCCAAAACCGCGTCACATCCGCCGCCGTTCCGTGTTATACTGGGCGAACTCCAAAAGGAGGACTGAGAACGCATGATTTATACAACCAACACCAACAAACGGCGAAGGAGGGGCGCGTTTGCGCTCTGCCTTGTCGCCGGCGCCGCCCTTGCCGTCAACTTCGGTTGCGGCGGAAGCGGCGTCGCATTCGTCAAAGTGTCCGGTGCGGAGCCGACCGCGGGGACCTGGCTCGCGATCGTGCTGACCAACTTCAGCGCTGCGAGCGTTCCCGCGCCCCCGGCGTACCAAACGCCGACATGGCAGGCGGAGATCTCCGAGCTGCAACAACTTCAAGCCAGTCGGACGCAGCAACAGATTGATCGCGCGATCTTTTGGAACGCAGGCGCGGTTTGTCGCTGGAACGAGATCGCCCGGGACCTCGTCGCCGCACGGAGCGTGAACCCACCGGTGGCGTCCCGCATCTACGCAGCGCTGTCTATCGCGCAGTACGACACGCTGATCGCGGTTTGGCGGATGAAGTACCGCTACAACCGCAAGTACCCTTCGGAGGAGGCTGGTAGCGGCATCGACGCCGTTTTGCCGATTCCGCCGGACCCGTGCTACCCGTGCGAGCACTCGGCAATGGCCGCGGCAAGCGAGCGCATCCTCCGGGAGTTCTTCCCCAACGACACGGCGATGCTGGATGCCGCGAAGAGCGAGCACCAGCAGAGTCGCATGTGGGCGGGTATCGCCCGACGGAGCGATGTCGAGGCAGGCGACCAGATCGGTGTCGTCGTGGCCGAGGAGGTACTCGCATACATCACGGACGACGGCTGGGACGCCGTGTGGACGGGGCAGGTGCCGGTCGGCGACTGTTACTGGTACAGCAGCCAGAACCCGCCACGACCACCCCTCCTGCCTCTGTGGGGCGAGGTCCGCCCGTGGCTCATGACCTCCGGCTCCCAGTTCAGGCCGGGCCCACCGCCGGACTGCAACTCCCAGGAGTTCCAAGAGGCGCTGCAAGAGGTCAGATTCTTCTCTGACAACCGCACACCCGAGCAGCTTGCAATCGCAATGTTCTGGGCGGACGGGCCAGGCACGGCAACGCCACCTGGCCACTGGAATCAGATCGCTTGCGACATGGCGATGGAAAAGGGACTCAATGAAGTTCGCACCGCCAGGATGCTTGCGTTGATGAACATGGCGACGATGGACGCTGGCATCTCGGTTTGGGACGCGAAGTATGTCTACTGGTTGATTCGCCCGTCCCAGGCGGACCCGAACATCACGACGCCTCCGGGCTTGCCGAACTTCCCCTCGTACACGTCCGGCCACTCGGGCTTCTCGGGCGCGGCGGCAACCGTCCTCTCGTACATCTTCCCTGGAGAGGCGGAGACCCTCAACGCAATGGCTGAAGAGGCTGCTATCTCCCGCGTGTACGGCGGCATCCACTACCGCTTCGACTCGGACGTTGCGTTGGAGCAGGGGCGGCAGATCGGTGCGCTCGCCGTTGCGCGAGGTCAAGCCGACGGCTCGCCCTAGGCAACTGTCGCATTGACCACCTACCGGCTGGGATGGCGAGGTCCACCCAGCCGGTAGTTCTTGCCCCGAGTTTACGCCGCCGCCGCCACCACCGCGGGTGAGGCGACTCTGCCGGTGAACTCGACCTCGGCGTTCGCCGCTACCTCGTTGAACGCCAGCACCGGCAAACTAAGCCCGCTTCTCTCGAGCAAGCGCTTGAGTGGGAGGCGAAGGGTCGCGCTGCACAGAAGCACCGCGCTCCGCCCCGAAGCGGTCACTTTGTCCGCCTCGCGGCTTATCGCGCCTATGATCTCGCGGGACACGGTCGGGTCGAGCGCCAGGGCACTACCGTAGGTTGTCTGCTTGAGGCTCTCCGTGAGCATCTGCTCGAGTGCCGGCTCCAGCGTGAAGCAATGGAGGACGCCGTCTTCGCTTAGGTGCCTCCGCGTAATCGTGCGCGGGATCGCCGCGCGGACCAACTCGCCAAGCTGCTCGGGTTCGGTAACCCGCTCGCTGAAGTCCGCCAGGGTCTCGAGGATGGTTACCAGGTCGCGTATCGGGATGCCCTCACGCAGCAGATGCTGAAGCGCCTTCTGCACGTCGCCGACCGTCATCTTCGCAGGAACCAACTCCTCGACCACCGCCGGATACGATTCCTTGAGGTTGTCGAGAAGCAGTTGCACGTCCTGTCGCGTGAGCAACTCAGCCGCGTACTGTTTCACCAATTCGCTCAGGTGCGTGCTCATCATCGCGCTCGGCTCGACCACGGTGTAGCCGGACTTCTCCGCTTCGTCGCGCAACTCCTTCTCGATCCAGAGGGCATCGATTCCGAAGACGGGGTCCTTGGTTGCGGTGCCGGTTACCGGTGAGGAGGCGCCGCCCCCGTCAATCGCGAGCAGGTTGTTCGGGAACGCCTGCGCTCGAGCAACCTCTTCTCCGCGAATTCGAACAACGTACTCGTTCGCCTGCAGCGAGGCGTTGTCGCGGATGCGCACGCTCGGGAGCACGAAGCCCAGTTCCGTCGCCAACTGCTTGCGGACGGCGGTGATGCGCTCGGGCAAGTCGCCGCCCTGCCTCGGGTCCGCGAGCCGGGTTAGGCCGTATCCGATCTCCAACTCGATGGCGTCCACGGTGAGAAGGGAGAGCACGGCATCGGTCGAGTTCGACTGCTGCTGCTGGGCGGCGGCTGCCTTTGCTTCGGCGTCCTTCTGTTGCTTCTTGGGCTGCGCCACGTTGCGCTGCGCTGCCTGATAGCCGGCGTACGCCAGCGCCGCCATGCCGAGGAAGATGAGTTTCGGGAAGCCGGGGACGAACGCAAGGAGGGCGAGCGCACCCGCGGCACCTTGCAGCGAGCGAGGCTGGCTCAGGATCTGCCGCACCACGGCGGTACCCATGCCGGACTCTTGGCTCGACCTGGTTACCATCAGGCCCGCGCTCGTGCTGATGAGGAGCGCCGGGATCTGGGATACGAGGCCTTCGCCGACGCTCAACACCGCGTAGGTCTTCAGAATGTCGAGCAGCGCGCCCTGTCCCCGCATAAAGCCGACGATCACGCCGCCGATGATGTTGACGAGGATGATGAGGATGCTTGCGATGGCGTCGCCCTTGATGAACTTGCTGGCGCCGTCCATGGCGCCGTAGAAGTCAGCCTCACGCTTGATTTGCGCGCGTCGCTCGCGGGCCTCCTCTTCAGTGATCAAGCCCGCGTTCAAGTCGGCGTCTATCGCCATCTGCTTGCCGGGCATCGCATCGAGGGTAAACCTCGCGACAACCTCAGCGACCCTGCCTGCGCCGTTCGTGATGACGACGAACTGCACGATGACCAGAATCGCGAAAACGACGATGCCTACGATGAAGTCTCCGCCCATCACCAGATTGCCGAAAGTCTCGATGACGTGCCCCGCTTCGGCGGTGCTGAGAATCAACTTCGTCGCCGCCACGCTGAGAGCGAGGCGCAGCAAGGTCGTGAGCAACAGCACCGATGGGAACGTGTCGAACTGGAGCGGATGCTCTACGTTCGTGGCGATGAGCGCGATTCCGATGCTGATGCCGATGCTCAAGACGAGCATCGCATCCAACGCCCAGTGGGGCATCGGAACGATGAGCATAACGACGACGGCAAGAATGCCCATCGCCAAAAGGAGGTCGCTGTTCCGGAAGAGGCGATTCACTTGCCACCTCGATCGAGAGCCTTGATTCCGCGACTCAGCTCGAGCGCGCGTTCAGGCGGAAGAGCGGAGAGAACCTCCGCAAGCTTTTCATCGTCCATCTTCGCCAGCACGAGAAGCACGTCGCCATCGTTCCACTGCTGGACCAGGGCGGCGACCTTTTGGGCGTCCATCGTTGCCCACAGTTTCGCAAGCCGCTCCGTGCCGTCCTTGCGAGGC
>JBFMFD010000123.1:0-7892 GCA_040752255.1 Armatimonadota bacterium
CACGTGCGGGATGGTTCTACCGTGGGGTCTGGGCATCGCGGGTGTGGCGGTTGTCGTTGGGCTGCTGCTGATTGCAACCAGGCGGGCCGAAGCTGGCCGCGAGGCGATGGAGTTGGGCGCAGCGATTGCGCTTTTCTCCTTGATTGCAGAGTGGATTGACTCGGCAATCGGTTTCCAGCGGCTTGCGGGCTTGCTTCTGACGCTTGCTGTGGCGGCGGTCATCGGCGTCGCCCTGGCTCTCAGGCGCAGAGGTCAGAGGTAGGCCTCCACACGCAGACGGCTCCCGGGGACGCCCGCCGGACTACTCCTCGGGCTTGTGGACGACGACCTGCGGGAACGGAATCTCGATGCCCTCTTCGTCGAACGCGCGCTTCAGGCGCCTGCGAAACTCACCGGCGACATCCCATTGGCGAAGCGGCTTGACGTCGCCGAGAACCTTTATCACGATTGCCGAGTCGGCGAACTCCTGAACACGCCGAAACTGCGGAGCCTCCAGCACGTCCTGTCCCCAGACGGGGTCTTGAGCCAGCTCCTGCCCAACTCGGTTGATGACCTCGATCACTTTATCGAGGTTGGACGAGTAGGAGACTCCGATGTCGAGGTTGACTCGGGCGAATCGCTTCGAATGATTCGCAACTCTCTGGATCGTGCCGTGCGGAATGTGGTGGGCGACGCCGTCGAGGTCTCGCATCATCGTCGTGCGCAAGGTGATGTCCTCGACCGTGCCGGTGATGGTGTCTATCGTTACGACGTCGCCGATGCGGTACTGGTTTTCAAGAATGATGAAGACGCCGGTGATGAGGTCACGGATAATGTATTGCCCGCCGAAGCCGACCGCGACGCCGGCGATGCCCGCCGCGGCAAGGAACGGGCCGATGGCGATCCCCAATTGGTCGAGAATGAGCAGCCCCGCGAGGATCCATACGGCAAGCGTGGTTGCGACGATGAAGATGCGCAGCAGCGTCTCGAGCCGCCTCTTGCGTCCCTGGTCCTCCTCTTCCGAGAGAACGACTCCCTTTGTAATGCGCGTGATGAGATTGACCAGGACCCACCTTAGGATGAACGCGCCCACAATGACGAGCGCGATGCGCACGCCCCTGTCAAGCAGCCAAGCGACGACGTTGTCGAAGGTCGTTTGCCAATCCATCATGCGCGCCCACGGGGGCGCCAAGCGGTCAGGGTACCCAAGAGTTGGCGCGCGGGTGCTATACCACTTACCCGACCCCACCCCAACCCTCCCCGCCTGCGGGGAGGGGGAAGGCTATCGTGTCTGCAGGAAAGCCTGGATCAGCCTCGCCGCCCCCTGGCGCACCGGATCAACGACCGGCAGACCGACCTCAAGCTCTAAGCGCTCGATGGCTTGCAAGGCCTCCGGCTCGTCCAACTCATGCGTGTCGAGGGCGATGCCGATAGTTCTCGGCCGCGGGAACACCCCACCGCCCGCAACCATCGTCTCATAGGTCTCGATGAGCGACTGAAGCGGCGGAACGGGCAGGTCGGGAAAGCGCCACAGAGAGCGCTGCTCCGCCCGGGTACACAGCACCAAGTGCGTCGGCATGCAGCCTCTCATGATGGCAAGCACCGCAGAGGCGGCAGGATGGTTGATCGCGCCCTGGCCCTCGATAAACAGCACCTCTGCGCCCGCCTCCGAGGCGCGCAGCGTCTCGCGCTCGACGGCGCCTGGCGCGAAATCGAGTCGCACGGCGTCCACGGCGACGCCGCTGCCCCAGATGCAGATTCCGGTCTGACCGGTTGCGACGAACTCCGCCGCGATGCCCATACGCCGCGCTGCGAAGGTCATCTCGAGTGACGCGGTCATCTTCCCCACCGCCATGTCGGTGCCGACGGTAAGCACGCGCGCGCAAGACAAGCCGAGCGCCCGCCCAGACGCGGTATCGAGATCGGGCGGCTCGACGCGCACGTCCCAGACGCTGCCCCCCGTGCGCCGTACCTCCTCGTTCGCTGCGAGCGGCGAGTGCAATGGGTTGACCACGAGCATCCCGAGCCTAAGCGCGGCGAGTACCTCGTCCCACCAGTCCTGCGGAAGCCGCCCGCCGGGCGGCGCAACTCCGAGCACGAGCGTCTCCGCTCCCAGGTCGCGCGCCTCGCCGGACGAGCGCACGATCGGCGCGCACCGAGGGATGCCGGTCAGCGCGAGGAGGTCGCCGCCTGCGTTCTCGCCGTCAACCACCGCGACGATGTCGGAGGGCGAGTAGCGCAGCATTCCGAAGCCGAGTTTGCCGAAGTGGTTCCGCAGGTAGCCCTGCATCAGGATTGCGACCTTCGAGCCCTCTCTCAGCGGCGAGGCGCTCATTGCGGCAGAACCCCTAATCCGGGAGCCGCGGAGCAAACGACGCGGCCGTCTGCCATTTCCAGCCCGCGGAATGGGTCGTCAACGAGGTTGAGATGGCTGTCGAGGTCAATCGCGTCAATCAGTTCGGAAAGTTGTGCCGCCGCTGCTATCGAAAGCGAGGACTCCGAGAAGCACCCAATCATCGTGCGGAGGCGGTGCGCCCTCGCCGTGTGAACGATACGGAGCGCCTCGCTGATGCCGCCGCACTTCATCAGTTTGATGTTCACGCCGTCACAGAAGGGCGCGACCTTGGGCACGTCGCTTGAGTCCTTCACCGACTCGTCCAGGTAGACCGGCAGCGGACGCTCGCGAAGGCACTCCAACTCAAGGGCATCCTCGAAGGTGACCGGCTGCTCTGCGTAGTCGCAGCCTCGCTCGGCGAGCCATCGCAGCATCGCCGGGGCATCCGAGTCGCTCCAGCCGCCGTTGGCGTCAACGCGGATCGCCGCGCCGGGCGGCAGGCTTTCGCGCGCCGCCTCGAAGGACGCCTTGTCCGCCTCGACTCCTTCGGGGCTGCCGAGTTTCAGTTTGAGCGAGACGCCCGGGCCGACTTCGGCGAACAGTTCGCGGACCAACTCGCGAACGCGATCCGGCGGGTTGATGCCGACAGTTACGCTCGTCGGCGCCGTTCTGCCGGACAGGCCGAGCAGCCGCCAGACCGGCTGGCCGACGCGCCTGCCCACCCAGTCCCAGCAGGCCATGTTGAGCGCCGCTCTCCCTGCGGAGCACACCCCGGCGGCGAGCGCCTCCTGCTCCACCGCGTACAGCGAGAACGGCTCAAATCCAGCCAGAGTGCGGGAAAGCGCGACCAGTTCCGCCTCTGCCCCCGCGGCGGTCTGCGCTTGCCCGTAGCCGATGGGCGCCATCTCCCCAAGTCCGACGGTCGAGCCGTGGCGGACCTCAACGAACAAGTTCTCGGTCTCAGAGGATGTGCCGCGGCTGATGGTGAGCGGGCGCCTCTTCCGGAGGACGCGGCGCGAGCAAGCCAGGTTCACAGTCGGTGAGAATATCCTAATCCGCTAGGAGGGCGGGCGCCTCCGCGAGCCTGGTCAGAGGCCGGAGTTTTCCGACCGGCATAACGACCCGGCACCGCCAAGCCGAAAATCCCCTTCGGAATGCTCTCCGTTGACCGCGACGCCCTGCGCCGTTACATTGAACGGTCTGTGCACGACTTGCCCGCGCTTCCCGCGGCGGTCGCGAAGGTCGTTGAGATCACGGAAAGCCCCGAGGCGTCCTCCGCTGCGCTGAACCAGGTCATATCGTCCGACCAAGCGCTGAGCGCGAAGGTGCTGCGCGTAGTGAACAGCGCGTACTACGGCCTCTCGGCGCAGGTCTCGACCACGAACCACGCCATCGTCATCCTCGGGATGCAACAGATTCGGAACCTTGTGCTCAGCATGGCTGCGATGAGCCTTGTTCGCAATCGCTCCGCCGCGATGGGGCAGATGCACGTGCAGTTCTGGCGTCACGCGTTCGGCACGGCGAAGGGCGCGGAGCGCATCGCGCGCATCAAGCAGCTGCCGGTCTCGGAGATTGACCGATGCTTCATCGGCGCGTTGCTGCACGACATCGGCATGCTGTTCCTCTACAGCACGTTCACCGACTTGTACACCCGTACGCTGCTCGACGCGAAGGACAACGGCTTGCCGCTGCACGTCGCCGAGGAGAAACTGCTGGGCATCAACCACACCGAGGTAGGTCGGATGCTCGCCACCGCGTGGAAGTTCCCCGAAGCGATTCGGAAGCTCATAGGGGAGCACCACGACCCTCAGGACGGAGAGTTCAACGCGACCCGCGCCTCCATCCAGGCAGCGGACTTCTTCGCCAACGCCGCAGGATACAGCCCGCTCAACGCCCCCGTCCCGCCCATGCTTCCCGAAGTGAAGGCGTGGCTCGACATGACGGACGAAGAGGAGCAGGCGGTGGTCGAGTACATCGGCGAGAAGATTCGAGAAGCCGAGGAGTTGTTCGGTCTTCTCGTTTGACGCCGGTAAACTTCGGCGACACAATGACCGAACCCGACCCCGCCCTCTTTCGGGACAACGAGACGATGCTCGACGCTGCGTCGGAGCCGACGACCATCCAAATCGGCGACTTCACCACTGAGTCCGGCAAGGTCGTCCCGAATGCGCGCGTCGCGGTGCAGTCGTTCGGCGAGCGCCGAGGCGACAACAGCGTGCTCGTATGCCACGCCCTCACCGGAGACGCTAACGTCGCAGGCTGGTGGGGGCGGCTGGTTGGGTCGGGCAAGGCGTTGGATACCGACCGCTACCACGTCATAGGGACCAACCTCCTGGGTGGGTGCTCGGGCTCAACCGGGCCCGCCACCCTCGGCGAAGACGGCAAGCCATTGGGGAGTCGCTTCCCCGTCCTCACCGTTGGCGACCAGGTGCGCGCGATGGCGCTCGCGCTCGATGCCATGGGAATTCGGCGGCTGCATGCGGTTGTGGGCGGAAGTACGGGTGCGTTTCACACGCTGGAGTGGGCGCGGCAGTTTCCTGAGCCCGTTGGCAGAGTAATCACCACGGCGGGCGCGGCCCGGCAAGGCGCGCTGCACATCGCGCTGAACGAGATTGGGCGGCAGGCGATCATGCGCGACCCCAAGTGGCGCGGGGGCGACTACCCTCTCGACGACCCACCAAGGGACGGGTTGGCTGTCGCGCGAATGATCGGACATGTAGGCTATCTGAGCGGAGAGGCGCTGGAGCGCAAGTTCGGGCGCGCACTCCAGGATCGGGAGAAGTACGCCTTCACGCTCGACGTCGAGTTCGCCGTGGAGAGTTACCTCCGCCACCAAGCCACGAAGTTCACCGAGCGCTTCGATGCGAACGCCTACCTCATCCTGACGCGGGCTGCGAACTACTTTGACTTGACGCGCTACCCTCAGGGGGGGCCGCCGTGTGTGTTCATCGCCTTCGCCAGCGACACGCTGTACCCGCCGAGCGCGTCCGAGGAGGCGGCTTCCATCGTTCGCGCAAGCGGATCGAAGGCACAGGTCATCGTCTGCAGTTGCCCCTGGGGGCACGACAGTTTTCTTCTGGACGATGTCGAGCAGGCGGATGCGATCAGGCGGTCACTCGACAACGCGGAGTAGGAGTGGGTAGAATAGGCGTAGCGTGCCCCCGTCGTCTAGCGGCCTAGGACATCGCCCTCTCACGGCGAAGATCGCGGGTTCGAATCCCGTCGGGGGTACCACCCCCCATCATTCCCCACTCTATATCAACCTATGAGCAGCTTTCGCGAACTCTTACCCGGCACCCTCTCGCGGCATCTCCGTCGCCACGATGACGCTCGCGGTTGGCTGAGCGAGCTTTTCCGCGACGACGAACTCCCCGAAGGCTTTCGACCGGCTATGGGCTACATCAGCGTCACAAAGCCGGGCGTGCAGCGTGGCCCGCACGAGCATCGCGAGCAGACGGACGGATTCGCCTTCCTCTCCGGTCGGTTCAGGCTGACGCTGTGGGAGAACCGCCCCGGGCTGGAGTTCCGCAAAGTGGAACTGGACGTGGGCGAGGAGAACCCTGTGTTCATCACCGTCCCACCTGGCGTCGTCCATGCCTACGCGAACGTGGGCGACTCCGACGCCTTCGTGCTCAACTTCCCGGACAAGCTGTACGCGGGCTGGGGGCGGAGCGAGGAGGTAGACGAAATACGCCATGAGGACGACCCGGGGAGTCGCTTCAAGTAGATGAGGCTTCTCGTCGCGGGCGGCGCAGGCTTCATCGGCAGCAACTATTGCCGGCTCGTGCTCCGCGAGCACCCTGAGGACGAGATCGTCATCCTGGACGCTCTCACCTACGCCGGGCGCGAGAGCACGATCAAGGACGTGCTCGACTCGGGGCGCGCAAAGTTTGTGCATGGCAGGATCGAGGACCGCGCCCTCGTTCCTTCGCTGCTGAAGGACGAGAGGATTGACGCGATCGTCAACTTCGCGGCGGAGACTCACAACGACCGAAGCCTGCTCGGTGCGGAGGAGTTCCTCGCCACGAACGTGCTGGGTGTGCAGGCGCTGCTGGATGCATGCGTCGAACTTGGAGTTCCGCGAATGCTGCACGTCTCGACGGACGAGGTGTACGGCAGCATCGGCTCGGGCAAGTGGACGGAGGAGTCGCCGCTGATGCCGAACACTCCGTACTCGGCGAGCAAGGCGGCGGGGGACCTCTTGTGCCGCGCTGCGTTCGTGACGAGTCGCGCTCCAGTCATCCTAACGCGCGGGGGCAACACGTACGGGCCTTACCAGTACCCAGAGAAGCTCATCCCGTTCTTCTGCACGCGGCTGCTCATGGGCAAGAAGGCGCCGCTGTACGGCGAGGGCGCACAGGTTCGTGAGTGGATTCACGTGGACGACCACTGCGCCGCGATTGACGTAGCCCTGCGCAAGGGAGAACCGGGTGAGGTGTACAACATCGCAGATGCAAACGAGCGACAGAATCGCGAGGTAGCGGCTGCGCTTCTCGCCGCGCTCGGAGCGGACGAGTCGCTCATCAAGCGCATCCCCGACCCTCGGAAGGGCGCGCACGATCAGCGTTACAGCATGGACTCGTCGAAGATCCGCGCGCTCGGCTGGTCACCGCGAGTGCCGTTTGCGCAGGGGCTGGTCGAGACGGCGCAATGGTATCGCGAGCGGGAGGACTGGTGGCGCGAGATCGTCGAGTCGGAGGAGTACCGCGCGTTCATCACGCGGTTCTACGGCGCGGCGCTGGGCGAGGACCTGTAGCGACCGGACCAGAACTACTTCGCCCGCTCCAGCGACTCCTGCAGAGCCGGGAGCAGGTCGTGCGCCGTCCAATCGAGCAGCACCGGCGTGACCGACACGAAGCCCTGGTTCACGGCTTGCACGTCGGTGCCCTCTTCGCTGCTGTCCATCACTACGACGCCGCCCTGCCACCAGTAGGGCCTGCCGAAGGGGTCTTCGCGCCTCTCCACCCGCTCCTCATAGATCCGCGTGCCCATGCGTGTGATGCGCGTGCCGCGTATCTCAGGATAGGCGATGCTCGGCAGGTTCACGTTGAAGATTGTGTGCTTCGGCTGCGGGGCGGCGAGGAGCCACGGTAGGTACTCCTCCAGCCACAGGCGAGCCGTCTCGAGGTTCGGCGGCGCCTCCTCAACGAACACGGCGACCGACACGGCAATGCTCCGGATGCCGTTGACCGCCCCTTCGAGCGCGCCGCCGACGGTGCCGGAATACGTCACGTCCCAGCCCAAGTTCGGCCCCGCGTTGATGCCGCTCACCACCAGGTCGCAGCCGCTGGGGAAGAACTCGTGCAAAGCGAGGTTCACGCAGTCCACCGGCACGCCGTTGACTTCGTACGTCTCGACCTCCACGGGGAAATCCTCGACCGGAGTCGCTCGGAGGGGGTCTCGAAGGGTCATCGAGTGGCCGCAGGCGCTGCGCTCCCGGTCGGGCGAGCAGACAACGACGCGACCGAATCGCCGCAAAATCTCAGCCATGACATGAAGACCGGGCGCGCGAACGCCATCATCATTGGTAAGGAGAATCTCCATCCGGCGGCTGAGTGTACCGGCAGCGAGGGCATCG
>JBFMFD010000124.1:0-7879 GCA_040752255.1 Armatimonadota bacterium
GGGTCGCCGGGGAAGAGTTCCTCCAACTCCTTAGAGCGGAGGCCGACCACTGGGGGTAGGGGAGCCATCGCCGTTGAGATTCTACTCCGGCGGAGCGGCTTCCCGCCTCGGTTACCCTGAATAGACAGGGGTAGAAAAAAGCTGCTGACCCCTTGACTCCCGGTGCGGGGGCAGGTAAAATCACCGCGCGTGCAGAGGCTCTACCGAGCCGAAGTGCGTGGAAATACCGTCTCCGGGCGGCTGTACGGCGTCTCGCTGGAGGTCAACTTAGGCTTGCTTCAGCGAGTACCGACACAGGCGCACGGGGCGAAACCTCAAGGAGGAGAAAGATGAATAAAACGCTGAAACTTGCTTTCGGCGCTGTGTTGGGTGCGGCGCTGTTTGTGCCCGCCCTTGCTCAAGATAACTTCCCGGATGCTCCCGAGATGCACTGGGCGTATCGCGCCCTGTTGAACATGAAAAACGAGGGCATCCTGGTTGGTTACCCGGATGGACTGTTCCGCGGTGGCCGTCCCGCTTCCCGCTATGAGCTCGCCGCGGCGATCAATGCCGCGTTCGAGAACTTGAAGGGGCGGATCAACGGTCTGCAGAGCCAGATCACGGCTCTCGAGCAGCGGATCAACCAGCCGACCGGCCAATTCGCCACCAAGGCGGACCTCGACCAGCTTCGCAACGAGCTCGCGAACCTTCGCCGAGACCTCGATGCGATGAAGAGCTGGGGCGACGACATCGAAAACCTGAAGCGCATGGCCTCCATGTTCGAGCGAGACCTCGCCGCTATCGGTGTTGATGTCGAAGCCATGAAGAAGGACATCGCCGACCTGGCGGAACTCGTCAAGGGTATGCCGAAGCCCGCAGTGGACATTCACGGCGACGTGAACCTGATCATGCTGGCGGGTAACTCGCGCGACGACACGTTCGGTGTGACCGTTGACGGTCGCCCGACGGGCGTTGATCGCGGGTCGAACTTCGGCCACGTTGGCGGTCTGACCGACGACACCTCGATCGGTCACGAGGCTGCCTTCCAATTCGACGGAACCAACGCCGAGGGTCCCAAATGGACCGCTACGGTCGTCATCGGCAACCTGATGGGATTCTCCGAAGGTGGCCTCTTGTTCGGCGACCAGAGCACCACGTTCCCCGGCGCCCCGTTCACCGAGCCTTCGACCAGCATCTACATTCAAGAGGCAATGGTCGAGTTCGACACGTCGGTCTGGGGCCAGGGGTTCACCGCCAAACTCGGTCGCATGGGCTATCAGGCTGGAAACTATTTCTTCCAGCGCCCTGATGCAACGCCCTACTTCAAGAACGACCGATGGGACAACGGCAACTGGTACTTCGACGGCGGCCTGTTGATGTTCGACTGGGGTTCGGTCGGACTGGACGTCTGGGCTGGACGCAACTCGTCCCGCTTCGACGATCTGTTCACCGAGATCAACCCGATGTTCGTGGGCATGAGCCCGCTCGGCGCTCCGTTTGCCGGAGATCGCCCCGTTGGCCTCAACAGCTCCGGCATCATGGTTGACCAGAGCCTCGGGTTCCACGCCGGCATCAAGCTCGGCGATAACGGCAACATCGGGCTGAACTATATCTTCCTGGACTCCGACTTCCTCGGGGCAGATCCGGACGGCGGCGCGCCCTACAACCGAATGTCGGTTTGGGGCGGCGAACTCGACTGGAAGTTCGGGAACAACTTCAGCCTGAACGGCGGCTACAGCCAGAGCGACTACCAAATGAACACCAACAATGTCCTCGATGAGGACAACTTCGCTTGGTGGGTGAAGCTTGGCTACCAGGGTTCGAACTGGTCCGCCGGCGTTGCCTACCGCGAGGTTGCTCCGTACTTCGGCGCTCCGGGCGACTGGGGCCGCATCGGCATCTGGTGGAACCCGACCGACGTCATGGGCTTCGACGGCTACGTCAAGTTCATGCCCAGCAGCTCGGTTGGCCTGAAACTCGGCGCCAAGTTGTGGACAGGCACGGACGACGGCGGCGGCATCACTGAAGATGACGACATCTTCTCGGTGTACGGCCACCTTTCGTTCAACCTGAGCCAGAACTGGTCCGGCTTCCTCGGCGGCGAATGGGTCCGTTGGGACCTTGACGGCGTCGCAGGCGAGCCGACCGAATCGTGGTACCGCATCGGTCTCACGTACGACCTCGGTGGCGATCAAGCCCTGAAGTTCATGTACGAGATCAGCGACTACGACGCTGACGGCGTCACGGCGTTCCAGCCGGGCACCTGGATCTTCCTTCCGGGTGTCACGAACGATCCCGACCGCCTGCGCGGTGGGTTCCTCACGACGCAGTGGAGCAAGAAGTTCTAACGAACTTCAACGCAACCTAACGACATCGGAGCCGATTCCCATCGGGAGTCGGCTCCGAACTCTTTAGAAGGGTCTCCGCCGAAACGAGGAGTCGAGGAATCCGTCTAAAATGGCACAGAGGTGAACACCATGCGAAAGAGAATCACGTCGAAGTCCCTTGCCCTCGCCGCGCTTGTTGTTGCCGCGGTGTCCGTTGCCGTCGCGCAGATCAAGATTGACATCGGCGACCTGCTGAAGATCGGCGGCATTGCGCTCGTCGTTGACCGCTTCGGGCCGGAGATCGACAAAGCAGTTGACGACCTCCAGGGCTTTGACCAGAAGCAGGCCGCGATGACGAAGGTCGTTCCGATTATCTCGGCGGGCAGCGGAACTCACGTCGGCGCGGCGCAAGTCATGGGGCCGGCAACCGAAGTGCAAAAGGTGCGTGCGGTCGCTCAGGTCGAAGGCACCATCTTCGGCGGCGTCGTTCGCATCAAGGCGCTGATCCCTGTATCAACTACCAGTGTTACCAACATCCGCAGGGTGGATGGAGTCGGAGTCAGCGCGATCATCGACATCAAAATCTGACGGGTCGGTAAAATCGTCGCCATGGACGACGTACGACTCTACACATCGGAGAGCGTCAGCGAGGGGCATCCGGACAAACTTGCCGATCAGATCTCAGACGCGCTCCTTGACGCCTGCCTCACAGGCGATCCAAACAGCCGCACGGCAATCGAAACCGTGCTCGGGAAGGGCTTCGCCGTCGTAACGGGCGAAGTGAGAACCGAGACTTACGTCGAGATCGCCGATGTCGTTCGCGACACGATCCAATCCGTCGGCTACACCGACATCGAGTACGGCTTCGACGGGCGCACGTGCGGCGTTCTCGTCGCAGTGCAGAACCAATCGCCCGAGATTGCCCAGGGCGTCGACAGAGGCGGCGCCGGCGACCAGGGCATGATGTTCGGCTACGCCTGCAACGAGACGGACGAGCTGATGCCGCTTCCCATCGCGATGGCGCACGCCATGATGAAGAGGCAAGCCGACGTGAGGCGCGAGCATCCAGGCCTCGGCCTTCGACCGGACGCGAAGAGCCAAGTCACAGTCGGCTATGAGGCGGGCAAGCCGAAGTACGTGCACACCATCGTTTGCTCCTGCCAACACTCGCCCAAATTGACTCAGGAAGAGGTTGAGCAGCGAGTCCGACAGTACATCATCGAGCCAACGCTGCGCGACTATGCGAGCAAGGTGGATGTTGAGCGCAAGATCATATACCACATCAACCCAACAGGCAAGTTCTCCATCGGCGGGCCCGAGGCAGACAGCGGACTGACGGGGCGCAAGATCATCGTCGACACGTACGGGGGCTTCTGCCCGCATGGCGGCGGCGCGTTCAGCGGAAAGGACCCGACAAAGGTCGACCGAAGCGCCGCGTACATGTGCCGACACGTCGCAAAGTGCATCGTCGCCGCCGGATTGGCCGACAAGGCTCAGGTGAGTGTAGCCTACGCAATCGGCGTCGCAGACCCGGTACAGGTGGTCGTAGACACCTTTGGAACGGCGAAGGTGCCGGAGCAAGAGATCGAGGCGCGCATTCGCGAGCGGTTCGACTTCACGCCGAAGGGGATCACGCAGCACCTGCGGCTGCGCTCGCCCGAGATGCGCTACCTCCCGACTGCGAAGAACGGGCACTTCGGCAACAAGCCGTTCCCGTGGGAGGACATCTCACCCGCCGAAGACCTCAAGGCGTAACCGACTCGTCGTTCCACACGATAACATCGGTCAGCGCGGTCGCTTTCACCGAGCCGCCGATGAGGCAGCCGCGGATCACGCCTTCGCAGTCCACGCGGGCGCCCTCGAGCACGATGCTGTTCTCGATTGCCGCGCAGCGAACCATTGCGTCCGCTCCGATTGCGACGTTCCGCCCGATCGCACCGGTTACCTGGGAGCGAGCGCCGACGCGCATGCCACCGCTAAGCAGGAAACCAGAGCACGTCAGCAGCGACGAGAGCGTACCGGTGTCGAACCAGTTGCCCTCGTATACGCCTGCGATTACGTCCTCCCCTCTCTCGACCAGCAGCTGGATGGCGTCGGTAATCTCGTACTCTCCGCGTGCGCTGGGCTGCAGCGCATCGATCGCATCCCAGATCGGCTCGCGGAAGAAGTACACGCCCGCCATCGCAAGGTTCGAGTCGGGTTGAGAAGGCTTCTCGACAAGGCGAGTGATGCGCTCCCCCTCGACGTGCGCAACCCCGAATCGCTCCGGGTCGGGCACCGGCTTGACGAGGTTCAGGTTCGCACAGCCGGACTCGTCGAAGCGCGCCCGGTAGGGTGCAAGCGAGCAGTCGTAGACGGCGTCGCCCAGGTAAAGACAGAACGGATCGGCGGCGACGAAGTCGCGGGCAAACCGAACCGCGTGCGCCAACCCGCGCGGCTCAGTCTGCGTAACGTAAGTCAGCCGGGCGCCGCACGCCTCATCCCCGAGCGCGTCGCGAATCGCATCCCCGCTTTCGCCGACCACCACACACACATCCAGAATGCCCGCCTCGACGAGCCTCTCGATGCCGTGCAGGATCGTCGCCTTGCCGGCAACTGGAACAAGCGGCTTCGGTATGTGTCGAGTTACGGGATACAGACGAGTGCCTTTGCCCGCGGCGAGGATAACGCCCTTCATGCCATCTCCTTGAGGTAATCTCCCAACCAGCGCAATGGATTGCGCGGCTTTACGCAGAAGGATGGCACACTGGGCGCTGGCTCTGACCAGTATCACAGCGCCCACTGGCTGTCGCACACCGGAGCCGCCGCCCTTTCCCGACCACCTCGCCGGCTACGAGACCAAGCCTACGAACCCAGGCTTTGAGTTGATGAAGCAGGCAGGGGAGAGAGCGTTTCGCGATGCCGACGCCCTGCTCTACCGCACCCACTGGACGCCCGGCCTTCGCGCACAGGCCATCACGAAGGCGCAGGCTGCGCTCGGTATCTTGCGTCGCGCCCACCGAGAAACGTTCGAGTTTGTCTATTCGCCCCAGCCACCGCTCAGCGAGAACACCGCACGGAGCGGTTGGCGATTCCTGGGAACCACGCTCATCTGGTCGGCCCAAGATGCGTTGGAAGCGGGCGACGGCGACCGCGCGGTGAGCGACATCCTCACGACGCTGCGCCTTGCGTGGGACCTGTTCGGCGGCGACGCGCTCGATGCGAACCTCGGGTACACGCTGATTCGGCGCGTACAGAGCACACTGTGGGAATCGCACGCGCGCCTGTCGCCGGAGCAGTTGATCAGGCTGTCTCAAGGCATCGAAAGGATTCTTGAGCAGGCTCCCTCGGTACACCAAAACCTTCGCCACGAAGAGGCTGCCATGCTCGCCGCGGTGCAACTGGTTCAAGACGCCTTTCTCGACGGCGGTCTCGACGAGGTTGCAAGCACGCTGCAAAAGGACACCGCCCCCGCCTTCGACTACCTAAAGGCGCTCCGCAGTGAGCCTCAAGAGGAGCAGGTCGAGTACTTCCGACGCTTTGCAAAAGAGGCTCGCGACCGCATCAGCGCACTACACGCCATCGCAAGTGAAGACACCTCGCAGTGGCGCGCCACCGAAGCCCCAAGCGGCGAGCGGCCCTGGCGGCGCTTGGCGGCGCAATTCTTTGGCGCGTCGGACGGAATCCTCGATCAGTACCTCTTCTCGCTTGCCGTAACGCGCCTCATCGCCGTGGACGCCCTGCTCCTCGCCCGGCTTCGGGCGGGCGAGCGGCTTCCCGCCTCCCTTGAGACGCTTCCGAAGTTGCTGCGCACCGACCCCTACTCCGGGCGTGACTTCCTCTATCACAATCTCTCGGTAGGCTACGACCTCTACAGCGTCGGAGAGAACCGCAAGGACGACAGGGGCTTGCAGGCTCCGGGGGGCGAACTCGCCGACATCGTCGCGCCGCCTCGCTCCTGATAGGTACACTTGTCCCGTGCCTGGTACGGTTGTTCAAGTGCTGGTGAAGCGGCGGAAGGGCGAAGGCACCGTACCGGTGGACGCGCTCGAAATGGTGGAGCAGAAGGGCATCGTCGGCGACCTTCACTTCGATGACAGCGGCGCCTCCCGACGACAGCTGCTACTGCTCGACGTCAACAGCGTCAGAGACGAGGCGTGGCAGCCCGGCACGCTGCGGGAGCAGGTCACCGTGGACTTTCCCGCCCTGCAGTCCCTCGAGCCGGGCGCGCTGCTGAAGGTCGGCGATGCCGTTGTGGAGATCACGATGGACTGCACTCCCTGCCTGACGATGGCAGGATACGTGGGCGAAGAGGGCAAGTCGTTTGTAGACCGCATGATGGGCAGACGCGGCATGCTCGCGCGCGTCAAGCAGTCCGGAACCGTCCGTCCCGGAGACCCCGTCGAACTATGCAAGTGAGCGAAGAGCAGGAACGCACAGTAGCCGCGCCGAAGGCGGGCAGCGACCTGTTCGGCGCCGTGCTCGGCGCACTAACGTTTCTGCTCGGCATTGCGCTGCTCGTTTTCACCTTCCTGCGCGCAGCCGACATGTTCTTGAACCCGAATCAGATCGTCAGCGCCAACCCCGGGCAGCAGCAGGACGTGACGGAGATCGGGGTTCGCTTCGGAACCGTCGTGTTCCAAATCGGGCTGTTGGTGGTCATGAGCATCGTTGGCGGCATCATCAGCACGCGGGGCATCCATATGTATCTCGCCGCGAGGCGCCTCTCAGGAGACGGCAAGGGTGATTGATGCGCGGGTTCGGGCTGTGTCGGCAGCGATGCTCGCTTCGGCCGTTCTCTTTGCCCCCGCCTGCGGCGAGCGGAAGGAGAAGCAACCCGAGACGCCGCCCGTCGCCGTCGGGTACGCCGACCTGCCGAGTCATGTCGGCAGACGCGTCGTGGTGACCGGCTGGCTGCTTGGCCACGGTGAGGCTCTTCGCACTCCGGGCGACCCCGACGACTATTACTTCCTTCTCGTCCCGGATCCTGAGGTGGACTGGAGGGAGTTCTTCGCGGACTATGATGCGCTGGAGCGTCTCATCACAGACATAGGGAATGGCGACCCCGGGGCTCGCGCAGACGCCAAGTATGCGGTCGCGTTCTCCAAGCTGCAGACCGCCCTTCAGACTTGGCGCGGGCTGATCCTCGGGCAGGAGGCCAGGGACGACGTTACAACCTGGGGAAGATTCAGCAGGAACGTTATCGAGGGCGACTTTTCTGCAATTCCCGATGGCCCGATCGTGCTCGTAACGCCGACACACGGGGAGTTGCTCGAGAGCGCGCAACGGCTCCTCCTGGATTATCAAGCGATCGAGCGCTCCGCGGAAGTCGAAGCGACCGGACTTCTGGTTCGAACGGGTGACCCGCCATCCGGGGAGAACGCTCAACCGCTGCCTACTGCGCTCTCCAAGAAGCCGTTCTTGCTCCACGTTGAGTCGTTCAAGATTCTCCGAACCGCGCGAGACATGCTGAAGGAGGAACCCTCCGCCGCAGGCTCCGCGCCGCTGGCAGAGCCGGACGTGGCCCCTCCGGGTGGCGGCCGATGAGGCGCCTGCTTCTTATTGACAACTACGACAGCTTCACCTACAACCTC
>JBFMFD010000125.1:0-7876 GCA_040752255.1 Armatimonadota bacterium
CTCGCGTCGCCGGCGCTGACGCCCACGCTCGCGCCCAAGTTCTTCCCCGTGCATCTGCCGGCCGTCTCCGCCGGCCCCGCCCCGCTCTCCCCCGCCGCGGCCGCCGCCGAGCTCGCCGGCCGCCTGCGCGGCAGCGAGGTCATCCTCATCCAGGCGGCCCAGGCCGAGAATGGTCGCCGCCAGGGCTACGACCTCTCCCAGAAAGTCGAGGAGCTCATCAAGCGCCGCGAGGGCCAGGTCCGCGGCCTGCAGCGCGACGGCCCCGCCGAGATCTTCGCCGACACCTTCGCCGTCGAGGTCCGCCCCGAGCACATGGCCGAGGTGCTCGCCGAGCTCAAGGCCCTCGAGGGCGCCGACGTCCGCTCCTTGAGCGAGCTCATCGCGCTGGGCTCGCGCCGCGCCGCCCCCGAGCTGCCCGACGCGCAGACGCTGCAGGGCTACGCCGCGCGCTTGAAGGACGGCACGCTCGAAGCCCGCTGGACCGCCTTCGCCGAGCTCGCCTCCATGCTGGAGACCGCCTCGCCCGAGGCCCTCGCCGCCCTGCCGCCCGAGACCCGCGACGCGCTGGTCTTCCCCCTCTACGGCATCGCCGCCGACGCCGCCAACGCCTTCAACCTCGTGCAGGGCGCCACGCGCACGGACCTGCGCAAGAGCTTCCTCGACGCCAAGGCCAACGAGGAGGACGGCTGGGGCGCCGTCGAGAACGGCGCCTCCGCGGCGCTCAAGCACCCCGAGCTGCAGGCCCGCTTCATGCCCCTGCGCGCGCATCTCTCCCGCACGCTCGCCGCCATCGACCGCCTGGGTACCGAGCAAGCCCGCGCCGTCGTCCGCCAGGTCCTTCCCCACGCCGACTACGCCGGCCTGGAGCTGATCTCGCGTCCCGAACGCGCCGCCGCCTACGCGCGCAGCTGGCTCGCCGAGCTCGAGAATTCCATCGCCGAGATGAAGGAAGGCCTGCTCGCTCCCCCGCCCGCCGAGGGCGAGAAGGAGAACAAGTGGCACGGCTCCAACCGCAGCGGCGGCTACACCCACGTCGACGGCCGCCGCCAGTCCGCCCATCTCTACCAGTGGCGCCCCTACCGCTTCGACGCGGCCGAGTCCCGCAACGAGCTGCTGCTCCTGCTCGGCATCCCGAGCTCCGGCGCGAGCCTCGTCGGGCCGATGCTGGACCTGCTCGAATCCTTCCAGTCCCGCTGGCCCGAGCTGCAGGAGCTGCACAAGCGCAAGACGCTGGCCCGCGAGTACAAGAGCGCCGAAGGCAACCTCGCCTACTACAAGAAGCAGGCCGAGGCCGAAGGCCGCCCCTACACCCCCGAGCAGGTCGAGCAGATCCGCGCCCAGCTCTTGGAGCAAGCCAACGAGCGCTACGAGCAGCACGACCGCCTGGACGGCCACTCCGTCATCGACCGCCTGCTCACCAGCTTCGGCTTCCACAACTCCTACGCCGGCGCCGTCCCCGGCTTCGACGAGGCCGCCTACATCGCCAACGTGCTGAGCTTCCTCTCCGGCGCCACCCAGCGCCTGGAGGAGCGCGGCCTCGTCGCCCAATTGGCCGACGGCGCCCTGCACTTCCTGACCTCCATCGCCGATTCGAGCGCGCTCAAGACCCGCCCCGAGCTGCGCGCCCAGGCCGTCTCCGTCTGGCGCGCGCTGGCCGACAAGACCGCCGCCATCGGCATCAAGCTCAACACCCGCCTGGACGGCGTCATCGACCCCCGCCCCGAGAAGCGCGTGGAGCCCCAGGCCCTGGAAAGCGTCGCCGGCGACGCCACCGTCTGGCAATTGGCCCCCAGCCCCGACGGCCGCTTCATCGCCCAGGCCACCGGCGACCGCCGCATCCGCGTCTGGGACGCCGCCACCCGCGCCCTGGTGACCACCATCGAGCTCGACGACGCCCGCCAGCTCTACGGCGACCTCGCCAACTCGCTGGGCGTCTCGTGGGACGGCCCGCGCCTGCGCGTGACCACCCTCCACGACGGCGAGAAGGACGGCAAGAAGGTCGCCTACAACCTCATCCGCACCTACGACCTGCGCACCCCTCAGCCCGTGCGCAACGCCATCGACGCCGTCCGCGAGGACATCGCGATGGGCGTCTACGTCCTGCGCGAGAACTCAATCGGCGTCGGCGGCCCCTTCTACGCCTCCCCCGTCGAGCTGCGCAACGAGCAGCACCATTACCTCGGCGCCGAGGTCCGCCTCATCGCCGCCGACGGCCGCGAGCTCGCCAAGCTCGAGAAAGCCCAGCTGCTCGACCTGAAGAAGGACCGCCTCCTCTCCGCCGCGCCCGGCCGCTCGCAGGCCCAGCTCCAGCTCTGGGACGTCGCCGACCCCGCCCAGCCCCAGGACATCACCCCCGACTGGCTGCGCCTGAAGGTCGCCGAGTGGCGTCAGCGCAACCCGCCCAGCGAGTACGGTTGGTGGCCCTCCATCGAGGCCAAGCTTGGCACCTACCAGGGAAGACCCGCCCTTCTTTGGGCCGACCAGGGCCGCCTGAGCATCCTCGACCTCCAGACCGGCGCCGAGCTGCGCTCCCTGGAAATCCCCAGCGGTTGGCGCCTCTCCCCCTACCTGACCAACGCCGCCGGCACCCTTCTCGCCGCCATCGTCACCGCCCCCGGCCAGTTCGCCGGCCCCAACCCCGAGCGCGTCATCGCCTGGGACCTGACGACCGGCGAGCTCCTCATGGACCACGACGCCACCTACGTCCCGACGGGTTGGCTTTATACTCGCGGCCAGTCCATCGCCCACCTGGACTTCAGCGGCGACCGCCGCCTCATCGCAGCGGGGCGCAAGGGCGTGCAGGTTTTCGAGCTGCCGTAGCGGGTTAGCCTTTCTTCACGCCCCTTGAACTCGATCACCTGTTCGAGTACACTAGCATGCCGGTCCACCACACCGCCCATTACCCCGCAAGCTCTCGGCAGGAACCGGCGAGCGGGAGAATCTCGCGGAACAATTCCGGGGGTTCATTCGTTAGGTAGTGGGAGGTGTTAGAATGTCTATCGCCATGGCTTCTGTCGAGATTGCTGCCACCGACTCAAAAACAGCGAGAGCTCGTCCATTCCTAAAATGGGTTGGTGGTAAGGGGCAACTGGTTCCCCAGCTTCTTCCCCTCTTTCCACAGGAGTTCAACAACTACTTCGAACCCTTTATGGGTTCGGCTGCCGTGTTCTTTGCTCTTCGAGATAGGATCAAGAGCGCATATCTCTCGGATTCTAACGAAGAGCTTGTAAACACGTTTCGGCAGGTCAAGGAGCATTCCGTCCTTTTCCTCGATGCGCTCCGGCGCCATCGCGACAACCACTCGAAGAATCCCAAAGAGTACTACTACCTCGTCCGAAGCACACTTCCGGGAACTCTAAAGCCGTTCGAGCGCGCGGCCCGCTTCATCTACTTGAACAAAACCTGCTTCAACGGGCTTTACCGAGTCAATTTGAAGGGCCACTATAACGTTCCCATGGGCGCCTACAAGAACCCCGGAATCTTTGACCCAGAAGCTCTGTCTGCAGCTTCTCGGGCTCTGGCCGGAATCGACATTCGCACATCACGCTTTGACGACTTCAAGCAACGCGAACCCACTGCGAATGATTTCGTCTATTTCGATCCGCCTTACATACCGCTAAATCGCACCTCCAACTTCACCAGTTATACGCGTGATGCCTTTGGTGAAGCCCAGCAAAAGGAACTTCACGACCTTTGTCGTGAGCTCGATAAGCGAGGATGCTTTGTCGTTCAGAGCAACTCTGATACACCCACTGTCCGGAAGCTTTACTCTGACTTGCGGCCGCGGTTTCGAATCTTCGAGGTAAATGCTCGTCGCGCGATTAATTCTGTCGCGAGCAAGCGTGGCGCGATATCGGAGGTGGTCATTACCAATGTCCCGGTCTAAAAAGACGACTTCGATGGTGATGGACGCGCCGGAAACCCCTTCCACGGACGTGGAATGTACGACTGTCTGGTCCTTTCCTAAGCGCGGCGATTGGGCTACCCATTCTCCAGGTTATCGCGGAAATTGGGCTCCTCAGATTCCGCGGAACCTAATGCTCCGCTACACGAAGGAAGGCGACACTGTTCTCGATCCAATGGTTGGGGGCGGAACGACCATGATCGAGTGCAAACTGCTTAATAGGCGCGGCATAGGGTTTGACATCAACCCAGCAGCTGTTCGACTCACCCAATCCGCCCTCCGCTTCTCTAGCGCGGCCTCGCCCGAGATAATCATTAAGCGCGGAGATGCCCGAGACCTCCGGGGCGTCGACGATTCGAGCGTCGACCTGGTGGTAATGCACCCGCCTTACGCCGACATTGTGCAGTACAGCGACGGGAAGATTCCCGGAGACCTTTCCAATCACCACAAGATCGAGGAATTCTCAACCGAGATGGCACAGGTGGCACACAGCGCTTACCGCGTCTTGCGACCTGGAAAGTACTGCGGCGTCTTGATTGGAGATACTCGAAGGAAGGGAATGTACGTCTCCATATCGTCAGAAGTCCTGAAGCGGTTTCAGGACGCCGGCTTCGTGCTCAAGGAAGATGTCATCAAGGTTCAGCACAACTGCAGGATGACGGGATACTGGAAGTGGCAGTCCATTAAATTCAACTTCCTGCTCATCCAGCATGAGCATCTTTACATCTTCAAGAAGCCTCGATAGGCCCTTCATCAAGGCCTAGGAAGTCCAGCGGTATTGTCTTGAAGAAATAGTGGCATCCGACTGCCCGGATATAATTCCTCACGTCCTCGTAGCCGGGGCTGCTAAAAAACTCGCTGAGCACATATGCATAAACCACTTTAAGGCCGAGCGGCTGACAAAGTTTTTCGTATTGCCGTCTCTTAAAGTCGCAGGTCTGAATTTTCTCATCGACAGATCCACCGACTTCCTGAAACTTGATCTCGATGATATACAGCGTATTCCCGACCAACAGCGCTGAATCGGGTTCCAGACGCTTAGAAATCAACTTGCTGTAGTCGACTCCTCTGGGTTCGAGAAGGTTTTTGTAGAGGCCTCGTTTGTAGAAAAGTCGGGCGACCTCCGATCCACCGCGCAACACGATCCCATTACGAACTTCATACCCCTTCAGCGCGCGGATTGTGTCCTCGAGTTTTACCTTTGACTCAAACACTAGTCCCGACTGAGTCTTTGCACCGCCCTTGCCGCCCTTGATCATTTTTCTAAGCCAATCCCTTTAGACACCTCTGACGCCCCCACCGCCGCCTGCATTGGTGAAGATCTGTGAGTTCCACGTGTTGTTTTGTATCGCGTAAGGCGCATTGAGAATCTTGTTCTCTGCGCGACAGACCGCGTTGAATGGGCAGCTCTCAAGCGTTTCATAGTTCAAAGCTGTCTTCATCCAGGCATAGAATTTCTTCGGTTTCCGTCCGGTTTCGCAAGAACGCGCATTTGGACGGCAGCAACCGCTTCTTCCATCTCCAAGGTCAAACAGAAACCTGTCAAATCCCGCTGGGGATGAAACAATGTCGACGCCGCCATTTAGGTCTCGGCACTTAAGCCACACCTTTCTAAAGGCCTCTTCCGTCGCCCTCACCAAAGAAACGTATTGCAAATCATACTGGTCGATCAGATTATTGAATGGACGACCACTTGCCAGGCGAACTATTCCTGTACGCAATGCGATTCGCATGACTCGATTGTCGGCAATGATGTTTATGACATCAGTGTTTGTTCGATACGTCCAGACACCCTCCGCCATAAAGTCTCGTAGAAGCATGTTGGCCTTCTTCGACTTGATCCCAGGAAACTCGCAGAGTGCCGCGAAGATTCTTGCCGCGTCACCGTCGCAGTCTGAATAAATCCTCTGGAACTCGCCTCCATATCGCTCAGTTAAGGTGCGCCCGACACCCTGGATATATCGAAGGCGTTCGTCCACGTTTCTATCCGCTCCGCCGAGAACGCTATTAACCTTATCGGCGCCAGCCTGTGTTGACAGGAGATGCGGCGTTGGCAGCTGTCCCGAGAATGCGGCCTTCAAATTTTGAATCAGCGCGCCATCAATCGCAGGCAATACTTGCGTAAAGTCCTGCGTCGCATGAACTAACCGAATCAGGCCAAACTCGTGTGGCGCCAGGGTCGCTGGGTAGGTACGAACTGAAACTTGGTTACCGCCGGCGCGGAAGACCGTCAACAACGCCATTGCCAGTGCCGCAATGCTCTCTTCGGGCATCGAGATGCCCAAAATGTCTTTGTGATAATCGTCCCAGATTCCAAGAAAGGCAGTGTGGCGAACCCAATCAGGATGCGAAGGATCTGGTCGATTAAGTGGGCCCGGAGAATCAACCCGCTCGAAGAAACAGCGGTTGATGAAGGAAAGAAACTCTCTCATCACCAGACTTCGTCCCTGTTGCGTAGCGGCTGGAAGGGCAGAAATCCGGCGGAGCTCGGCAACCAGATCTGAGATGTCGCCGTCTGATCGTGCTGGCATAGCGATGAGTGACTGACTAGCGAATCGAGCATACAAACATTAACCGCTTCTACGTCGATTCGAAGCCACCCCTTTGGCTACAGCCACCAACAATTCTCTTTCACAAATCGTCGGAGAGGGTGGGATTCGAACCCACGAGGGCTTTTACACCCTGGCGGTTTTCAAGACCGCTGCCTTAAACCGCTCGGCCACCTCTCCATAAATTGTGCGGGCGCAGGTCGCCCGGCTTCTTGTCGGGGATCGCGCGGAACGGCGGGACGCAGCCGCTCTACGCGCGCGTTGATGATGACGAGGCGGAAGGGACAACGTTGGCTGGCGTCATCATGTCCTTAGGATAGCGCGGCAAGCGCCTACTGTCCAGTCCCTAGCTCGCCGCCGCCCACCCCACCTTCTTCCCCTCGTTCTGCTCGTCGAGCCACTTCTTCAGCGGCGCGAAGTACTCGAGGATGGCGGTGGCGTCCATCTGGCGCTGGCCGGTGACGGCTTCCAGGGCGTCGGGCCAGGGGCGGGATTGGCCGAGCTGCATCATCTTCTGGAGCTTGGCGCCGGCGGTCTTGTCGCCGTAGAAGCTGCAGCGGTGCAGGGGGCCGGCGTGGCCGGACTGTTGGCAGAGGGCGCGGTACATCTGGAACTGGAGGACGGTGGACAGGAAGTAGCGGGCGTAGGGGGTGTTGCCGGGGATGTGGTATTTGGCGCCGGGGTCGAAGTCGGCCTCGCTGCGGGCGACGGGGGGCTTGATGCCTTGGTAGCGGGTGCGCAGCTGCCACCACTTCTGGTTGTACTGGGAGGGCGGGGTCTCGCCGGTGAAGACGGACCAGCGCCACTTGTCCATGAGCAGGCCGAAGGGCTGGAAGGCGACGCGCTCCATGGCCATCTTCAGCAATAGGTCGAGGTCGGCCTCGGGGCCGGGCACCTTTTTGATGAGGCCGATGGTCTTGAGGTATTCGGGGGTGACGGACAGGGAGATGGTGTCGCCGAGGGCCTCGTGGAAGCCGTCGTTGGCGCTGTTCTTGAAGAGATAGGGCTGGGCGGCGTACTCGCGCTGGTAGTAGTTGTGGCCGAGCTCGTGGTGGACGGTGACGAAGTCGGTGTCGTTGATGCGGGTGCACATCTTGATGCGGATGTCGTCGTTGGTCTCCACATCCCAGGCGGAGGCGTGGCAGACGACCTCGCGGTCCTGCGGGCGCTTGAGCAGGCTGCGCTCCCAGAAAGTCTGGGGCAGGGGCGCGAAGCCGAGGCTGGAGAAGAAGTTCTCGCCGTAGCGGACCATCTGCTTCTCGTCGGTCTTGCGCTTGACGAGCTCCTGGGTGAGGTCGAAGGGGCGCTTGGATTTGGGCGGGGCGACCAAGTCGTAGACGTTGCCCCACTCCTGGGCCCACATGTTGCCGAGCAGGTGGGCGGGGATGAGATTGTCGGGGCCGACGGCGCCGGGGTACTTGTC
>JBFMFD010000126.1:0-7745 GCA_040752255.1 Armatimonadota bacterium
GTCAGGTTCCCCGTCCCGTCATACGTCATCCGCCACAAATGCCCCCGGGCATCCGTGAAGTGTGTGACGTTGCGGTCGCTGTCGTACTGCATTGAGACCGAGAAGTTCGCCGGATCAACAACGCTGACGAGCAGGCCGTTGGAGTAGTTGTGCCGAATCGTCTGCGTGGAGGTGTTCTCCGGCGGCTGCAGCGAGCAGTCGGACTCCGTAAAGGTGTAAGTCCACGTGTTGAGCAGAGGGTCCTTGAACGTCTCGATGACGTTGGAAGTCCCAGCGTAAGTCCAGCGCCAAACCTTCCCTTTCGGGTCGGTCTCGGTCAGCAGGTTGTGCGCCGAGTCGTAGGTGAACGATGTGCTGAACGCCTCCGCCTCCACAACAGGGTAGTGGATCTTGACAAGGTCTTCCCCCTGTGCGGGGGGGTACTCGAACGTCCACGTTCGCGTGCCGTCCGACACGGACGTGCAGCGGCGGTGATCGTTGATCGTGTCGTGCGTGAATGTGATGACCTGCCCGGTCGGCGAGGTCACCGACACGAGGTCTCCATTGGAGTAGGCGAGCGTGATCGTGTTGCCGTTCCGGTCCACGATCGAGGTCATCTTCCCATCGGTCCCGAAGTTCAGCTGCGTCTGGTCCTTGGTAGTGACGGTCCAAGTCTGGTCTTGGTTCTTGACGAGCTCGTCATGGATGCCCGCAGGTGGGTCGTAACCGCCTCCCACGTTCGGGTTGTAGGGGACCGTTAGCCCGTCCGGCCATCGGACGATCACGGAGCTCGTCTCGTCGGTAACCCGCATCTCCCAGGTGCTGCTCCACTTCTCGCCGAACATCCCTTCGAATGCCGTCTGGGAGTTGTGGTAGAGCGTCAGGCCCATGCTCATTCCGCCGCGCACGGGGATCGACAGGAGCGGCACGGGGTAGTTCAGGTTGCCCGTTGCGGAGTTGACCGTGCCACCGTAGAACCCTCCGCCCGGCAGGTTGCCCTGTCCGGGCATCTGACCTCCGCCCTCGCCGCCCGGCACGGGCTGCGCCCAGGCGATCGAATCCCCGGAGAACGCAAACAACCAGCCCAGGCGCGAGGCCGCGGCGACTTCCTCGCCTTCGTCACGGCGCTGCTGCCTCTGCCACTTCTCCTGCGCACTCGCGAGGTCGAGCCGCGTAACCGGCGTCCAGATCCCGCCACGAAACTCCGGGTCGCGAGTCGGGTTCGGGCCGTAGTAGATCGGGCCTGGGCGTTGGGTGAACTGCGGAGGCCTTCCCTGAAGGAGCAGCCCTATCCACCTCGCCGAAGACGAAACCACGGGCTTGAGCCCTGCGGCTGTCGCACTGAAGAACAAGGTCGCGGAAAGGGCGACGGCAAAAAGACGAAACCAGCGTGAGTTCTTCATTTCACTCCTCCCTGTTGCTCTCGTTTGCGTTGTTGGTTCGGTTCGGTTCTCCCGACTGCCTTAGGGTTCGACGCCCCCTCGGCAGTTCCTTCCTCCTCGCCGCGATAGTGCCAAATCTGCCCTGCCTGCGAGGCGTCACTTAGGGGATTCGACAGTCTCCTGGCTTGCCCTGAACCTTCGCGCGGCGGCCGGCGGAAGCACTCCCTCTCCATTATCAGTGCAAAGAATCCCACTGTCACGATGATTAGGAAGACTGCTGTGAGGCAGTCAGCAAACCAAGTCCAGAGTTCCAGTATGCGTTTTCGCAATCTTGTCTCCTTTGTTGCTTTTGGAGGCAACTTCGACTCTCGCTCGCCCCCTTGGGGTTAGGCGTGGTTCCACAGAAAATATACCCGCCTCTCCCGCGTTTGTCAAGGGTTTTTTCAAGGTTTTTTCTCCCCTTAATCTGGCGCCCCTCGAGACGGGGGCACCACCCGGACCCGCCGCGCCGATTGCAGAGAGGGTAACAACTGTTTGGCAGTCCCCCTCCCTTCGCGCACCTTTCCCCTCGACGCCTCTGCGCTATCTGGTGGCGAAGTCCTACCCCACAGGGTGAACTGAAGGCGTACGTCGGGGCGTCCGTCGCGTTTTCGGCTGCGTGCTCCGGCCCAGGTCGAGTACACTCAGCGGCAGCAGCCCGGCGACTCGCGGGCAGACTGATGCCATGGAGAGCGAACCGAGAGAGAGCCTGACGCCGGGTGGAGTCGCCGTCCCGCCCCCCATTCGCGTGGAGAGCGCCGAGTTCTCCGGCTCGCTCGCAACGCTGTTTCACCTCGCGCGTGAGGGGCGCGTGGACCTCACGAAGGTGCCGCTCGCGCCCGTCTGCCGTGCGTACATCGGGTACTTGCGCGACTCCGACAGCCCCGACCTGGACGCCGCCGCCGCCGCGCTCCTTGCCCTCGCCTATCTGGTCGAGCGCAAGGCTTGGTCGCTGATCCCGATCGCCGACCCGCCTCCGCCCGAGGAGATCCCTGAGCTTCCCGAGCCGACCGCGCACGAGTTCGCCGAGGTGATTGACGAGCTTTACCGCCGGTACTTCGAGCGCCGCTCCCTGTTCTTCCGCTCGCCGGAGGAGCCGCAGGAGTACGAGCTGCCGATTGACCTGAGCAACCTGACAACCCACCACCTGGCCAAGGCGCTGAACCGCGTGCTCGAGCGGGCCGAGCCGGTCGAGCCGCCGCCCGTCCCGCGCCCCACGAAGCCGCTGAACGTAGTGATGGAGGAGACGCTCGGATACATTCGCGAGCATCCGGACGGCGCGCGGTTCGAGAACCTGCTCCCGCCTACGTACACCATTCTGGACGCCGTGCTCGTCTTTCTTTCGGTGCTCGAGCTGATCCGCCTGGGGCGGCTGCGAGCCGTGGTTGAACATGATGAACTTGTCTTCTTTGGAGGTAACGCGTCTGGAGGCTGAACTCTCGAAGGCGGTCGAGGCGATTCTGTTCGTCGCCGAGGCGCCGCTGAGCGTGGATGAGTTGGCGAAGACTCTCGAGGTGAAGCCCGCGGACATCGAGGGCTCGCTTGAAGAGTTAGGTGTGCGGCTAAACCAAGGTTCGGGAATTCAGTTGGTGCGAATCGCCGGGGGCTACCAACTCTGCACACGGCCGGAGATGGCGGAGGCGGTGAGCCTCTACCTGAAGCCGCAGCGACGCCGGCTGACCCGCTCCGCACTCGAGGTGCTGGCGATCGTCGCCTACCGCCAACCGGTAACGACGCAGGAGATTGAAGAGATTCGCGGCGTTCAGAGCGACCACTCCCTCCGCACGCTGGCGGAGCGCGGGTTGATCGAGGAGGTCGGTCGAAAGCAGACACCAGGCAGGCCGATCCTGTGGGGAACGACGCAAGAGTTCTTGCACCAGTTTCACCTGAACCACATCAGCGAACTGCCGCCCCTGGACGAGGGGGAGGAACCGACTTTGGAGGAGGTTGGCGCCTGAGGTCCCTCGCTGCGATCGCCCTCGCTTGTGCGGCGGGCGGTCTGGGCGCCGAGCCGCTCATCACCGCGAGCGCGGCGGTCGTGCTGGATGCCGAGTCGGGCCGGGTGTTGTTCTCCCGCTCCGCCGACGCACGCCGGTTCCCTGCTTCGACCACCAAGATTCTCACCGCGTTGCTGCTCGCGGAGCACTGCGAGCCGCTGACTGAGATCCGCGCGCCGCTGGACGTGCAGCAAGTCGGCGGGTCTTCGCTGTACCTGGAGCCTGCGGAGCGCGTGCGCGCCGAAGACCTTCTCCACGCTCTCCTACTCCGCAGCGCGAACGATGCAGCGTACGCGGTGGCTGTCCACATCGCCGGCAGCCAGGAAGCGTTTGCCGATCTGATGAATGAGCGGGCGAAGCAGATCGGGTGTACGGGTTCCAACTTCACCAATCCGCACGGCCTGCACGACCCGCTGCATTACACGACGGCTCGAGACCTCGCGCTCATCACTCGCGAGGCGCTGCGCAACGAGCGCTTCCGCCAGGCAGCGAAGGCGACACGCAAGAGCATCTGGCGATCAACGAACCTTGAAGACACGCTGCTCATCAATAAGAACCGCCTGCTCGTCGTTGATCCCGACGCAGTCGGCGTGAAGACGGGCTACACGAACCCTGCTGGGCACTGCTTCGTCGGCGCGCGCTTCCGCGACGGATGGACGGCGGTCGTCGTCGTATTGAACAGCGCAGACTGGCTCGCCGACACGCGCTCGCTGCTCGACTGGGCGTTCGCCGAGCATCAGGTCACGACGATTGTCTCCGAGGATGAAGCCATCGCGTCCGCCACCGTCGCAGGTGGAGAGCGCGAGGCCGTTTCGGCGGTGGCTGCGCACGACGTTCGCGCCGCACTCGCCATGGGTGACGGCGTGATTGACACACAGGTCGAGCTCGCCAACCTCTCGGCGCCGATCCGCGCGGGGCAACAGGTCGGCGAGTTACGCATTACGCTCTCCGGAGGCGACAAGTTTAGCGTCCCCTTGGTCGCTGCGGAGGCTGTCCATCCCGCTGAATCGCGTCCGGTGCCGTTCCAGTGGCTGTGGGCGACGCTTGGGATTACCCTCGTCGGCGCGGGCGTCGTTCTTCTGGCGCGAGCGCGAAATGGGTGAGCGGCTGCACAAGTTCATGGCTGCCGCAGGCGTGGCAAGCCGCCGCAAGTGCGAGGAGATGATCGTTCAGGGCCGTGTAACCGTTGACGGTAAGGCGGTTCGCAAGTTGGGCGTTGTGATCGACCCGGAGGTCAATGTCGTCCGAGTTGACGGTCGCCGCGTCTCGGCGCAGAGAAGTGTTACGGTCGTGCTGCACAAGCCGAAGGGCGTTCTCGCCACGATGCGGGATGA
This sequence comes from Armatimonadota bacterium, assembly GCA_040752255.1. Classification (GTDB taxonomy): domain Bacteria; phylum Armatimonadota; class Fimbriimonadia; order Fimbriimonadales; family ATM1; genus J051. The sequence goes on from JBFMFD010000126.1 coordinate 4,732, forward strand.
GCGCGGGCGGCCGTGCGTCGCGGCCCTGCTGCCAGAGATGGACGTAGTACTCAAGCCCGCAGGCCGCCTCGACAAATCCGCAGAAGGGCTGATGCTGTTTTCAACCGATGGCGAACTGATCCAACGCCTTACGCACCCGCGGTTCGAAGTCCCGCGAACGTACGTGTGCGTTGTCCGCGGAGCTGCGCAAGACTCCGCGATCGAGCGCCTGCGGAAGGGGCTGTACGTTCCGCCCGAAGGAGAAGAGCCGGGCTTTCGAGCCAAGCCCGCCGAGGTGGAGGTCATCAGCCGCGATGCGGAGCGCAACCGGTCTACCGTCCGCATCACGGTACGCGAGGGGCGAAAGCACCAGGTCAAACGCATGCTGAAGGCGGTCGGCGCGCCGGTGCTCGACCTGAAGCGCCTGTCTATTGGGCCGATTCGGCTTGGCAGCCTCAAACCGGGGCAGTCGCGCGTCCTTTCCAAGGAGGACGTTCGCCGCTTGGCTAAGATGGTGGGGCTGAAGCGATAAAAGAACGGTTATGATGCAACGAGTGGAAACCGAGCGATGGATAGTGCGCGAGCCGCATCCGGCGGAAGAGGTGTTGCAGCGCGAGCTGGGCATTCAGAGGCTTCTCGCCGCCTCGCTCGTTGACAGGGGCATCACAGACCCGCAGAGCGCCAACGAGTTTCTGAACCCAAGCCTGGACTCCCTTCACGACCCCCGCTTGCTTCCGAACTGTGAGGAAGCGGTCGCCATCCTGATGGATGCCCGCGAGAAGAACCAGCGAGTGTTCGTGCACGGCGACTACGACGTAGATGGAGTGACCAGCACAGCCATCTGGGCGCGCGCCCTGCGAAGGCTCGGATTCGACGTGCTGCCGCACGTTCCGCACCGCATCAAGCACGGATTCGGAGTGCATGAGGACGCGGTCTTCGAAGCGATGCAGCAAGGAGCGAAGGTGCTGCTGACGTGCGACTGCGGCTCCTCGGCGATCGAAGCGGTGAAGCGAGCGAAGCAGTTCGGTATGCGCGTCGTGATTACCGACCACCACGAGTTCGGCAGTGAGATACCGGCTGCGGATGCGATCGTCAATCCTCACCTGCCTGAGAACGAGTACCCATTCCCTCACCTCAGCGGAGCGGGCGTTGCATTCAAGGTTGCCCAACGAGTCTCCGAAGAGTGCGGAGCGACCGCACGGCAGTTCCAGCGCGCCTTTCTCGACCTCGCGTGCGTAGGCACCATCGCGGATGTAGTCCCATTGCACGGAGAGAACCGCGTCATCGCTCACTTCGGCTTGAAGGTGCTCAGCCGTACGAAGAAGGTCGGTCTCGAAGCGCTGCTGCGCGTCGCGCAGATCGAGCCGGGCGCGAAGGTAACGTCCTACGACGTTGGATGGCGTCTCGGTCCGCGCCTCAACGCCGCCGGTCGCGTGGACGACGCCGCAATCGCGTTGCAATTGATGCTCACCGAGGATGCTGAGGAAGCTCGAGCGCTGGCGCAACGCCTCGACGAATTGAACGAAGAGCGGCGCTCCGAGGAGATGCGCATCTTGGAGCAAGCCGAGGAGGCGATTCAGGAACTCAACCTCGCCGCCGAGCCGCTCATCATGGTGTTTGCTGAAGAGTGGCACCGCGGCGTGGTTGGTATCGTCGCCAGCCGCATCTGCGAGAAGTACAACCGCCCGGCGTTACTCGCCGCCGTGGACCCGGAGACCGGTCTCGCACACGGCTCGGCGCGCTCACCCGAGTCGTTCAACCTGCACGACGCGCTGATGCTGCACCGCGAGCTGTTTCGCTCTTGCGGCGGTCATGCCCGGGCTGCGGGCTTCAGCGTAACAAGCGACGCGCTCGAGGAGGTGAGGTCCGCCCTCGTGCGGCACGCTGGAGAGGTGCTGCGACCGGAAGACCTCATCCCAACGCGCCGAGCCACCGCTGCAGTATCGCCCGCTGAGGTCTTGCATCGCTCTTTCATCGAGTTGGAGCGCTTAGAGCCGCTCGGCGAGGCGAACCCCAAGCCGCTGTTCTTCATGCCGCGGGTTCGCTTGTTGGAGGCTCAACCCACATCGAACCCGGAGCACATTCGCTTCCGCCTCGAGGCGCCGAAGCCGGTCTATGGCATCGGGTTCCGCTCGGCGCAACTGTTCGAAGGGCTGCGCCCAGGCGACACAGTTGACCTGCTGTTCCGCGCCGCGATCAATCGCTACAACGGCAACGAGTACCCGCAGATCATCCTCGAAAGCCTCCGCCCTGCGGCTGAGTAGGTTTTCGAGGCTTTACCCCTTCCGGTGCGGCGCGGGCAGCCTTGACCGCTTCCCCTCAGGCGGACCACCGCCCGCCTTCTCCGGGGCGGGCTCGCTTGGGGTAGACTTATCGTTTTCGGGTGCGTTGCGGCGCCCGACAGGAGAACCAATGACACGCTTGAACATTCCCCTTTCCCTCCTTGCCGTCGTGCTGCTGGTTGCAGGCTGCGGCTCATCGAAAACCGCCCCGACCGACGGCGAGGCAGCCAACAAGCCGGATGGCACGACTGCGGCCGAGGCGGGCGGCGAAGCCACGGAGACCGTCGGCACACTCACCGGCCCCGGCGGCTCGGTCTCGCTCGGCGACGCGCCGGAGAAGTTTGAAGCCGCCTTCCCTCGGCCCGAAGGCGCAACCGACCCACAGAACCCCGCTGTGGAGGACCTGAAGTTCGTTGGCTGGCAAACGCAGGCGGAGGTCGCCAGCGCGGCAGTCCGGGCCAACAAGATCGTCGCGCTGTTCCACGCCAAGATGTCCCCCGAGCAGAGTTGGTTTGAATCCGCTCGGTCCGACTTCGGGAAGCCCGAGCACGACGTGGAGAACGACCTCGGCGCGTTCACGAGCTGGAGGCAAGGCAAGAACGAGTACATCGTTATGCTCTTCAAAGGGCAGACGCCGATGACTATTCAAGCGACGGGCGAATCGGCAACGTTGAAGGTGCTCCAGCTGGACTCTGCGCAAATCGCAGGAGATCTCAAGACACAGGGCGAAGCGGCTGCGGCCGGCGAAGGGGC
>JBFMFD010000127.1:0-7557 GCA_040752255.1 Armatimonadota bacterium
AGGCCGAGGATATCCTCCTGCCCACCTTGCCGCGCACTCGGTTTCTAACGCGGATTCAGGGCGATGGCGGAGCGATCGCGATCAGTGGTGCGATGGCGACGTTCACGGACCTCAGCAACGGTCGAAGCGAGGAGGTAGACGTCAGGGAGCGAATCAGCACGCAATTCGGTATCACGTTCCCCAAGAGCGTGGACTTCAAGTGCAGCGGCCTCGCGACAGTTGGGAACAGCGCGTACCTTTTTGTGTCTTATCATCAGACTGCGATCAAACAAGGCGTGTGGGGGCTTGCGGTGGAGGTTGACCTCTCCGAGGTTCCTTCCTTCAAGCGCGTCATGCGATTCGAGGATGGGTTCGGGAAGTTCGGGGACATCTGGCCCGTGCGACTCGGTGAGACGAAGATCGTTTTCTACGCGGATGGGGACCATCCAGGCCCGGGAACTCTCTACTACTTCGACCTCGCTGCCTGGCAGGTCGAGGCACACAAGTTCTACTTGGCGGGCTGGCACGGCGACGACCTCTTTCTGCTTGCGCCGACGCACTCTTCAGTTCCAGGCACGCTTTACCGCTGGGACTTCGCGTCCCGCAAGGCGGTGCCCGCCAGCCGCTATGACATGACCGCGCCCGCGGTTTACAGTCTGCATGGGGAGTTCTTTGCCCTAGATGGCAGCCGGCTGATCAAACTGCCGAACGGCCCCGTATACGACTTTCCGGCTCAACCACGCCCCGGGGAACCGGTGGTGCTGCTCTGTTCGCTCGGCATCATTCTCGCTCAGACTGAGCGCGGGAGGGCTGTGCTGCTTGACCCGCAAACGCTGCGACCGCTGGCGCAGACCGGCAAGGCCTAGCTCGCTTCAAACGCCCAGCAGGTCGTGGGCGACCGCCATGTCCTTGTCACCCCGCCCACTCAGGTTGACCACAACGACCGAGCCGGGCGCCCACTCCAGGCTCCGCAGAGCTGCGAAGGCGTGCGCCGACTCGAACGCAGGAATCAGCCCTTCCATCCGAGACAGCCACACGAACGCATCAAGCGCCTCCTGGTCTGTGGCGGAAACGTACAAGACTCGCCCGGAATCCTTGAGAAAACTGTGTTCGGGGCCGACCCCGGGGTAGTCCAGTCCCGCCGAGATGGAGTGCGTGGGCATCACTTGGCCGTGCTCGTCCTGCATCAGGTAGGAGAGTGCGCCGTGGAGCACCCCAGGCAAACCCGCGCTCAGCGGGGCGGCGTGCTCACCCGTCTCGATGCCTCTGCCCCCAGCCTCGACGCCGAAAAGCCGCACGGACGCATCATCGAGGAAGGCGGAAAAGAAGCCGATGGCATTCGAGCCGCCGCCGACGCAGGCGATGGCGGCGTCCGGCAGGCGGCCTTCTCGCTCGATGATCTGCTCGCGGGTCTCCTCGCCGATGACCTGCTGGAAGCGGCGGACCATCAGCGGATACGGGTGCGGGCCGACGCAGGAGCCGACGATGTAGTGCGTGGTCCGCACGTTCGTAACCCAGTCGCGCATCGCCTCGTTGGTGGCGTCTTTCAAGGTGCGTGTGCCCGACGACACGGGCACAACCGTTGCGCCCAGGAGCCGCATGCGGAAGACGTTGATCTCCTGCCGGCGCACGTCCTCTTCGCCCATGTACACGACGCACTCGAGGCCGAACATTGCGCAGACGGTCGCCGTTGCAACGCCGTGCTGGCCCGCTCCGGTCTCGGCGATGATCCGCTTCTTCCCCATCTTGCGGGCGAGCAGTGCTTGCCCGAGTGCGTTGTTCAACTTGTGGCTGCCGGTGTGGCAGAGGTCCTCTCGCTTCACGTATACGCGGGCGCCTAACTCTTCTGAAACCCGAGACGCGAACGTCAGAGGCGTCGGTCTGCCGATGACGTTGCGATGGTATTCACGCAGGTCCCGGAGGAAATCCTCGTCGCGCCAAAACCGCTCCAGGGCGTCCGCGAGTTCGTCAAGGGCGGGGACGAGCGTCTCCGGCACATAGCGTCCGCCGTATGGGCCGTACTCGTGGTGTGTGGTAGCCACGCGGCGATTATGCATTCTGCGGCGGACGGCCCACTCAGCGTTCGATGATGCCTTTGCAAAAGCGCTCCACCTCGCGGGGGGTTCGCAGCCTTACCACCGGGCGGCTCTCGTGCCGCAGCAGGCGCCCATAGATGCTTCGCCGGCGATGGTGCGTCTTTAAAGCCCAAAGGAAGAGGCTGTCCGTGCTGAACGCGAAAGTCCGGAGGTTCTCGCGGTTGCCGTTCCACAGCTCTTCCCGCGAGAGCCACCTCTTCAGGCTTCGGCGAGCGACCCTGATGAGCACGATGGGCAGCGCAAAGTCAAGCCACACAAAGCACTCTGCTCGAGGCCAAACGATGTTACGCGTTGCCGAGTAGTTGCCGTCTATCACCCACTGCTCTTGGGAAGCCACAGTCGCTACTTGCTTCGTGAATTCGCTGGCCTCTAAGGGAGTCCAGTTGGGTTGCCAATAGATGGAGTCCAACTCGATGACAGGCAAGCCGAGCCGGTTGCCGATGACCCTCGATAGCGTCGTCTTTCCGCTACACGGCGGGCCAATGATTGCGATGCGCCTGCCGAGCGTCTCCATGCTCGCCCGAGGCGTTACCGCGGGTCGTTCACCCAACCGAGGAAGAGGATGCCGCCGCTCTTCGTGTCGCGTATGGCGAAGGCGAAGGGGCGGTCGAATCGGATCTCTCTGGGCGTCGCGGGAGCGGACGTGACGCCCATCTCGGCGCCGGTCACCGCTGCCGCCTTAGTTCCCTCCTCGTCCACTTCGATGAAACTCTTGTGAATGACCCGCTGGAGGAAGAGGTCGCGCTCCTCGCGCATCCGCGTGAAGTTCGCGCTCTCGGTGTCGAACGCGTCTCGGATGCCGAGCGCCTTGAGGTCGTCGTTCAGCGTTCGCTCGTAGGCGAAGCGCCACTTCGGCATCGTGAGCACGATTCCGTTCTCGGTCATCGAGTCGAGGAGCGACTTCAGTTTGTCACCGTTGAGCCCTGCAAGGGTCGCCCGTGGCGCAGCGCCTTCCGGTGGCAAGAGGAGCAGCATCGAGTACGATTTGTCGCCGTAAGGCGCCTCCACCACCGTTGCGACCGGCGAAACGACGACGCGGTACTTGCCGGTTCTCGACATCATCTTCACGTCGAACGGGTCGCCCTTCAGCGGGTGGAACGGAGCGTCGTGAGTGAGGTCCTCGACGAACTTCTCGCTCCACTGGCCTTTGAAAGCGATGGCGTTAACCGCGATGAGCACTGTGTCGCGTTCGATGCGCTCCAGTAACGTGGGAATCATGCCCTCGGTCTTCTCCTTCACCCACGTGTTGATTGCTGCGAGTGCGGCGGGGTCGTCGAAGTTGAGGGCCGCGATCTCCGCGTCGGCGGTTTGCTGCGCGTTCTGCATATAGGTCTCGCTGAAGCGGATGCCCGTCCGCGCCCAGATGGCGTTCGCGGTCTTCAGCGACACCTTGGGGTCGCTGGACGCCAGCGTTCGGTGCAGGGCGGCGACGCGCTCCAACTGCGCGTTCGCGTTGGCGTGGTCGAATCCGAGCGTGGCGGCGAACTCGCGCAGCGTCTCACCGTCCGCGCCCAGGGCGACCAGCTCGAGGAGCACGCTGATGCTCGCGGGGGAGAGCAACACGTTGCCCTCGGCGGGTTGCTCGGCGGCGAGGCGGAAGGCGAAGTCGTTCATGGTTTGCGTCAACGCGGAATCTACCGGCTTTGCCTTGGGCTCGCCGCCGCCGGGTGCGAGGGGAGAGCGCGAGTTCGACGGGGCGTTCGGCGCCCCCTGCCCGCCGCATCCCAGGGCAACCAAAAGCGGTAGGAACAGCAGCCACTTCATCTTGACCGAGAGGCTACCCGAGCCTAACGGGAACCGCCGCGCGGCGGGAGAGGGTAAACCAGCGAAGAAATGGTAGGTCATGCGCTTTTGTACGTCCTTGCGATGGGCGCGGTCTCGCCCGCGCCTGCAACGCCCCCTCTGCTCAGCGACCCGTACATTCCGCCCGTGGTGCGGGACGACCTGACGCTGGAGGACATCTTCCCGGATCGGTCGTTCTTCGGCAAGACGGCTCGCAATGTGGTGTGGTCGCACAACGACCGGTACATCGCGTACCTCTGGAACCCGGACGATGAGCGAGGATTCGACATCTGGTTACATGACGACCGAAACGGCGAAACGGTACGCCTCACGTCGGTCGAGACCTTCCTTCCGTTCGACCCGACCGCCAAGAAAACGCTTGAGCGCTACCAGCGCGAGAAGAAGCGAGAGGAGGAGAGGAAGGATCTGAGCGAAGAGGAGCGGAAGAAGCTGGAAGAGCAGGATCGGCGCGAGGAGCAGGAACTTCGCCGCCGGGGCGAGTGGGCGCCAGACTATGCCGGCATCAGCGACTTCGTTTGGGCGAATACGAAGGACGAGATGCTGTTCGTCTACAAGGGCGACATCTATCGGCTTCGAATTGGTGACAAGGAGCCCGAGCGCCTTACGCGAACTTCCGACGCAGAGCGCTCGCCGAAGTACACGAAGGATGACGGCGGCTTCTACTTCCAGCGCGACGCAGGCGTCTATCGGCTGAAGTTCGGCTCCTCGATGATCGAGCAGTTGAATCCCGACTTGCCGGAGGGGATGCGGATGCAGTCGTACCGGCTCTCGCCCGATGAGACGAAGATTCTGCTCACCTCGAGTCGCAGCGATCCGCCCGCGCGACAGGTTGACTACATCGCGTATCGGGGTCGCTTCGCTGAGGCTCGGCGGACCGGGCGCTCCGTCGCAGAGGACCCATTCAACTCCGAGACCTTTGCATGGATAGGCGATGTAAGCGACGAGCCGAGAACGAACCCGAACGCCGACGGCAAGCCGCCGTGGCAGGTGTACCACTGGCCAAAGGGCAAGGGGTACGGCCAACTCAGCATTCACGAGGAGCCGTGGTCGCCTGACTCCACTCGCGTTACCTTCGCCAGATGGGATCGAGATCGGCGGTTGCTCGAAGTGGTGGTCGCGGACGCCAAGGCCAAGACAGTCAGCACCATCTTTTCGGCGCTTCACAACGGGGAGCACAACACGCCCGGCATGGCCCGCCCATTCTTCACGCGCGACGGACAAAGGGTCATCGCGTTGCTCGAAATGACCGGTTTCCGGCACCCGTGGCTGATTGACCCTGTTACGCAGTTGGCACAGCCCATCACCCAGGGCAACTTCGAGGTGTATCCCGTGGCGATGAGCGAGGATGGACGGTTCTTGTTCTGCGAATCGAGCGCAGTCCGGCCCGCACGCATGAACCCGTACCGCGTCGAGATCGCCACCGGGCGCATGATCCGCCTCGGCCGCATGGAAGGCAACTACGGCGACCCGATTCCGAGTCACAGCGGCAAGCGCATCGCCGTCACTTTCTCATCATGGACCTCACCCATCGAGGCATACCTCGCGGACGGCGAGAACGGCGGCGGAGAGAAGGCGCTGACGGAGTCCCACCCCGACCGGTTCGCGAAAGTGCAGAAACTCGTGCCCGAACTGTTCACCTATACGAATCGGCATGGGCACACGATTCACGGCTACAAGTTCCTTCCCCCCGACTTCAAGCCGTCGGACAAGCGGCCGCTGCTTATCTACGTGTACGGTGGGCCTCTTGGCTCGGGCTACTCCGTGGTGGACGGCTCCTTCAACAGCGCCGGGTACCTGTTCAACATGTACATGACCTACCGCTACGGCTTCGTCACCGTAACGATTGACCCGCGAGGGCAGAGCGGCTACGGCTCAGCGTTCGGCGCGGCAAACTGGGAGCAGCCCGGCAAGGCGCAAGTAGAGGACCTAGCGGACGGCGTCAAGTACCTCGTCTCGCAGGGAGGTCTTGACGAGACCAAAGTCGGCGTCTACGGTTGGTCGTTCGGAGGCTTCCAAACGCAGATGTGCATGTATACAGCCCCTGAGACGTTTACGCTCGGCATCGCCGGCGCAGGGCCAACCGAGTGGCAGAACTACAACAACTGGTACGTCGGCGGAGCGATCGGAGACGCGCAAGGCAAGGCGGAGACGCTGGATAAGTTCTCACTCACCAAACTCGTTGACAAACTGAAATCTCCGCTGCTGCTCGTGCATGGAATGGAGGACACGAACGTGCTGTTTCAGGACACGATTCACGTGTACCAGGCGCTGCTTCGCGCGGGGAAAGGGCCGCTTGTCGAGTTGGTCGTGGACCCGACAGGAGGCCACGGCCTCGGCGGAGACATCAACCGCATTCAACAGTACCGCATCTATGAGGCGTTCATCCTGAAGCACTGGATGCCGCAGGAACTGCGGCGTAAGTGATGCGCGGACAGTCCGACATGTCCGACATGTCCGACGGGTCCGACGGGTCCGACATGTCCGACAGCGCCGGAACTCCGAACCGGCCTTTGATGTATTCTCAGCACGATGTACCACTTCCTCCGGGCTCTTCACCGTTGGGCGGGGCTCATCGGCTCCCTCTTCCTTGTGCTCATCGCGGGCACGGGCTTTCTGCTCGCGACGAAGGACACGCTGGGATGGGTCAAGCCGCGCACGCATCAAGGGACACCGCTTGTGCGTCACGACGAGATCATTACGGTTGGGCGTGCCGTCGAGAGCGCCATCGCTCTCGGCATCGAGGAGGTTCAGACGATCCACGACATCGAACGAGTGGACTATCGCCCCGACAAGAACGTCTTCAAAATCGTGTCGCACCGAGGATACCACGAGGTGCAGGTGGACGGCAGCACCGGTGAGGTCTTGAGCGTCGCAAAGCGGTGGGATCAACTGACCGAGGATGTGCACGACCTTCGCTTCTTCGCGACTTGGCTTCGCGACTGGTGGCTGCCGGTCATCGCGGCCCTGCTGTTCACGCTCGGCCTAACCGGCGTGACGATATTCTTCGTCCCGGTCGTGCGGCGCATGCGGTACAGGCGTCGGCGCGCGCGAGGCTAAGCGGCTCTCTCCGCCGCTTCATCATCGCGCCGCTGCGGTATCAAAACGCGAACAAGGTAGTTCGCGAACACAATCGCGCCGAACGTAACGACGATGGAAGCTCCAGTCGGCCAACCGCCGAGTTCCGGATCCGCCTTCAGCGAGACATACATCCCGATGAGCGAGCCGATCCAGCCGATAGGCACGGCGATGAGCAGCGACGGCGTTAGTCGCCCAACCCACATCGTCGCCACGACGGCGGGCATCACCAGCCAAGTGAAAACAACCAGCACGCCGGCGATCTTTACCGACGATGCAACAACGAAGCCGAGCAACGCATAGAAGACGAAGTCGTAGAACACAAGCCCAAGCCCTCGCGGTGCGTCCGGCTCGCTCTCGCTGATCCGGCGGATCGGACGCCACAGCACCGCGACGGCGACGAGGATCGTGCCGTACACCATCGCCGTGTGCTTGACGACGCCTGGATCGCTCACCAGCAGAATCTGACCGTCCAGCAGGGTCTTCAGCATCTCCTGACCGTGGTCGGCATACTGCAGCACGATGATGCTTCCCGCCGAGGCGACGACGAACACGATGCCGATCATCGCCTCGTGCGGCACGCGCCCGAGGCGAAATCGAGTCA
>JBFMFD010000128.1:0-7463 GCA_040752255.1 Armatimonadota bacterium
AGAGGCTGAAGGCGGTGCTCGAAGAGATCAAGAACGCTGCCGGCGAGATCATTCTGTTCATTGACGAAATGCACACGCTGGTTGGAGCGGGGCGCGCGGAAGGCTCGATGGATGCGGCCAACATGCTCAAGCCGATGCTGGCGCGCGGTGAACTCCGCTGCGTCGGGGCTACGACGCTCGACGAATATCGCATGCATGTGGAGAAAGACGCCGCGCTTGAGCGCCGCTTCCAACCCGTCTTTGTCGACGAGCCGAGCGTGCAAGACACGGTCGCGATTTTGCGCGGACTGAAGGAGCGCTACGAGGTGCATCACGGCGTGCGCATCACCGACAGCGCGCTCGTCGCATCCGCAATGCTCAGCGACAGATACATCAGCGACAGGCACCTTCCGGACAAGGCGATTGACCTCATAGACGAGGCTGCCAGCCGCCTACGCATCGAAATCGACAGCGTCCCGTTCGAGATTGATGAACTGGATCGCCGCATGGCGCAGCTGGAGATCGAGCGCACCGCCTTGAAGAAAGAGGAAGACTCAAGCGCCAAGGAGAGGCTGGAGCGCATAGAGCAGGAATTAAGCAACATAGCCGAGGAGCGGTCGCGCCTCGCAGCCAAGTGGCAGAGCGAGAAAGAGAAGATTGCGCAGATTCGCGAGCTGAAGCAGCAGATCGAGGAAGCACGAACAGAACTCGAGCACGCCGAGCGCGAGCAGGACTGGGAGCGAGCCGCGCAAATCCAGCACGGTGAACTGCCGAAGTTGGCTGCCGAATTGCAGAAGCAGGAAGGCGAATTGGCGCAAATCCAGAAAGACGGCAAGATCCTCAAGGAGGAAGTGGACGACGAGGACGTTGCCGAGGTCGTGTCGAAGTGGACGGGCGTTCCAGTCTCCCGTTTGGTCGAGGGAGAGATGGAGAAGTTGCTCAAGATGGAGGAGCGGCTCCACCAGCGAGTAGTTGGGCAAGACGAAGCGATTCGAGCAGTCGCCGACGCGGTCAGGCGCTCCCGTTCGGGTATCGCCGACCCGCACCGCCCGATCGGCTCCTTCCTCTTCCTCGGCCCAACCGGCGTCGGCAAGACCGAGTTGGCGCGCTCGCTTGCGGAGTTCCTCTTCGACGATGAAAGAAACATGGTGCGCATCGACATGAGCGAGTATCAGGAGAAGTACAACGTGTCGAGGCTCATTGGCGCGCCCCCGGGCTACGTCGGCTATGAGGAAGGCGGACAGCTCACGGAATCCGTTCGGCGCAGACCGTATAGCGTTGTGCTGCTCGACGAGATCGAGAAGGCGCACCCAGAGGTGTTCAACGTCCTGCTCCAATTGCTCGACGACGGACGCCTCACGGATGGCCAGGGGCGTACCGTTGACTTCCGGAACACCGTCGTCATCATGACGAGCAACCTCGGGTCAGCCGAGTTCGGCGATGTGCCGATCGGCACCGATGAGCAGGTCAAGGAGCGGATGCTCTCGAAGGTGCGGGAATACTTCCGACCCGAATTCGTCAACCGAATTGACGACATCGTGGTGTTCCATCCGCTTGGCGTAGAGCACATCAAGCGTATCGTGGACATCCAACTCGAACGCCTGAGCGATCGCTTGCGCGAGCGCAAGATCGAGGTTCGGCTCACCGACAAAGCGCGCGAGCAGCTCGCCCTCGAAGGATACGACCCATCCTACGGCGCCCGCCCGCTGAAGCGCGCGATCCAGAGGATGATCCTCAACCCTTTGGCAAAGCACATTCTCGAGGGTAAGGTCAAGGACGGCGATAACGTGGTCGTGGACTACAAGGATGGTGAGTTCACGTTTCAACCCGCAGTCCAAACCGAGGCTGGAGCACAGGATCGCGGTGCCGAAGGAAGCCTCCGAGCGTAGTATTCAACATGAAAGCGATTCTTTGGGTGTTGCGTGCGCTGTTCGCGCTTGCGCTGTCCGCGGCGCTCTTCGGCAATCTGTTTGGTCCGGGTTGGGGGCGCATCGGGATCATTGGAGCGCTCGTGCTGCTCGTCGCCTTGCTCGTGCTCCGCTGGGTGGACCTCGCCAGGCGCAAGCAATCCCCCGCCTACCTGTGAATCACCTGCGAGGCGATAGCCGCAGTGAGCGGCTATGAAATCGGCGGGTCTCAGTCCTGAATGAACTCGGAAGCTGGGCGGATTCGGCCGGGGAAGTTGCGCGCTCTTAGAACCCATTCCTCGATGGACTGGTTGCAGGCGAAGTAGTAGGTCTCACCGTTCACAACCCAACTGCGCTTAGGATCTGCGCGGGTGAGCAGCACGGGGTCAACGTAGTCACCTTTGCGTGGCTTCAGGTCGATCGGAAAGGAGTTGTCGGGGTACTTTGCGGAGGGCCAGGTGTTGCCGTTCGCCTTCACGTCCTGGTCGCTATACAACCCGGATGCCGTCGTGAAGATGGTTCTTTCGAACTTCGCCCACTCAGCGGGGGGCGGAGGCTCGTCGAAGTATCCATTGATGCCAATCTTCACAAGCCGCTCGGCGGGCGGCGTTCGCTCCGAGCCGGCGTCTGGCGCCGCGCGCAGGAACCACGCCAACACGCCAAACAGCGCCAAGCCGATGATCAGTCCGATCAGGTTCCCTTTGCTCATATTGTATTTCTCTTTACGTGCCCACGCGCTGCTGCGCTCCCTACCGCAACTCCCACTCTGTCCACCGGCGTCGCCCGCCGGGTCGCCGTTCCGGTCGCCCCGGTAACGGCGCGCCTGCTCGGATGTCCAGCAGTCGCTCGCGGAACTCGTTCATGGTGCACACAGCGCGCGGCCCGAACGCCTGGGCGACCTCGATGGCGTCCGACATGCTGCGGGGGTTCACCTTCCCGTCTCGGCATGCCCCGCTCTCGGCGTTGAATCTTCGGCAGTCTTCGCAGCGCATCCTCGCTATCTACCTGACGGAGCAGCCGCACGGCACGATGCGGCTTCCGTCGAAGCTTCGACCTCCAAGAATCGAATGCCCGACGTCGGCAAGTAACACGAGGTTGGGTCGGCGATTTCAACCTCCCTGCCGCGCCCACCGGAAGGCTCGACAACGTAAACCCGCCCCCGGATGCGCGCGTCCGGCCCGAGGGGACGGCGCACCACCTGCTTCTCCCCGTAACCGGTCCGTGGGTCCGGCCATGTGTACTTGCGCAGCCCCGAGAGGCGCGCCATCCCGGCTCGGAGCGTCTGCTCCGCCGGGGTCGGCATAGAGCGACCAACAACGACGATGAGCGCCCTCCCGTCGGACCACGGCACGCGAATCAGCAGACAATCTCGCTCCGGCTCGGAGGGGAAGGTCTCCCACTCGATCTCGACGTCGCCGCAGCGCACGTGCCGCGGCTGTACGCAGCCACTACTGTCTGACCCGTCCGACCCGTCCGACCCGTCCGACCTGTCGGACCTGTCGGACCCGTCCGACGAGACAACGCTCCGAGACGCACTCGGCTGCAAAAGAACCACCACGCCAAGCGACCCGAGCTGCGCCTTGAAGTCGGGCGCAAGGTCGTAGGCAAGTTCGTGAATGTCCTCGAGGCGCCTACCCCGCGAGAGAACGACGCCGACGAGCGAGCGAGCGGCATCTCGAACGCGAATCGTTCGTGGAGCTCCCGGGACGAGCCGCTTTCGAAAGATCGGCGCGCACGCCTGGAAGGCGACAAGCGCGCCGGGGTCCGTGCTCATGTCGAAGTTGTACTGCGGCGCGCGGCTTTCGAGGAAGCGGGGCAGCCGCGACTCCGGCCCGAACAGGGGGCGATACATCTCGGGAAAGAACAGTCCCGCATAGCCGAAACGAGCGCAACGCACCGTTACGTCGGCAATCAAGCGACTGAACCCGCCCGGCGCCAGCTTCGCGCCGATCTCCGTGATGAGCGTCGGCTTATCCGCAAGGCGAACCTGTAGGCGATCCAGGATCGGCTCTCGCGAAAGGTCGTACGGCAGAATCGGCCCGTTCACCTCGCCGGGGTCGCCGAACGCAGGGTAGACGTTCCAGCCGTACGCGTCGCACGGTTGGAACGCTTCAAACGCCGCAGGGCCTGCCATTGGCGCGCTGTCCGCCACGAGGAGCGGACGCTTCGAGCCGAGCAGCGAGCGGAGCAGGTCGCGCGCTTCGACGTGCGCCTCCTTGGACGCGCCTGCCAGTCGCATGACGCGCTCTTGCCCATCGAGAGTGAGCAGGTCTCCCTCGACGCCGATCGCCTCGCTGATGCGCTCTCGCGTCCGGGCTGTGGCGCGACGCCACCGGGACATGATGAGGCCGCCGTCGCGCTGCGGCTCGGCGAGAAACCAGCCGACCTCGTTCGTCAACTGGATGCCGAGCAGCGCGGGAGAGGCGCCGAACGGGCGCTTGGTGTACGGGTTCTCGTGCTGCACCAACCGCTTGAGTCTCTCCATCACCAGCGCACGCACGCCGGGATGCCACAAGCCGAGAACGCACGAGTCTCGCGTGTTCCTGATGCCGAAGGCGGCGGCGTCCTCGGCGGAGTAATACGGCTCGCCCAGTCCGAGCGCGAGGTCCCGAAGCAGGATGTAGATTCCCTCTTCCTCACACAGTTGCTGCTGCTTGCAGAGGCGGTCAAGAACCTGGCTTGGGAGTTCGAGCGGTGCGACGCCGGGCCGCGCAGGATCTCCGTCGGGCCCATAGACGCGAAACGGCAGGTTCACGCGAATCGCGTTCACGCCCAGCGAGGCGAGGAACTGGAACGCTCCGCGATGGTCAAGGTCGGATGGGCCGACGTTCACCCCAAACAGCCGCAGGTCCTCGGCGCCGGCACGCAACCGATCACCGCTGACCGTAACCCTCCGCCCCTCGGTTATCGGTGCGCGCGACGGGTACGCGGCGAAGGAGTCCTGCGCGCGGGTCAGCGGAATCGGGTAGTCCACCGTGTCCATGCTCACTTGGTTAGACGCGCGGCGCCGCGTCGTCAACGGGTGAACATTCTTGCACACGCTACGTATGTTCGGGCATGAGGCGATTCGTGATGTCTGTTTCCCTCGCGCTGTTGATTGCGGGCGCTGCGCTTGCACAAGGTGCAGGCTCGGGCTTGGAGCGAGGAGGCGCGGGGCAAGGGCGGCCCGAGGATCGGCCGCCTGCGCTCGACCTCCTGCAGATGAACCCCCTGGCGATTATCACGCTCCCCGCGGTCCGAGAGGAGCTGCAGCTCACCGAGGAGCAGAGCCAGAAGATTCGAGAGATCTTGGCAAAGGCGCGGCCCGGCGGCGACGCAACACCGGAGCGCCGCCGCGCACTTAACGACGCCGCTCTCCGCGAGGTCGCGACCATCCTGACCCCCGAGCAGCGGGGGCGATTCGAGCAGATTCTTCTGTGGGTTGCCGGCCCGGTCGCGATGGCACGCCCGGATGTCGCGCGGCGGGTTGGGCTTACGCAGGAGCAGTCGCAGAAGATTGCCGAGATGGTGCGCGGCTTCGCTCAAGCGATGGCTCCCCGCGCTGACGCGAACCCTCCAGATAGGCAAGCGCTCCGCGAGCGGGTTCAGAAGGCGCGCGCCGAGCTGGACGCGAAGATCCTCGAATTGCTGACGCCCGAGCAGCGAGCGGCATGGGATCGCCTGCGCGGCCCCGAGTTCCGCCTTCCGGGCGGGCGCTAACGACCCTTCTTGTCAAACTGCGGATACCGCCGGCCCGCCGCCTTGCCGTCGGGGAGAAGGACCATTGCCGCCACGGCCAAGCCGGCGGGGTATGCCGACCGGGTCAGGCAGGCGGCAGCGGCGAGTGCCGTCCGTCGTGCGTTCAGCCGCCTCAGCCCCTCACTCCTGTGACGGCGTTGTGGGTGGCTCGGCCCCTCCGTGCCCCTTGATGAATCGCAGCCAGGTCAGCATCGGTTGCGCCGGTTGCCGGTCCGCAGGTGGTCGGCGGCGCGTTTCTCAACGCGCGGTAATCTGAGAGGCAATGATCACCGGCATGCATCTCATGGTCTATTCCCGTAAGGACGAGGCGCTGACCCAGTTCTTGCGGGACAAGCTCCGCCTGCCCTTCCGGGATGGAGACGATGGTTGGCCGCTGTTCGAGGTCTCGACCGCGGACCTGGGCGCTTATCCCACGTCGGAGCGGGGCGACGAGCCTCCTTCGGGTTGGATGCTGCCCATGTTTCGATGCGATGACATCCACACAACCGTTTCCGAATTGAAGTCGAGGGGTGTGAAGTTCACACAGGGCGTGGAGGACGACGGCTCGATGCTGTTCACCTTGTTCGAGGCGCCCGGCGATCTCGTGTGGATGCTTTACCAGTCGTACCATCCGGGCGGGTAGACAGGCGGGTGGGCACTAATGCCCCTCCGTCGGTGCCAGCCAAGCGGTACCATGTGCCGCGCATGAGTGGTCGGTTGCGGCTTGGATGGATTCTGCTCGGCATCTCCCTCGGCGCGCTCAACGCGCTCCACTCCGGCGCCGCAGCCGCGCAGGGGCAGGTTCCGGACATCCGCCAGCCTCCGCCGAGCGAGGGCGTCGCGTGGACGGTCATCCCGCGGCCGAGCGGGGCGGACCAGGTGGTCTCCCTCGTGCGCTTCCCATCGCCTGTGCTCACCGAGTCGCCCAGGAACAACACCGTGGAGGCTGTGGTGTACCGCCCCCGAGATGCGGCCCGGCCGATGCCGGTCGCCATCCTGCTGCACTTCTTCGGTGCGGTGAACCTGCGGTTCGAGGAGCGCATGGCCGCGGAACTCAACCGGCGCGGCATCGCGGTGGCGGTGCTGACGCTGCCGTATCACCTGGGCCGGGCGCAGTCATCCGGTGAGAGCGGGCTGGAGGCTCTCCGCCCCGAACCATTGTTCCTCGCGCGCACGGTCGCCCAGGCGGTCCTGGACTGCCGTCGGCTGATGGATTACCTCCAGACGCAGGGAGACTTAGACGCCACCCGCATCGCGACAGTCGGGACCAGCCTCGGCGGCATTCTCTCATCGCTCGTGTACGCGGTGGACGACCGCGTGGTCGCCAACGCCTCCTTGCTTGCGGGCGCAGACCTTCCGCACATCATCTGGACGAGCACGGTTACGACGCAGTTGCGAGGTCAACTGCAGGCAAGGGGCGTCAGCCTGGAGGAGTTGCGCGCGGCGATGCGACCTGTCGAGCCGCTGACGCACGCGCGAAGCGACCTCGGCGAGCGGATGCTGATCGTTCGCGCGCTGTATGACGACGTCATCCTGCCCGAGGACACGGACAAACTGGTCGAGGCGTTCCATGTAGCCCATGTGGTCGCGTTGCCGACCGGTCACTACGGTGGCGCGTTGCTCGAGGCTCGCCTTTATCGCTTGGTTGGCGACTTCCTTTCGTCCGAGTTTCGCGGCTTGTCGTTCTCTGCTCCGGACGCGATTCTTGGCCCGACGATCCGCATCGGTCTCCAGTACAACCCGGCGACCGAGTTGTCGCTCGTGGCGGGCGTGGACCTATACCGTGTCGGGAAGAGGCCTGAGTTGTTCGCTTCGGCGTTTTTGAGTACCGAAGGAGTGCTGTTCTTTGTTGGGCGCCCG
>JBFMFD010000129.1:0-7356 GCA_040752255.1 Armatimonadota bacterium
CTTCGGGCGGTGGACAGGAGCAACCTACACCGCTTGGGGAGGTATCGGCACGGGCGGAGGATGGGCGAATCCTCGTTGGAGCCTGGGCGAGGTCAACGACGACTTCTGGCTGCTGATGGGCGACGCGGCGAATGTCGGTCCGCCGTTCGCCCCCCACCAGATCATGCCGCCGCCGCCGCTAACCATCTACACCTTTGACGGCCTGGAACCGGGGCTTTATGACGTCTACACCTATGCGGTTCTGCCTGCTCCGCCGCCTCGGTACGTGCCGGTGCAGATCACCGTTCCCGGCTCCACAACTGAGAACCCACAGCTGTGCACCGGCCCCATGCCACTGGACTGGGTGTTCCGGAGGGGGGTTACCCACTCTGTGCATCGGGTTCGTACACCGGATGGTCGGATCGAGGTGAGAACTACGGGAGAGTTCCCCTACGCCCACATCAACGGCTTTCAGCTCGTGAGGATCAAGTAGGACTAGAAGAAACGAATTCTGCCGCAATGCTGCGGCGGAGAGACAACCAATCAACGACAGGAGGCATTTCAAGATGAAACTGAATCATGCAGTAATAGCAGTTGCAATTGCGGGCATGGCGCTCGCTTCTTCGACCAGTCAGAGCCAGGTCACGGAAGCCTGGTTCGAGAACTTCGACTACGCCGGGGGCTTGGACGTCGCCGTGGATGTAGCGACGGATGTCTACGGCTCGGTGTGTGCTATCGGCCGCCCTTGTGGCGGGTAGACGCACAAAAAGTCTTGCATCTTGGAACAGGATCGGATAGACTGATGGGCGAGAAGGAGTAGTAAGACAATGAAGACTTGGCTGAATGCAGTTCTGGCGGCCTGCGCGAGCCTCGTAGCGGGCACCGCCGCCCCGCAGAGTTTCAACGTGGATTTGGACGGGTTGTTCTTTCCCGGACCACCATCGCCCACGGGTGTCCCGCGGCCGTCGTTTGGCGCAGCGGCGGAGCAGCCCGGGCTGTGGAACCAGGTCTACATCCTCGCGCGCGGGCCGATCCCGCTGCAGGACATCTCCGGGCGGTGGACAGGAGCGACCTACACCGCTTGGGGGGGGGTCGGTACGGGCGGAGGATGGGCGAATCCTCGTTGGAGCCTAGGCGAGGTCAACGACGACTTCTGGCTGCTGATGGGCGACGCGGCGAACATCGGACCGCCGTTCGCCCCACACCAGATCATGCCACCCCCATCGTTGACGGTCTACACCTTCGACGGTCTCCGGCCCGGGTTATACGAGATCTACACGTACGCAGTTAGGCCGATCCCGCGACACGTGCCAGTTGCGGTGACGGTGCCGGATGCGGAAACGGAGAACCCTCAGCTGTCCACAGGTCCCTTGCCCAGCGACTGGCAGTTCCGAAGGGGCATCACGCACACCGTGCACCGGGCCGTTGTCGCGGGGCGGTTGGAGATCAGGACTACGGGCGAGTTCCCGTACGCGTACGTCAATGGATTCCAAATCGTGAAGGTGAAGTAGCGACCCTGATAGAAACGGTTTTCGTTGCTGCTATGCGACGGAAAGCAAACCAAAATAAGGAGGACAACTCATGAGAACAAGGCAAATGCATCGAATCGTCGGCTTGGCGGGTGTATTGCTCGCCGCTTCGACCAGTCAAAGCCAGGTCACGGAGTCCTGGTTCCGCAACTTCAACTACCAAAACGGTCCCGACGTCGCGGTTGACGTGGCAACCGACGTGTACGGATCGGTGTACATCACCGGTTATGCCGACAGCGGCTCGCTCAACCAGGGCCTGGACATGGTCACCGTGAAGTACGACCGTGACGGTACCCTCAAGTGGTTCCGGCCGTACGATGGTCCCGCGGGAGGCGACGACAAGGCTGTGCGAATCCACGTGGATGCGCTGGGGAACGTTATCGTCCTCGGCACGTCCGCCGGCAACGGCACGAACAGGGACTTCGTCGTGATCAAACACCGCTCGTCGGACGGCGAGCCCATTTGGACGAGCGGTCCCGGCTTCCACTTTGGCGCGATCCGCACGACGGACACGCGCGACGAGACCGCATCCGACCTCTTCGTTGACGCCGCCGGTAACGTGTATGTTATAGGCACGGTTGTCGCCAGCGAAACGGACACGGACTGGAAGGTCATCGTCTTCGACCAAGACCAGGACAACCCGGGCACGGTGACGTTGCGCCAGGGATGGCCCGTGGAAGTTGACGCCGACGACGCCGCCGATGAAGGCAAAGCCATCGGTGTGGATTCGGCAGGGCGAGTCGTGGGAACCGGTTGGGCCACCGTCAACAGCACCAACGCCTTGGTCTCATGGCGAACCTACCAGTGGTCCGCTTCGGGAGCGGAAACCTGGGGTTTGCCCGCGTATAGAGACTTTCCGAGCAACCCGAACCAGAAGTTCAATCGCCCATACGACCTTGTGATTGACTACGATGACAACATCTACATCTGCGGCAGCGTGGATGGAAACGACGACATCGGCGAGGTAGATCTCGACATGGCGGCCGTGTCCTACACGTCGTCGGGTACCGAGCGGTGGGGAGTGATTCTTACTAACAACTCGCTCAATGAACGGATGCTCGGACACGACGAGGCGTTGGCAATCGGGCTGGAGTTCGACGCGGCTTGCGACGCGAAGCGGGTGTTCATCACCGGCTACGTTGACCAAGACCGAGACGTCACCACATCCGCGACCGACTACGGCACGGTCGCACTCCTCGCCGCAAGCGGCGCACTGGCGCTCGACGAATGGCCCAAGCGCTTGAATCGGGCAGGATTCGACGACAAATCTCTTGCCATCGCCGTTCGCGGCAAGGGCAACGCGTACATTGCCGGGTGGTCGGAAGCCTCGAGCGCAAACCCGGACTACCTGACCGTGGCGTACGGCGTCAGCACGTTCGACACCTGGCTGGAGCGGTGGGCTGCCGTCAAGGCGACTGGCGGCCCTGATGAAGGCAAGGCGGTGACCGTGCACGGCGCCGGCGAGGCGCTGGTAACCGGGCAATACGCGGCGGAAGGCAGCCAGATCGACTACGGCACGTTGCTGTACAAGCCCGAGGCACAGGCGGCTTCCCCGGACGCCGTCACCGTGACCGCCGGCACGGGCAGCGGTAGCGTCTCCGCGTTCGCTGCAATTGACGCCAATCGCTTCTCCGTCGCGCCTGATACATCTGCGATCGTTCCATCCCAAATCGTGCTCGAGGGGTCTGTGCCGGCTGGCGCGACCGAGCTTGCCTTCCGGCTGGCCGTGTTCGTTGCAGAGTTGAACATTCTCCAGACGATCGAGTTATACAACTGGGATAAAAACTCGTACGAGCAATTGGACATCGAGCGAGTTGCAGCGATGACGGAAGAGGAGCGCCTCACGAAGATGATCACGGTTGCCGCTCCGTGCGATCCTGACCCATATATCACTTCGACGGGGCGTGTGAAGGTTCGAATCACGCATCGAAACTTCACGTCTCTCCAGCCGAACCCTGTAATCTTCGATTACGGAGTCTGGTTCTACGTGAACTGAGGTTGCGGCGACATCGAGTGTGCGGTGGGGCGGCGCGTATGCGCCTCCCCACCCACGCCCGCGCGTGGCGACGATGTGGCGGCAATACTGCATGGCACGGGCGCGTCCATTTGGCTTGTACGCTGTTGGACACGTCCGAGGAGAGGCCCTCCAAGCGTCCGTCCTGCGAGAGCCGGA
Source organism: Armatimonadota bacterium (assembly GCA_040752255.1). Lineage (GTDB taxonomy): Bacteria > Armatimonadota > Fimbriimonadia > Fimbriimonadales > ATM1 > J051. The sequence goes on from JBFMFD010000129.1 coordinate 3,682, forward strand.
GGCCGCCTATCCTTTGCACCCGTCTCGAGATCAGGGTGTCCGCATCTCACGGACAGATTCGTCCCGTCTTCCTAGCTTCGGGTGCCACGGACAGATTCGGCACCCATCCCTCGGCTGCACCAACGCCCGAGACGAATCTGTCCGTGCCACACGACTCTACGAACGTAAAAACGGAAGGAGGCAAACCATATCCCTCCACAGCTTGCTGCGGAGGGTGCAAGGAGGGAGCGAGCGAAGGGGCCAAGCGTATCCAGTGGGCGTCGGCGTGCCTGACGCGGGGGGCTAGGCCTGCTCGCGCTTGCCGCCGCGTGAGGCGAAGCTGAGGAACACGTTTGCCAGCCCCGCCGCCGCGAGCGCCTTCGCCGAGAGAGGGTGAGGGGCCGGGGCGGTCGGCGCAAGCCGAGCGGCAAGCCCGAGCGTCTGCAGCCGGAGCCGCTCGCCGGCATCCCGCACCGCATCCACCGATTCGAGCAGCGGCACAACCTCCGCCTCGAGCGCCGAGTCCGCCCGCTCCTGCAGCGCGCCAAGCCTTCCAACAACCCGCGTCAGCGAATCCAACAGCTCAACAGCCCTAGCGAGCGTCACCAGCGCTGCAGCAACGAGCGCAACGATGGACAGCCAGAGGATCGCCGTCAACCCTCTCCTCCGCCGAGGATGCGGCCTCCGGCGACGACTGCACCGCCACGATAGAGCACGGCAGCCTGGCCGGGAGTTACCGCTCGCACCGGCTCGTCAAACACGGCGCGAGCAACCTCGCCCGGGAAGAGCGTTGCGCGAGCGGGCGGCATGTTGTATCGTATCTTCCCTTCGACTCTCGTCTTGCGCGTAACGCTGCGCAGTTCGTCGAGGAAGCGCACCTCCCTTGTGTAGAGCGCGTCGTCCGACCCAACGACGACCCTGTTCGTCCTCGGCTCGACGCGGAGGACATACAACGGCCGACCGTTTACGTTGAGCCTCAAGCCCTTGCGCTGCCCCACGGTGTAGTGCGCCACGCCGGCGTGCGTTCCGAGGACGCGCCCCCGCGTGTCCACGATCTCGCCTTCTCGCTCGGCGCCCGGGCGGTTGGCGCGCAGAAACTCTCGATATCCGCCCGCCTCGCTGACAAAGCAGATCTCCTGCGAGTCGGGCTTTTCGGCGACGGGCAGACCGAGGTCCCTCGCGATGGCGCGCGTCTCCGCCTTGTCCGGCAAATCGCCAAGTGGGAAGCGGACGCGGGCGAGCGTCGGCTGGTCGAGCATGTAGAGCGCGTAGGACTGATCCTTGGCGGCAGCCTTCGCCCGCAGCAGGCGCCAACGGCCGTATCGCTCGTCGTACCTCGTTCGCGCGTAGTGCCCGGTGGCGAGGAGCGGGCATCCGATTTCATCTGCCTTCTTGACGAGGTGGTCGAACTTGATCGAGCGGTTGCATTCGAGGCAGGGGTTGGGTGTTCGCCCCTGGCTGTATTCGTCGAGGAAGTCCTCGATGACGAGCCTTCGAAACTCTTCGCGGAAGTTGAGTACGTAGTACGGTATGCCGAGGGCGCGCGCGACTCGACGGGCATCCTCTACTGCTCCAAGCGAGCAACAGCCTGCGTGGCGGGGGTCGGTCTGGCTCTGCTGCCAAATCTGCATGGTGACGCCGACCACCTGGTAGCCGCGCCGGAGCAACAGCGCGGCGGCGACGCTGCTGTCAACTCCGCCGGACATGGCGACGAGGACTCTGGGTCGTGGAGGCATCGGCAGGCTGTTATTCTACCGAATTCGCCTCAAGGCAGCCTGGAACTCCGCGCCTTCGATCGTGTCGCGGATGAGGCCACCTGTCGCGTAGAGCACTTTGACTCCTCCCTCCTCTTGAGGCAAGAGGACGAAGAAATGAGGCGTGCTCTGGACACCGAGCGCGCTTGCGTCTGTCAGGTCATCGGCAACGGGTTGAAGGTACTGCCTCAGCACTTCTCGGTCCTTGAACATCGCGTCAATTTCGCTCTGAGGCACCCCGGTCGCCTCCGCCACTTGTAGAATCGTGATGATGTCGTCGTCGCCCTGCGCCGCGAGGAAGGTGTCGATGAATTTCCAGAACTTGTCGGGGTGCCGCTCGCGGATCAGTTCCGCAGCCGCGGCCGCGTGCCGGGCAAAGGCGTGCAGCGACTGGATTGGGAAGTGCCGAAACACCAGCCGCACCTTCCCGTTCAGCGGGCCATCCAATTGCTGCTTCATCCAGACGTGCTCTGTGGCGCAAACCGGGCAGAAGAGGTCGGAGAATTCGACGATGGTAATCGGCGCGTCGGGGTTGCCGTACACGATGCGCTCCTTTCCCAGGATGAGGCGAAGGAGCTCCTCCTGCGACCGATCCCCCGTGAAGACGACGCCGCTGTTCTCCTGGCGAATCTTGTTCAGGCTGGCGTAACCGAACCCGAGCGAGCCGGCGACCGAAAGCGCGAAGATCGCTACGTAGGCGGTGTAGTTCATAGGTCGCGCCCCAGCCCCGGATTGCATCATGCAATAGGTTTGCACGAGGAACGCGGCGGTCATCGCGCCGGCGCTCACGACACACCACACGCAGGTGGCGTGAAGAATTCTGACGCCCCAAATGATCAAGCCGATCGACACGGCGGTTCCGATGGCTGTGAGCAGCCACATCGCCATCCCCAATCTGGGTGAGCGTTCCGGGCCAATCACTCCCCGCGCGAAGGACATCAGAGCAAGCAGAAAATACGCTGCGGCGCCAAACAGGGCAATCGGGATGCCGAGGAACATGCTGTTCTTGGGCTTGGCGATCTCGTCGCAGCCGCCCTGCGCCTCGCCACATGGGGGGCTGACGCCCGACAGGTGGTGCACGCCGATGTAGGCGGCAACAAAAAGCCCCGTGCAGACGAGGACAAAGAAGATTCGGTTAGCCCATTCAGCGCGCATTCGCCCGGATTATACGGTTTCTACGCCTCCTGCCCCCGAGATGAAACGCCGGGAGGGTATCCGGCGTCAAAAGAAGTGCGCATGTCCTCCGGGGGTCGTTGCGGCGCCGCCGAAAGGTGGCTCACCCTTCGACCCTCGCTTTTTTCTCGGGGGCGCCCAGGTCTTCCGCCCTGCCTGGGTAGCGGGGCGGACGTTGGGAACCGCTTCGGCCTCGAAATTGTTGAACCGTATGCGGGAGCCCTCCCGCGCACAGAGATGCAAAGTACCGCTGGAACGATGCAGGAGACCGACGAGGCGCGCTTCAACGAGTTGATGCGCCGAACCTACCGGAAGGTGTACAACATGGCGTACCGCCTCTCCGGCAACCGAGCTGACGCGGAGGACTTGACCCAAGAGGCGTATTTCCGCGCCTATCGGAGTTTTGACAGCTACGAAGCCTCGAAACCGTTCGAGAACTGGATTTTTCGCATCGTGACGCGGCTTTTCTTGGATCTCCTCCGCTATCGCCGACGCCGCGTGCAGACGGTCTCGTACGACGTCCCGTTGCAGGCGGACGGCGCGGACGACCAGGTCTATCTGGACACCGCCGACGAGCGGGAGAACCCCGAAGAGACGCTGCTGCGGTCCGCCCTAAGCGAGGCGATGGAGCGCGCGCTGCGTTCCCTCTCCCCCCAACAGCGGCTTCTGGTCGTGTTGGCCGACATCGAGGGCATCGCCTACCAGGACATCGCCGAGATGCTCGACACTCCGGTTGGGACGATCCGCAGTCGCCTTCACCGCATCCATA
>JBFMFD010000130.1:0-7313 GCA_040752255.1 Armatimonadota bacterium
GAGAGTTTAAAGCTGACGACGTCATCCAGAAGGATGGCAAACATCTTCTCACCCGTGTAGACGCCCATTCCACCGAAGATTTTTCGCGCTCGGACATCGAAGCACTCCGAGGCTTTCATGACCTGTTCGTATCGTGTCGGTCGGTAAGCCATAGCCACTCCATCGGCATCGGCGCGGGGCGACTCCTTTCGTGCGCTGCTCCCCTTCGCAGCGCCGAGGCTCTTCCTGTATCCGCCTCGCTTGCGCCTATCGCCGGCCAGCATTCTACCCGATGGGGTCGTGCCGGTGTTGGCGGGAGCGTGTGGGAATCGAACCCACCTGACCCGGCAAGCGAGTCACACCGGTTTTGAAGACCGGAGGGCACACCAGCACCCATCCGCCCCCGCGTGGTTCACTCGCCGAGCGGAAGCACGTCCTTGGAGAGGACGCGGCATTCCCGGTCGAGTTCGTAGACGTAGGGTACCCCGGTTTCGAGGTTCAAGTCGAGCACCTGCTGCGGCGTGAGCGACTCGAGCTGCATCACGATCGAGCGGTTGCTGTTACCGTGCGCCACCACCAACACGTTCAGCCCGTCGCGGATGTCGCCCATGATGGCTCGCTCGAAAAACGGCAGCGTTCGCGCGGCGGTGTCCTTCAGCGACTCGCCGTTGGGTGGCGGAATGTCGTAACTGCGCCGCCACAGGTGCACGATGTGCTCTCCGTAGCGCTCGCGCATGGCGTCTTTGTTCAATCCTTGCAGGTCGCCGTACATCCTTTCGTTGAGCGCTTGGTCGCGGATAATCGGGAGCGAGGCTCCCATCTCCTCGAGCATCAAGTCGAGGGTTCGCTGTGCGCGTGTTAGGGCGCTCGTGTAGGCGACGTCAAAGGTGAACGCCCGCGCTTTCACCACCCGCCCGGCACGGCGTGCCTCTTCCTCTCCGTTCGGAGAGAGCGGCACGTCAATCCAGCCGGTAAAGCGATTCTGGGCGTTCCAGATGGATTCGCCGTGGCGAACGAGAGCGAGCAGGGGCATCGCCGGCTACTTTACCGCAGCCTGGTGCTTGCCGTCATCGCAGTCCGGGCAGTCGGCGCAATGAGACGCAGGCACAGGCTCGGGAGAATAGAGCCAACCCCAGCGTTCGGCGGTTCGGTACATCGAGAGTGCAAGCAGCCCGAGCGAGAACGCCGCCACCGCCAACGCAACGGCGAGTTTCCACGTCATCGGTCGCCGCATCATCTCCGGCTTGAATGCCGGACAAGCGATCGCCTGAGCGCTCAGTATCGCGCCGGACAGCATCCTTCCCACTTGCTCGCTTTGACGGAGCATCCGGTCGCACTCGTCGCAATTGTCCAGGTGCCGGCGCGCCCCAGCCGGCAATTCCGCCGGTGTGCAGACGCCAAACCGCTCGGCGTACGAGCGAACGTGCCAACACTCCCAGGTGGTCAGGTGGCCGTAGTACACTTCCGCACACTCAGCGCACTCTTGAACGTGCCACTGGACATCAGCCCTGAGGTTGTTCCAGGTTGTTCCCGCGTTCGCTGCCTCGGCAATGATTTGTTGAACGGTTGCGCAATTCAACACGTCTCCGTCCATCAAATACGTCAGCCGAGGTCAACTGTTCCCAGAAGTTTGCGACGAAGCGCTTCTCTCGCGCGTCCTAACCTGCTTTTCACGGTCCCGGCGGGAATCCGCAACTCCTTGGCAATAGCCTCCACCGGCAATCCTTCGATGTGGTGCATCACGAGGACGGCGCGGTGCTCCTCCGAAAGTTGCGAGACGGCGAGCACCAGCGCCTCTTCATTCGTCCGCCGTCGGAACGCTTGCTCCGGTGTATCTCCGGGGTCGGGAATCGGCTTGGGCGAGCCGTCGGCTTCGTCGAGTGAAGTGGTGTGCACCCCTTTCCTCGAGCGCAACACATCAATCGCGGCATTCCTGGCGGTGCGATACAGGTAGGCGCTCACCGCACCGTCCTTCCGGAAGCGATGAAGCTTCTTGAACGCTCGGAGGAACGTGTCTTGTACGACGTCCACCGCATCAGCAGGGTTGCCGAGCACGGCGAGCGCGATGGTGTAAACCCGGTCCCGATGGCGCTCGAACAGGTCTTCGAATGCGGCGACCTGTCCCTTCTGCGCGCGCTCGACCAACTCACCATCTCCGAGGAGAGGCGGTTTCGAAACGAATTCGTCTTTCGTTGCCATCAGGCCTACCTTTGGTATTCTGTCCCACGTGTACCCTAAAGAGGGCTGAGGATGCCACCGAAGTGCCTCCTATCCTATAAGACGGTACACGCCAGGCAGAAAATACCCGATTCGACTCGAAATTATGGCAGGCACCTCTCCGCTGCAGCAACTCCTCTCCCGTCTCCGCAGGACGGGCGCGCCGCTGTCATTCAGCCTGCTCACCCTGGAGATCGCCGCTTTCCTGCTGTTCTTTCTCACCTCGGGCGGCGCCGGCAGGGGTCTGTTTGAGAGCACGGCATTCGCCACCCGGACGGCGTGGTCGCAGCCGTGGTCGCTGGTCACCTACGCCTTCGCTTGGCCGTACGACGCGATCTGGCTGGCTCTGTTCGTGTTCCTTGGGATCTACTACTTCGCGCCGGTGCTCGAGCGGGGGATGGGCACGCGGACATTCGGGTGGCTGCTCCTGGGCGTGACGGTTTCCGCGCCGCTCGCGTTTTGGGTTGGAGCCGCCGCCCTTCGGCTCGAGGTGAGCCTGGCATCGGCTGCGCTCCCGGTCTCCGCGATCATCGTGGGCTGGGCAACCAGATACCCGGAGGCGACGGTGATGCTGTGGTTCGTCATTCCCGTCAAGGGAAAGTGGCTCGGCTGGTTCACCGCCGTGGTCGTCGCGCTCGGCTACGGCTGGGGGACTCCGGCGCTGAGCGTGTTCGCGCTTGTTCCGTTGGCTGTAGCGCACTTCTGGGTCAAGGGAGGGGTCTCGCTGCCCGCCGTCGGTACCCGCCGAGGTGGGGGCGACGAGACGCTCTCCGCATGGGAGCGGAACCGCAAGGAAGAGGCGGAGAGGCTGCGCCTGAAGGAGCTCTTCGAGCGGAGCTACCGTGAAAGTGACGAGGAGGAGGATGAAAAGTAGCCGCCGAGGCGCGAAAGCGGGAACCTCGCGGGGCTGGATGTGGTAAACTACTAACGCCGGTGGGAAACCGCTGGCGACGTCTAATTTCCCAAGACCGGGAAAGCGGGGGACCCAGACTCCTGGGGCGAATTCCGCAAAGTGGATAGGGTACCTCTTGGCCCGAGCCCGTCAGCTAACCCCGTAGACGAAGCAAGAGCCGACAACTCATGAGCGGCGATGCAGCCGCCGAGTAGGAAGGCTGTGCTTCGACGAACGTCAAGCGCGGCTTTTTTGCTCGGTGAGTCTCGGCGCTGCGTTTCGTTACTGGTCAGAAGGAAAGAACCGTCGCTGAACGGTGTCGCGGTGGCGGAGCCGCCGCCCGGCGCCGACTGGACACCTCCTGACAGGAGCGCCCCTTCCCCAAAGAAGGGGCGCTCGCTTTTGGACAACAGATCTTCGCCTCGACACCCGACCCGGATATACTCTGAACGAACATGAAGAAAGGCACGATTCTCACTGCACTCGCCCTCCTCCCGCTGCTCGCCGCGGCGCAAGGCGACGGCCAGATGATGCTCAAGGTGAACGACCGCGTGTTTACACGCGCCGAGTACCTGAAGCGGATGGAGTTCATCAACGGCGTATACATGGAGGTCGGCGGTGGCTTCCTCGAAGCGCCCCCAGGATTCATCACCTTGGCGAGGATGATCAACGACCAACTCATCGTCGAGTTGGCGCGCTCGAAGGGCGTCTATCCCACCCAGGCGGAAATTGATAAAGAGTTTGAAGAACGCAAGAAGGGCAACGAAACGCTGTTCGCCGAGATGGCTGCCCTCGGAATCACGGATGAGGAGCTGAAACTTCGGGCGACGGTGGACCTCGCCCAGTTCAAACTGCTTACCCTCGGCGTAACCGTCACCGACAAGGACGTCGAAGAGCATTACAAGGTCAACCCACAACTGTATACACTCCCCGCGACCATTGACTTGCGCGTCATCGTCGTGAGAGATGAGCCCGCCAAGCGGGCTGTAGACGAAGCGCTCAAGGCACAGAGCTTCGAGCAGGTCGCCGAACAGTACTCCGTTGATGCCACAAAAGCGATCGGGGGCGACCTGCCGGAGGTGCCGATTGCCAACCTGCCGCAGCGCATTCAAGACCTCTTCGCAACCGTAGACAAGGGCAAGACCACCGAGTGGGTGCAATCGCAGGACGCGTGGCTCAAGTACCTCGTCGAGAACAAGACGGAGACCAAGGTCCTGCCCCTGACCCCGGAACTCAAGGAGACGATTCGCAAGCGGCTGATGCTCGAAATCGGCAGGAACAAGAACCGGTTGCAGGACGACCTGGACGAGCTGCGACGCCGGGCGAAGATTGAATTCGGCAACCCCGGGATGAAGGAACTCTATGAGCGCTATATGCGCGACTACTTCCGCTCGCGAAGCGGCGACGAAGCGCGTTGAACCCGCTGCTCGTCGTCGGACTCGGTCCCGGCGCGCGCGAGCGTCTGCCGAACCGAAACCTCGCTGCGCTCAAGGCCGCGCGCGCCGTCCTTCTGCGCACGCAGCACCACCCCAGTACGAAGATCCTAATCGAGGAAGGAATCGCCTTCGAGACGTGCGACGACATCTATGACAAAGCCGACACTTTCGAGGAACTGTACGAGGGCATATCCGAGCGCGCCGCGGCCTTGCCGGAGGGAGCGGCGTTCGCCGTCCCTGGTCATCCGCTCGTCGGCGAGGAATCGGTCCGCCGACTCACGCGCAAACGTGAGTGCACCATGCTGCCGGCACCCAGCTTCATCGAGGTTGCGCTCGAAGCGTGCGGCGAACCGTTCTCGAACTCGCTGCAGACCTGGAACGCTCACGACCCCGAGGGGCACTTCCCTGACCCACGGAGCGCGCAACTCGTGTATCAAGTGGACAGCAAAGAGGCTGCATCGAACGCAAAGCTGCGGCTGATGCGCTTCTTTGAAGCGGAACATCCGGTCGTCGTTGTGCACGCGGCAGGAACCGATGAGCAAAGCGTTACCCGTGTGCCGCTTCACGAGCTTGATCACCTTCAGTTCACTCCGTTGACCACGGTGTTCGTTCCGCCTGCGGTGCGCGAGCGGGCGCACGGCTTCTATGGCCTCGTCGAGATCGTGGATCGGCTGCTGGGGCCCGGCGGCTGCCCCTGGGACCGAGCGCAAACGCACGAGACCCTGAAGAAGCACTTGCTCGAGGAGACCTACGAGACCCTCGCCGCCATTGACTCGGGTGATTCCGACAAACTGTGTGAAGAGTTGGGCGACCTGCTGCTCCAGCCGCTGATGCACGCGCAGATGGACGCGATCGAGGGCATGTACGACATTGACGACGTGATCGCAGGAATATCAGAGAAGTTGGTGCGCAGGCATCCGCACGTGTTCGGAGATGCCGGCGCGGACACCGCCGATGAGGTGCTTGCCAACTGGGACGCCATCAAGCAGCAAGAGCGTGGTGAGGAGCAGGCGAGCATCCTCGAGGGCGTTCCGGACGCGATGCCCAGCCTGCTGCGCGCCTTCGAGGTGAGCAAACGTGCCGCGCGCGTCGGGTTTGAATGGCCGTCGGTCCAGGAAGTGTGGAAGAAGGTGGACGAGGAACGCGATGAGTTCCTCCGCGCGACTCGCTCGGGCGACGAAGCGAGGGCGCAGGAGGAGTTCGGCGACTTGCTCTTCTCGCTTGTGAACATCGCCCGATGGCACGGCATCGAACCCGAGGACGCGCTTCGGCGGATGGTCAACCGCTTCTGCACCCGCTTTCAAGAGATGGAGGCGACGGCAGGAAAACCGCTGCGTGAGCTGTCTGCAGAAGAGTGGGACGAGCTTTGGCTGCGGGCGAAGTCAGCCGAGGCCGGCGGCCCGGCGGAGTAGGGCGACCGGCGGGAGGGCTGCGTTGGGTCACGAATAGTGGTTGCGCGGCTCGCGCCTGACCCGCTCGTGCCCACTCTTCCAGCCTTCGGCCCCCGGGCGCGGAGGCAGCGTGTCAACGCCGAGGAACCCTCCACAGCAAGCTGTGGAGGAATACAGTTGCCAGTATGAGTGCCGGGTTTGGGAGTCGCAACGCCGGGCTCCCCACCCGAGGGCACACGATGATGACCTTTCTCCTGTACACTCATCGCATGAAGTGGCGACCTGCTCTCTGTTGCTTCCTATGCGCAGCGGCGCTCTCGGCTGCGGCGCAAAAGGAGTACCGCGTTACGGTGCTCCACTCCTTCCGCGTACCGTTTGAGGAGTCGTTCGGAAGAGCCATCGGCGATGGACAACAGGTGGGCGATAACAACTCGCTTCAGACCGGCGGCGGCTCACACGCTATGCTTTGGTCGGGAACGCCTGAGAGCCTGATTGACCTTCACCCGAAAGGGTGGAGCGCGTCCTTTATGACGGGCGTGATCGGAGGCAGGCAGTCCGGCTTCGTCGAGCCGGGCGACGGAAGAGTGTTCGCTGCCCTGTGGAGCGGCAGCGCGGACAGCATGGTGCTTCTGCATCCGAAGGGTTGGGACAACAGCCAACTCCTTGGCCTCTCCCTGACGGACCAGGTGGGGTGGGTGAACCAGTCTCGCGACTTTCGCCTCGCGGCCCGCTGGCAAGGGACGCCTGAGAGCATGGTGCTTCTCCACCCGGGAGGCCCCTACCTCGGCAGCTGGGTGAACGACACAGATGGAGAGGTGCAGGTGGGGCAGGCTGCGATCGGTCAGATCCGCCCCGCCCTGTGGCGCGGGAGTCGAGAGAGTTTCGTTGACCTGACACCGCCCGGCTTCAGCGGCGGCGAGGTGTACGGAGTCGCCAACGGTCAGCAGGCAGGGTGGGTGGGGGGACCAGGTGGGGCGCAAGCCGCCATCTGGCACGGCAGCGCGGAGACCTTCGTCAACTTGAATCCGGCGGGCTTCGGCTCTCGTCTATTCGACACGAACGGTACGCAACAGGTAGGGCGAATCGCGCAGGGAATAGGCACCAGTTGGGCGGCGGCATGGTCCGGCACCGCCGAGAGCATGTTGAACCTTCACCAGTTCCTCCCCGCTCAGTTTCGCGGGAGCGGCGAGTTCTCGATCGCTTACGGCATCGACGCCGGGGGGAACATCATCGGCTATGCGAGGGACCTGCAGGCGGATCGAGCCGGCCGTGCCGTGATGTGGTCTCCCGTTCCCGAGCCTGGGACGGTGGTCGGCCTCGCCACCCTCCTCACCCTCCTCGCCACGCGGCGGCGGGCGAAGACGCGCTGAGGCACAGAGCGCCGCAGGAGTGTGATTC
>JBFMFD010000131.1:0-7289 GCA_040752255.1 Armatimonadota bacterium
GGCGCGAGAAGCCGCTGAAGAGCCGGAGCCACCGACGCCCGCCCCGGCCCCTCGCGCTGAGCCGCAGGGCACGCCGGTGATTGCCACCGAAGCGGACGCTGAGCAAGCAAGGGAACTCGTGGGGACGATGCTCACCCTGGCGGGCTTTCAGGCAGACGTGTCGGTGGAGAGCCTAACCGGGAAGTACGTCAACTTGCGTGTCTCCGGGCCGGACGAAGGCGCCATCACCGAGCGAAAGGGCGCGGTGCTGGACTCGCTCCAATTCCTAGGGAATGCGCTGTTCAGCCAGAAGTACGGCGATGGGGTGCGCTTCACGGTTGACGCCGGCGGTTATCGCTCGGCCCGGACGCAGAAGCTGGAGAAACTCGCGGTGCAGGTCGCCACTCAGGTCGTGAAGTTGAAGCAGGAAGCGGTGCTCGACCCGCTCCCCGCTCACGAGCGCCGGGTGATTCACAACGTACTGAAGGACTTCGACGGCGTTGAGACCTACAGCGAAGGCGAGGAACCGTTCCGCCGAGTGGTCATCTCGCCGAAGGCTTAGCCGCTCGCTTACGGCGCGTCGCGACAGAAGTCGTCCCAACTCGTTGCCTGCGCGAACGACAGCAGGCTGTAGATGCTCCAGTAGGTCTGACTCCGATTGCCGAACTCGATCGCGATTCCGTTGCTGTTCGGCGAGAGCGAGTTGCGGAAGTTATGTACCACAAACTGCCCAACGGCAGCCATGACGACATCGCACGCGGCATCAATCTCCGCGTCGTTGATCTTCTCCTTCAGTTTGAAAGCGAGATGCCACAGGTCGCGATACCAACGCGTTTGGCTGGGGCTGTACGCCTGCGCCTCGTTGCGAGCCGCCTGAATCTCGGCGTCGAACGCGCCGCCTTGGTTCTTCTTGATGAGCAGATCGGCAAGCGCGTCGCAAGCCGCGGCGACGGTCTGCTTTTCACTGAGGCGGACCATGCTCTGTGTGATCTTGCGCGTCTCGCCGTAGAAGTTGATCATGCCCTGGCCGAACTTCTGGCCCAGTTCCTCGGTGGTCATGTCGGGGTTGTTGCGTAGCGGGCCGAACACGAGGTGATACGGAAGCCCTTCGGCGGGTGGGCTTTCCTCGCTGCCGACCATGAAGGTAACGTTGGACGGCATCTCGTAGGCGACCTCCATCATCTGCATCAGGCTCGAGTCCCAACTCACGATGTCAATCGTGCCGAGGCCCCCGAGGGCTTGCCCCAGCTGCCACGTGTCAATGTGGGTGAAGAACTCGTCGTCGAAGCTGAAGCCGCGCGTGCCGTACCGCTCGTCCTGAATGCGCCAGCCGCTGCCGTGGTTCCAGAGGATGAGTACGTAGCGGTCGGCTGGGTAGTTCGTCTTCGCCCACTGGACGAACGTACGCAGCGTGCTTGCGCTGCCCATATCAACGCCTGCGCCCATGTCCTGAACCAGCTGGCTTCTCACGCCCGACCAGCTGTTGTTCTGCGTGTCGGGGTCGTAGGACACGAGATATCTACGCGTTCCCGACCACGGCGCGCCGAACCCCAGGCTTTGCACACGCTTCCACTGAAGGACGAAGCGCACCTGCGGGTTGTTCGCCACGCGCTCCATCTGGTTGACGTTGAGGTCGCTGAACTGGTCCAGGTCGTTGGCGGCGTTGAGGAACACCATCACAGTCCACGTGGGGCTGGTCTTCGGGGGCTGCACACCCCCACCGCCGCAGCCGACGAGCAGGAAGCCGGTAATAATAAGGGGGGCAACAAGGAGCAGGAGCATGCGGTGCATCATCATGGCGTTCGTATAGTAGACGAGCGAGGCGGCGATTGGTTCTTGCCCGGTGTTGACAAGCAGGGGCGGTTTAGCCTATAATAGCGTCGCCGCGCGGCGAGCCGCTCGGCCTTAGCCCGAGGAAACAAGTCCAATGTATGCAGTCATCAAGGCGGGCGGTCGTCAGTACCGCGTAAGGGAGAACGACGTGCTGTCGGTGAACCGGCTCGAAGGGGAGCCGGGCGCCACGGTAACGCTTGACCAGGTGCTGCTCATCGGCGGCGATGCGCCGAAGATCGGGACGCCGGTCGTCCCGGGTGCGAAGGTCGAGGCGGAGATCCTGAGGCACAAGCGGGGCCCGAAGATTCGAGGCTTCAACTACAAGGCGAAGAAGAACGTCCGTCGCCGCTGGGGACACCGACAGGAGCTGACCGAACTCCGGGTGCGCTCCATCGTGGCGGGCAAATAGCCGGGGAACGAGCAAATGGCACACAAGAAAGGCGTAGGATCATCGAAGAACGGCCGAGACAGCGCGGGACGGCGCCTCGGCGTGAAGCGGTTTGCCGGGCAGGTCGTGCGCGCCGGTTCGATTCTGTGCCGCCAACGCGGGACGAAGTTCTTCCCCGGGCGCAACGTGGGCATCGGCAACGACCACACGCTGTTCGCCCTGGTTGACGGCGTCGTGAAGTTCGAGGGACCCGACAAGCGCCGCCGCATCGCTGTGTATCCTTCCGAGGAGGGGGCTTCCGCGTCTTTGTAGGCACCTACTTCAACCTCCAGCACACAACCCCACCTCCCAAAAAGGGGCTGCGAGGCCAGCGCAGCCCCTCTCTTTTTGAGCACATAATCAGCCCATGACCGGGTCAACCCACGAGCGGCGCCTCCGGCGCATCCTGCGCGGGCTCGGCTCGTGCCTTGTGGGTTTCTCCGGTGGAGTGGACTCAAGCGCGCTCCTCGCATTTGCGAAGCGAGAACTGGGCGACAGGTGCGCCGGCGTACTCGCCGCCTCGCCCTCGCTTGCCAAGGCGGAACTGGAGTCCGCGCTCCGCGTCGCAGAGGAGGTCGGCGTGATGCTCTACGTCATCGAAACCGACGAGATGAGCGCGGAAGAATACGTGAGGAACGACGGCAACCGTTGCTATCACTGCAAGGCTGAGCTTTGGGGCAAGGCAACGGCTCTCGCGGCGGAGCGCGGCTTCCGATGGGTCTGCGACGGCGCGAACCTCGACGATGCGCGCGACCATCGCCCCGGGCGGGTGGCTGGACGCGAGTGGGGCGTCCGCTCGCCGCTACGCGAAGCGGGCATGGGCAAGGCGGACGTTCGGGAGTTGGCGCGCACGCTAGGTTTATCTGTGGCGGAGAAACCCTCCTCGCCCTGCCTGAGCAGCCGAGTGGCGTACGGCGTCGAGGTGACCCCGGAGCGCCTGCAGCAAATCGAGCGAGCGGAAGCTGCGATGCGGGCGCTGGGCTTCGACGAGTGCCGCGTGCGGTCGTTCGGAGCCGTGGCTGTTGTGGCGGTGCCTTCTGGGCGCCTACGCGAGGCGGCGGAGCGAGCGGCGGAGGTAGCCCAAGCGGTTCGAGAGGCGGGGTTCCTGTTTGCGACGATTGACCTCGAGGGTCTGGTGTCGGGCAGCCTGAACCGCCTGCTGCCGATGCGCTGATGGAGAGGCGGGCGGTGGAGCGAATCCTGGAGGACGTCCGTGCGGGGCGGCTGTCGGTGACCGAGGCGGTGGACGCGCTGTCGCTTCCCTCCGTAGAGGACCTCGGTTTCGCCAAGTTGGATGCCCAGCGGAGCGTGCGGCGTCGCTTCGGGGAGGTCGTGCTGTGCGACGGGAAGACGCCCGAGCAGTGCGTCGAGATTCTTCTGCACCTTCGAAAGCACCAGCGGCTTGCGTTCGGCACACGCTCCAGCGAGGCTGTGGTCGCTATGCTTCGGGAGCGGGGCGAGCAGCCGTTGTGGTTTCCCGATGCTCGCGTCGTTGCGTTGGGGGAGCCGTATCCGGTCTCCGAGGAGGCGCGCGTGGCCGTCGTTTCGGCGGGCACGTCCGACATGCCGGTTGCGGAGGAGGCAGCCGTTACGGCGCAGCTGCTTGGCGCGAACGTCGAGCGCGTGTACGACGTCGGCGTCGCGGGCTTGCAGCGGGTGTTGGAGGCGGCGCCGAGGTTGACGTCTTCGTCGGCGGTGATCGTGGTTGCGGGCATGGACGCGGCGTTGGCGAGCGTCGTCGCGGGCTTGGTGCATTCGCCGGTCGTCGCTGTTCCGACAAGCGTCGGCTATGGGGCTGCTTTCGACGGCCTCTCGGCGTTGCTGACAATGCTGAACTGCTGCGCGCCTGGTGTGGTGGTCGTGAACATTGACAACGGCTTCGGCGCGGGGTACTACGCCGCGCTGCTTGTCGCCCAGGAGAGCGAATGAGGATCGCGTGGATAGAGCCGTTCGGAGGGATTGCGGGCGACATGACGCTCGCCGCGTTTTTCGACGCGGGCTGCGACCTCGACGACGTTGTGCGCGCGCTGCGAACGATGCGACTTCCCGACTTCGAGTTGCGCGTGCAGGAGGGAACGCGCGGCTCGCTGCGGTGCCTGTTGCTGTCGGTGGAAGGCGAGGATGAGGCATCGCACCGCCATCTGAGCGACATCTTAGAGATGATTGACGGCGCGACCCTCTCCACGCGCGCGAAGGAAAGGGCGAAGGCGATCTTCTCCGCGCTCGGCGAGGCGGAAGCGCGCGCGCACGGTGAGAGCGTGGGGAAGGTGCACTTCCACGAAGTGGGCGCGGTCGACAGCATCGTGGACATCGTCGGCGTGGCGATCGCGACCGACCTGCTCGGCATTGACGCGTTCTACTCCTCGCCGCTGCCGATGCCGCGGGGCACGATTCAGGCGGCGCACGGCACGTTGCCGTTGCCCGCTCCGGCAACCGCGTTCTTGATGGAGGGGATGCCGACTCGCCCGCAGCCGCACGAGGGCGAGAGCATCACGCCGACCGGGGCGGCGATCCTGCGCGGGCTGGCGTGTCGCTTCGACCCTCCCCCCGCGATGCGCATCGAGCGCACAGGCGTCGGCGGGGGAGCGCGGAACACCGAGACTGCGAACGTGCTTCGCGTCACGTTGGGTTCTTTGGTTGGCGCGACCGCCGAGGCGGGTGCTGCGTCGGCGCGCGATGGGATGCGGATGGAGCCGATCTCGGTTGTCGAGGCGACGATTGACGACATGAACCCGGAGTGGTACGAGTTCCTCGACGAGCGCCTGCGCGAGGCTGGGGCGGTGGATGTTTTTCTCCAAAGCGTCATGATGAAGCGGATGCGGCCGGGGGTTCTGGTAACCGCGCTGTGCCCTCCGGAACGCGCGGACTCGCTGTGCGCCGTGTTGATGACGCACTCAACGACGATCGGCGCGCGCTTTCGCACCGAGTTGCGCTTCTGCTTGCCGCGAAGCGAGCGGGTGGTTGACACGGAGTTCGGTGAGATCCGGGTGAAGGAGGTCGTGTTGCCGTCGGGCGAGCGGCGGTGGTCTGCGGAGTACTCGTCCCTCTGCTCGGCGGCTCGCGCGCACGGCGTTACTTTGCAGGAGGCGGAGTCCGCAGTCCGCCGGGCGCTTGGGGAGGGGTGAAACTCGGGCGGCCGGCCCGACCAGTCCGACAGGTCCGACCAGTCCGACGAGTCCGACAAGTCCGACAAGTCCGACGAGCTCGAACTAAGGCCACGCGTCCCTCCGCATCGCTCAGCGCGCCGCCGCCCCAGGCCTACTCCACCGTAACCGACTTCGCCAAGTTCCTCGGCTTGTCTATGTCGCAGCCTCGCAGGTGGGCGACGTGGTAGGCGAGCAGTTGAAGCGGGAGGGCGGAGACGGCGGCGGCGATGGTCGGGGAGTCAATGTGCGGGATGCGGATGGCGCGGTCCAAAACCTCCGCGCTCAGCGTGTCGCTGTCGAGGATGATGCCGACGGTTGTGCCGCCCCGCGCGGCGACTTCCTTGACGTTGCTGAGCGCCTTGTCGCGCGTCACGGGGTTCGTTATGCCGAAGACCGCGACGACGCCGGGCTGCACGAGCGCGAGGGGGCCGTGCTTCATCTCGCCGGCGGGCGACTCTTGCGTAGGGATGTACGCGATCTCTTTCATCTTGAGCGCTCCCTCGAGGGCGACGGCAGCGTCCGCCCCTCGGCCGAGGAAGAACATGAGCGGCGCTTGGTGAATCTCTTGCGCTATCGGCAGGATCTCGTCGTGGCGGCGGAGCACCTCGGCGAGGGACTCGGGCATTGCGGCGAGCGCGGCTTGCAGGCGCGCGGTCTTCTCTCTGTCGCCGCCGCGCAAGTGGGATGCGAAGAGCGCGATAAGGGAGAGCATCGCGACCTGCGCGCTGTACGCCTTTGTGCTCGCTACGCAAATCTCAGGACCGGCTTGGGTGTAGAGGACCGAGTCGCACTCGCGGGCGATGCTGCTTCCCACAACGTTGACGACCCCGAGCGTCGGCACGCCCGCTTCCTTCACGAGGCGCAATGCTGCGAGCGTGTCCGCCGTCTCTCCGCTCTGGCTGATGACGATGACAAGGTCGCTTGGTCGAAGGATCGGGTTGTTGTATCGAAACTCGCTTGCGTAGTACACCTCGACGGGCACGCGTAGGATCGCCTCGAGGAGGAACTCGCCCAGCAGCCCTGCGTTGTATGCGGTACCGCACGCTACGATGAGGATGCGCTCAAAGCCCGTCCAGGTCGCTTCGCCGAGAGTGTCGCCCAGCGTTACGGTGCCGTCTTTCATCAGGCGCCCGGCGAGGCACGCGCGCAAGGCATCGGGCTGTTCGAGGATCTCCTTGAGCATGAAGTGCTCGTGCCCGCCCTTCTCGGCGGCTTCGATGTCCCAATCTACGTGCGTGATGCGCGGCAGTTTGGGTCTCCCCATCGCGTCCTCAAGGTGAATGCGCTCGGAGGTTATGACGGCGAGGTCGCCCTCCTCCATGACGATGACGTCGCGTGTGTAGGGAAGCAATGCGGGAATGTCGCTTGCCAGGAAGTTCTCCTTCTCTCCGATGCCGAGGACGAGCGGCGAGGCGTTGCGCACGGCGACGATCTTGTCCGGCTCGTCCTCGCAAAGAATAACCATTGCGAACGCGCCGCGAAGCCGCCGCACGGCAGAGCGCACGGCATCTACGAAGTCGCCGGTCTTCTGATACTCTCTTCCGATGAGGTGAGCGGCGATCTCGGTGTCGGTCTCGCTGCTAAGGGAGACCTCTCCTTCCTGAAGCATCTCTTGGTATAGTTCAATATAGTTTTCGATGATACCGTTGTGGATGACGGCGATGCGGCCCGTGGAGTCGGTGTGCGGGTGGGCGTTCTCGTCGGATGGCTTGCCGTGGGTCGCCCAGCGGGAGTGCGCCATGGCGATGTGGGCGGTCGGCTTGCTTGAGGCGACCTCGCCGACCAGCCGGTCGAGGCGCCCCTCCTTCTTGAGGATGGCTATGCCGTTGCCGCTCCTCCAGGCGACTCCGGCGCTGTCGTAGCCCCGGTATTCGAGCCGTCGGAGTTGGTCAATGACGATCGAG
>JBFMFD010000132.1:0-7235 GCA_040752255.1 Armatimonadota bacterium
GGTAAACTTTTCGCTCCGATTCAAAACCGCCTCTAGTTTCCGACCGAGTGGGGGATGACTCCGCCGCGCTCGGCCATAACAGAGATTCGAATTCGACCCAGGATAGGGTTCCGGAGGCGAGGCGAATAGGTCAGGCCGACCTCCTCGAGCGGTACCCCGGACTCCTCGAACTCCTCCAGCGTCCGGCGGTACTCCAGCGTGAATCCGGAGCCGAGCGCCTTCGCTAGTGTGACCGAGGTCGCTGAACCCGGTCGGATGTCGAACGAAAGGTAGTCCAACCCAAGCGAGCGCTCCAAGCTACGAGTTACCGAGCGCGCAAGCACCGGGGCGAGCACCGACGTGAGCGTGTCGGTCAATTGGGTGTTGAAGCCGCCGACCGCCGCGCCCGCCATTCCCTCCAGCAACTGCTGCTGGCCGAGCACTGCGAGAATCTGGTCGCGTGTCAATTCCGGCGGGTCGCTCGTCGCGATGATGTTGAGGTCCTCGTCCGACAGCAGATCGCCGGAAATGGCCAAGTTTACGGTGTATCTCTGCACGGAAATCCCGTTGTGAGCGGTGATGCGAGTCGTGGCGTTCAGGGAGACGTCCATCTGCGCTTCCCCACCAAAGCCGCCCTGCGGGTCGTAGGTAAACACCGCGCGGCTGCCCTCCGTGAACCGCAGGTCGGTGGTCGGCAGCCGCAGCGTTCCTTGAAGCACTTGGAACTCAGCCTTCACCTGTGGCTGCTGCAAGGTGCCCGTAACGCTGCCCGACCCGATGAACACCGCCTCGAGAGGGCCGCTGCGTACTTCCGAGCGCTCCGCCTCCAGCGACAGATTCAGGCTCGGATTGAATCGCAGTGGCCCGGAGGCGGCCCGCTCGGGGAAGTCGCCCCGAAGCGCGAGGAACACCTCTCGCGCGGTGAGCGACCCGGTGACGGTCGGCTCCAGCCACGGACCGGATGCGCTCACGCTGCCGTGCACGACGCCTGAAACCACGTTTCGATCCCCAACCTCCTGTCGAAGTCTGAACGTGTCCGCAGTGAGTGTCGTCGGCAGCAACTCGAGCGTCTCGAGGTCTATGCCGCCGTCGAACGCGAGCGCCCCACCCTCGTAGTCGCGGGCGGTAAGCGTCAGCCGGGTTAGCATCCGTTCGAGGGTGACAGACGCGGCCACATCGTGGAGCACCTGATCCATCCCCTCAAACGCAAGCCTCTCCGCGCTCGCGTGGATGGCGCCCCGAACTTCTGGGCTCGCGAGCGTGCCGCTGATGACCACTTCACCCTCATGAATCCGCCCGACTGTAACCTCCGTGTTCAGCCCCCCGAAGAACTCACTCACTGCGTTGATGTCCCGCTCCGGCACCACGACTCGAACGTAAATCGGCTCGTCGGGAAGTTCGAACGGGTAGCGGAACGGGATGCGCGCTTCGTCTAGCCGGGCCGCGAAGCTGCGCAGGTTCGCCATCCCCGCCCCTTCGCCGGCGCGGACCTCGATCGCTCCGTCCATGATGGAGATGCCGGCTACAGTAAGGTCTAAGGGCGGCATTTCACCGACCTTCAGCTCGTCCACCGAAAGGGAAGCCACACCCTCGGGCGATTCGGTCGGCCCGGAGAACACCAGAGTAAGGTCGCCCCTGCCCGATAGAGGCGTCAGGCCTGGAAAGAGGCGGTTCAGGGCGCTCAAGTCCGCGTTGAGGAACTCAACCTCAATCGAGAGGTCCCCGCCCTCAGTGATGGTGTTCGTGGAGGAGGGGAGCAGGCGGCCCTCGACGGGGCCATCAGTCCAAGAAAAGTCCGCAATCTGCCACTCAAGACCTTGCTTGACGACCTCGCCGCGAAGGTTTCCGAGCGGCTCGCCGCGCGCCTCTAAGCCCGCAAGCTCGAAGGTGGCGGAGCCGTCCCGCACGCGCCGGCTGGCCTCCCCCTCGCCTTCGGGCGACTCCCCCGCGTTCCCGGAAGCCGACAGCGAGGCCGTCAACCACCCACGCGTGGACTGCAACAGGTCTGCGACCTCCGGCTCCATTGACGGCAGGTACCGATGCACAAGATTGTATAGTGACTCGCTTGGTACGTTGAGGACGCTGGCGGCTGCGGAATAATCGCCGGTTCCGACGTCATACCACGCCTCATCCAGAATGAAGTAGCCTTCAAGAGAGCCGATGGAGCCGGATGCGGTCACACGGTCGTTTGCGTAGCGTGCGTGCACGGACCCCGCGCCGACCGGCTCGGCGTTCATCGCCAGGGCGGAGACGTCGACGGTTGCAGTCGCCTGCTCGAGGGCGCCGTCTAAGAAGCGAGCCTCTCCACTCAAGCTGGCCGAGCCCGCGAAGGTTACGGCGTCACTGAGGAAGTGGGACAGCGGTGATAAGTCTAGGTCTTCACCGACAAGTTGAACGGAACTCTCCCCATCCAGGGCGTACGTGCCGCTTGCCGAGAGAGTCCCGGCTCCGAACTTCGCCGTGAATTCTTCCAGGTATGCGACCCGCCCGAACCAGCGTCCTTGCGCTCGCACGTCCTCCAAGGAGACATCGCCGAAGAATAACGCCTCCGCCTCAAGTTGGGCGCGGACATCGGGGTCCTCCACGAGGCCCGAAGCCGACCAAGTACCCGCGGCGATGCCCGCCACGTTGGTAGCGACGAAGGAGTCAAGCGTGATGTTCTCGAAGGTGCCTGCCCCCTCGACCGTCCAGCCGTCGGGGGTTTCCACAAGCCGGAGGGAGCCCGTGGCCTCGGATGGTCCTTGCCGCACCATGATGTTCTTCAAGTCGAGCGGTCCGTCCAGCACGTACTCAGCGTCGAAGCGAGCGATGGGTATCACCACCCCTGCGGCTTCGACGCCGTACGCCTCGACGACGCCCGCTATCCGGGGATGGTCGAACGAGCCGTTCACCTGCAGGTTTGTGAACGCCGTTCCGGAGACCGGCGAGTCCGGATAGAGCAACAGGTCGAGGGCATCGCCTCGGACGCTCAGATCGAAGGTTCTCCCGTCGAGCGATACAGCGCCGCTCGCGAACAGGGAGCCACTCCTCGCGGTGGCGCGCGCGTCCTCGATGACGAACCGCCCACTCTGATACACACCGCTCAGCGAGAACGCCGGGTGGTCAATCACCACGTATTGCTCGCCCGAGGCGAGCACCTCCGCAACGCCGGATGCCCGCACCTCGACAACGGGATCTGCAACGGTGCCGCTCAGCGCCAAGCCTGCATCCGCCTCACCGGCGACGATGTACCTTAACACCTCTTCTGGCAGATTCGGCAGTTGCCGAACGTCAATCCCGGAGACCGAGAGGAAACCGGCGAGTGACCGCTCTCCGTCGAGTGAAACGTGGAGCTCCGCCCGTCCGATTCCGCCCGCTACCGCCGCCGTCGCGTTGGTGATTCGAACCGCTCTCCCGTCTGACGCGACTCTTGCCTGCAAGTCGGAGGCCTCGACGTCCTGCATCCGCGCGGTCTCTGCACGGAGGATTCCGTCGAACGCAAGGGTGTCGCGCCATGCGACGGTGCCGCTCCATGTCGCGGTTGAAAACGCGACGCCCTCGGGTAACTGTACGCCAAGCGGGCGCAGAGCCCGGGCGTCAGCCATCTTGGCGTCGGCGCGGGCGAGCAGGCTGCCGTCATCCCAGTTAGCCGTAAGCTCGCCGCTCGCGGTCGCGCCGCGAGCTTGTACATCGAACCGCCCTCTCATGCCGACCCAATTCGCCACCCCCTCGAAGCGCGCAGCGGTCGCTCGATACGACTGGTACGCGACGTCGCGCGCCTCCAGGCTTCCGTCCACGCGCCAGCGGGTCTCAGGCGTCGTCCACACCGACACCGCGCCGGAGAAGCGGGCGGACGCGGCGTGAACGTCCTTCAGCGCGGCAACCTCGCGGAGTTCCGGCATCGCCTTCGCGTATGCCAGCAACTCGCCCAACTCCGCTCCGTCGGTCGCTGCTTGAAGCGAGGTGAGGGCGCCCGACTCTATGTCAACCGATGCCGTAACCTCTCCGACCCCCGCGACCTCAACCACGCCGTTGCCTGTGGCGTTGTCGGCGTACCCCGCAACGGACGCCTGCCGCACCGTTCCCGTCCACACGGGGGCGCCGTCGGTCGCGCGGTCAATAAGGCGGAAGCGCACGTCCTCAGCGCGCACCTCGAACGGCGCTTCAGACGGCTCCTCCTCCGGCGTTCGAGGGAGAAACCTTGTTACCTCCCAACTTCCGTCCTCGAGTCGCACGAGGTCTGCGGAGCCTCCGCGAACGGAGACAACGGTCGCGGGCCGACCCGCCCACGGCAATGCAAGGTCCGCCGAGACCTCTTGCACCGATGCGATCTCGCGCCCCAGCGAGTCTTGGAGCGTGACGTTCCGCGCATACAACGTCGCCTTGGAGAAGTCGAATCTAACTTGCGCGACCGAGAGCACAGCGCGCTCACTTTCCCCCTGGTACGTGACGCGGAGGTTGTAGATAGGCTGCGAGAGATGGCGCGTGACGAGCACAAGGTGCCAGACGCCGCCAACCGCGACGGCGATAGGGAACAGCCGAATGAGCCCGACCAACAAGCGGACGAGGGACCTCGTCGAGGCGCTCACCGCTCCATGGCCGCGAGGCGTTCGCTCATCACCTTGCGGCTGAATTCAATCGCGTTGTACGAACTGCGGACGAACGGCGCACTTGCGACGAACGCGAAGCCCATCTCATTGCCGATCTGCTCGTACTCTTTGAACACGCTCGGGTGGATGAACTCGTTGACGGGAAGGTGCCGCATCGTCGGGCGAAGGTATTGCCCGATGGTAACGGCGTCGACGCCGCTTGCTCGAAGGTCCTTCAGCACGCCGACGACTTCATCCTTCGTCTCGCCCAAGCCAAGCATGATGCCGGACTTGGTGTAGATCTTCGGGTTGAGCTCCTTCGCCGTCTCAAGCACGCCTAAGCTCCGCTCATACTTCGCCTGCGGACGGACGATGGTTTGCAGGCGGGGCACCGTTTCCACGTTATGATTGAAAACCTCCGGCTTGGCGTCTGTAACGATCTGCACGCACCAACGCTTGCCCTTGAAGTCCGGTACCAGCACCTCGACGATCGCCTCGGGCAACTCCTCCCGCAAAGCGTGAATCGTCCGGGCGAACTGCCCAGCACCCTCGTCGGCGAGGTCGTCTCGCGCAACGCTGGTGACAACGATGTGCTTTAGCCCGAGGTCCTTCGCCACGCTCGCGACGTTCTTCGGCTCTTCGTCGTCCACCGTCAGCGGCTTACCCACCTTGATGGCGCAGAAGCCGCACGCGCGAGTGCAAGTATCGCCAAGAATCATGAACGTTGCCGTCCTCTTCGACCAGCACTCGGGGAGGTTGGGGCAGCGCGCGCTTTCGCATACCGTGTGCAGCCGCTTCGAGCGCATCATCCGCTCCACGTCCTTGATGGTGTCGGGACGGGGGAGTCGGATTTTCAGCCACTCGGGGAGGCGCTGCACCTGTGCCATCGTGCCCATTATAGACGGGCGGGCGGACTGTATAATCCGCCTCCGATGCTTCGCTCACCCCGTTTCCGCCTCTGGCTCCTCGCCCTATTGACCGTGGCGGCGGCGTTCTTCTTCTGGGGGTTGCCGGTCTCCTCCCCACAGCAGCCGATGGCGATCGAGTTCGCTCAAGAGCAGGATTCGGAATGAGGGTTGCACTTTTCGGCTACCCCCAGATTGGCCGGACGACCCTCCTTCAGGCTCTGTCCGGACAGGAGCGAGTGAGCCAGGTGGTAACCGTCGGGGTTCCCGACCATCGCCTGGACCGTCTGTCCGCCGACGTGGGGGCGAAGAAGTGCACGCCGGTCGGTATCGAGTTCTCCGACGAGGCACCCTCCTTTGCGCCCGAGGGGAGCAAGGGATCCGCCGTCGCCGACGCCGTGCGTCGCGCCGACGCGGTTGCGATCGTCGTTCGGGAGTTTGCCGACCCCCGCATCCCGTGGCACGCCGAGCCGAACGCGGAACGGGACTATGACGCCATTCAGACGGAGTTTCTGGTACATGACTTGCAACTCATCGAGCGGCGATTGGAGCGGCTCGAGAGGGAGCATGCGGCGAAGCAGCCGGGCACGCCGGAGTACCTCCAGAAGCGACTTTTCCCATCGCTCGTTGACAAGGTCTCCGGTGGGACGCCGATTCGCGCACTTGAGCTCTCCGAGGACGAGCGCGCCGTGCTGAAGGATTTCCAGTTCCTCTCCGCCAAGCCACTGGCCGTGGTGGTCAACTGCGACGAGGGTGAGTGGGTGGACCGAGGGTGGGAGGGGCGCGTGCGCGCTTTAGGCATACCCGTCGTGCGTCTGTGCGCCACTGTTGAGCGCGACCTCGCGTTGATGGACGAAGCGGAACGGCAAGAGTTCTTGAGCGCCCTCGGCATCGAGCGCAGTGCGCGCGACGCGCTCATTCGAGCCGTGTTCGAGATGTTCAACCTCATCACCTTCTTCACTGCCGGTGAGAAGGAAACGAAGGCGTGGCCGCTGCGCGCAGGCTCGACGGCGCTGAAGGCGGCTGAAACCGTCCACTCCGACATCGCGAAGGGGTTCATCCGCGCCGAGGTCATCGCTTGGGAGGACTTCGACCGCATGGGCAGCCTCGAAGCTTGTCGGCAAGGAGGAAAGATGCGCCTGGAGGGGAAGGAGTACGTGGTTCAGGATGGCGACGTGATCAACGTTCGCCACAAGTCCTAACCTTCAAAGAGTCCGCCTCCGGGCGGCTTCGCACCGAGCGCCTCATAGCCGTGCTGGGTAACGACCCGGCCCCTCGGCGTGCGTTGCAGCAGCCCAGCCTGAAGGAGAAAAGGCTCACAGACCTCTTCGATGGTGCCGACATCCTCGCCGACGGCGGCGGCAAGCGTGTCGAGCCCCACCGGGCCGCCACCGAACTTCTCGACGATGGCGAGCAGCACTGCTCGATCGAGGCGATCCAAGCCTCGGCCGTCAATGTCCAGCCTCTGGAGCGCGTATGCGGCGACGCGCTCGGTGATGGCGTCCTCGCCGAGGTGCTGACAGAAGTCGCGAGTGCGGCGAAGCAGGCGGTTCGCGATGCGCGGAGTGCCTCGGCTCCGTTTGGCGATCTCCTCCGCGCCCCTCTGGTCGAGCGGGATTCCGAGGATGCGGGACGAGCGGTGCAGGATCGTAACGAGCGCTTCAGCATCATAAAACTCAAATGTGTGTATGATGCCGAATCTGTCACGTAGCGGCCCGGTGAGCAGCCCGGCGCGAGTGGTTGCTCCTACGACGGTAAACGGCGTGAGGGCGAGGCGAATGCT
>JBFMFD010000133.1:0-7192 GCA_040752255.1 Armatimonadota bacterium
CGTGACCCGCACGTTGGGATACAGCTTCTGGAACTCCTCGGCGACCGCCTCGGAGATGGGGAACACGGTGCTCGACCCGTCAATTGCGATCGTCCCGCTGAGCTCCGAGCTGCCGGCGCCTCCCGCCTGTTGTGTCGGGGCGCACGCCGAGCCGAGCGCACCGACCATTGCTACCGCCATCATTGCTTTGTGAGCCGTTGTCATTGTTCTCTCCTTCATGGTCGGCTGGACTGTACCGAGGCATCGCGCCGGGTGGCAAGGTTCTTAACAGAGGATTAATCGGAGGGCTGCGCGAAGCGAAGGCGGCGCCCGGCGGGATAAACTGGCGTCCCCATGTCCCCGGAACTCGAATGCGCCCTCGAGGCCGCCCGAGAAGCAGGCAACCTCGCGCTCCACCACTTCAAAGCGGGCATCACGGTCGAACGCAAACCGGACGAGTCTCCGGTCACCGCCGCTGACCGCGAGGTGGAGGTCCTGTTGAGAGACCGCCTAGGCTCGCGCTTCCCGGAGTACGGCATCCTGGGCGAAGAGTTCGGAGAAGAACGGAAAGGCGCGGAGAGCCGGTGGGTGCTCGACCCGATTGACGGAACCAAGTCGTTCATCTTCGGCGTTCCGATGTTCGCGATCCTCGTGGGCCTGGAGAGGCAAGGGCAGCCCACCGTCGGCGTTTGCAACTTCCCCGCCCTGGGCATGATGTTTTACGCCGAGCGCGG
Source organism: Armatimonadota bacterium (assembly GCA_040752255.1). Taxonomy (GTDB): domain Bacteria; phylum Armatimonadota; class Fimbriimonadia; order Fimbriimonadales; family ATM1; genus J051. The sequence goes on from JBFMFD010000133.1 coordinate 714, forward strand.
GCAAGGGTGCTTCCGAGATGGGCAGCGGGTGCGCGTTGCTGAAGACGACGACCTTTCCTCGTCGCTCATCGTCTGCGGAAGCCACGCCGCGTTTGAAATCTACAAGCGCGCCGAGGGCTTCCGGCATCTGGTCGAGCAGGCGTTCGCCACCCGCACGTGGGGCGACGCGTACGGCCACTGCATGGTTGCCGACGGGCGCGCGGTCGCGATGATTGACCCCGTCGTGAAGTCGTACGACATCATCCCCATCATTCCAATCGTTACTGAGGCGGGCGGAACCGTGACCGACTTCTGCGGTACCCCGTGGAGCGGGCACGGCGAGGCGGTTTCCACCAACGGCCTGGTCCTTCCGAGGATCGTCGAAGCGTTTCAATGAGGGTTCTCGGCGTTGACTACGGCTTGAAGCGGATCGGGCTCGCAGTCGGCGAGTCTGATGTGGGCATGGCGTTCCCGCGGCCGCTCCTTTCCTCGCGGGGAAGCGTGGAAGCCGACGCCGCCGCGCTCGCCGCCCTCGTTCGGGACGAAGGCTTTGATGCCGTCGTACTCGGTCTACCGCTCACCGCCTCCGGCGAGGAAGGCGAGCAGGCTGCGATCAGCCGACGGCTCGCAGACGAGCTTGAGCGTCTCGGCGTTCGAGTTCACTTGGTAGATGAGCGCATGACGACGCGAAGCGCCGAGGGGATGTTCGAAGGAACGAAGGCATCCCTGCGCAAGCGCTTGGTGGACAGCGAAGCGGCTCGACAGATCACGCAGTCGTTCCTGGACGGCTCGACATGAAAGTTCTGCGTGTCGTCGGCATCGTCGCTGCGGCGGTGGCGGTACTCGCGCTGGGAGGCTGGATGACGCTGAACGCGATGACCCGCCCCCTCGACCCGAACGCCGAGCCTCGCTACTTCCGCGTCCTGCCCGGCGAGTCGGTCACAGCCGTTGCGGAGCGCCTCGAGCGGGAAGGCGTCATCCGCAACGCCTCCGCCGCCCTGCTGCGCATCCGGTGGAAGGCGCAGGGCAGAACGATCCTCGACGGCACGTACCAAGTTTCGGCGGCCCAGCGAGCGGACCGCGTGCTCCTCCATCTCATCGAATCGCGTCCGTTGCGGCAGGACGTGCTGATCCGCGAGGGGCTTTGGGCCGAAGAAGTGGCGCGCATCTTGGAGGAGCGAGAGGTCGCGTCGGCGGAGGAGTTCATGAGCCTCGTCGCGAAGCCGCAAGAATTCGCGGACGTAGTGTCGTTTCCTCTGCCGGAAGCGTCGCTGGAGGGCTATCTGTTCCCCGACACGTACGACTTTCCTCCCCTGCTTGGTGCGCGCCGCGCGATTGAGACGATGCTGCAGACGTTTGAACGAAAGGTGTTTGTGCCGCTTGAACGACCACAGGCTGAGGATCTGCGTCGGTGGGTCGTCGTCGGTTCCCTTGTGGAACTGGAGGCGATGCACGACGACGAGCGCGCGCGCATCGCAGGGGTTATCTACAACCGTCTTGAGCGAGGAATGAGACTGCAAGTGGACGCGACGGTTCTCTATGCCCTACGAGAGCGGCGCAGACTGTTTCACAGCGACTACGCGACCGAGCACCCATACAACACCTATCGCATTCCCGCTCTGCCGCCCGGGCCGATCTGCTCTCCGGGCTACAGATCTATCGCGGCAGCCAAGGCGCCCGAGGAGCACGAGTTCCTGTTCTATGTCGCCATGCCGGACGGCTACCACGCTTTCTCCCGCACCTACGAAGAGCATCTCCGCAACGTTGAGCGGCACATCGGAGGTCGCGGCGATCGCTGACGGCACACGCTCGCTGGTCGAAGGTCAGCCGCCGACCGACCGTTCGCGCCTGCCGCGGTGGATGCGACGTTTCTGTCCCGACCACCACGTGCCCGCCGTGTCGGCGATTGACCCGAACGTGCTGGTTGATGCAGGGATCGAGGCGGTTCTGCTCGACCTCGACAACACGCTGGTCGCATGGCGCGGGAGCGAGGTACCTAACCACACCGAAGAGTGGGTCGAGGCGTGCAGGCGGGCGGGGCTGCGCCTCTGCCTGGTGAGCAACACGCGCAACCTGCCCCGCCTGATGGCGCTCAGCGAACGGCTGGGAATCCCATTCGTCCGAGGGAGAATGAAGCCCGCGAAGGACGGCTTTGTGCGCGCACTCGCCCTGCTCAACGCGGTGCCGGAGCGGGCGGTCATGGTGGGCGACCAACTGTTCACCGACGTGTGGGGCGCGAACCGAATGGGGATGCGCTCGATCTGGGTCGAGAGGGTGCATCCCAAAGAGTTCTTCGGGACGAAGATTAGTAGAATGGCGGAGCGATTGCTGCTGCGAACGCTACGACGCGCTTGGGAACAGGAACCGTGAAACCGCTTCTCCTCTCCATGAGACCTCGCCAGTGGACGAAGAACCTGTTGGTCTTCGCGGGGCTTATCTTCTCGGGGAGGTTCGCCGACGGGGAGAGCGTCAACCTCGCCTTGTTGACGTTCGCCGCGTTCTGCCTGGTGTCGAGCGCGGGGTACCTTTTGAACGACCTCCTTGACCGTGACAGCGACCGCGAGCATCCGGAGAAGCGCCATCGCCCGGTTGCCTCGGGGACGCTCTCGCCGGGCGCTGCGATGATTGCCGCCGCCGTGCTATCGGTCGCAGGCGGTGCGGTCGGGGCGGCGGCGAACACGGTGGCGCTGCTCGCCCTGGGCGCGTACGCAGCCAACCAGGCGTTCTATGTGTTGGCGGGGAGGGCGATTGCGATCGTGGACGTGTTCGTCATCGCAATCGGCTTCCTGATACGAGCGGTCGCCGGGGCGGCTGTGCTCGGGGTGTTCATCAGCCCCTGGCTGTTGCTGTGCACTCTGATGCTTGCGCTGTTTCTGGGATTCTCGAAGCGCAGGCACGAACTTGCGCTGCAGAGCAACTCCCGCAGTTCGCTTCGTGGCTACTCCATCGGCGTGACCGACCAATTCATCGGCATCACCGCTGCCTGCACGGTTCTCTCGTACTCCTTGTACGCGGTGCAGTCGGAGACCGCCGCGGAGCATCCGTTGCTGTACCTCACGATTCCGTTCCCGCTGTTCGGCGTGTTTCGCTATTTGCAACTCGTGCACACGGAAGGCGACGGCGGGAATCCGGACGCGACGCTGCTCACCGACCCGTGGATCGCCGGAACCGTGCTCGCATGGATTGCGGTTTCGTTGCTCGTCATGTCGGATGTGCTGGGGAGCGGCGGTTGAGGCAAACCGTCCGCCAGTTCATCAAGTTCGGAATCGTCGGCGCCATGAGCACCGCGATTGACTGGGGCGTTCACACGATCCTGTATCGAGCACTTGGGCACATGTGGAACGAGAGCATCAACGACGCGTTACTCACCGCATTGCCCGCCCTCGAGAATCCGCGCTTCGACGGAGCCTACACGGTGCTGAAGGCGGTTTCATTCGCCGTCGCCACGCTGAACGGCTTCTACTTCAACCGTCGGTGGACGTTCCGCATCCGAGGCCGTGAGAAGGCGGGCGTGCAGTTGCTTCGCTTCATCGTGGTTACAACCGTTGGGATGCTCATCAACGTCGCCGTCGCGAGCCAGGTGCACGCCGGACCCGAGGCGTCAACGCTCAACTACTACTTCTCGCTCGCTTGCGGCACCGCGTCTGCAATGATGTGGAACTTCCTCGGCCACAAGTTCTGGAGTTTTCGCGTCCGTGAACCATAGCATCCCTTGGCACGAAGTACGACCCCTCCCCGACCGAGGCGTGCGGCTTGCCGTGCTCGGCGATCCGGTTGCGCACTCGCTCTCCCCGCGAATGCACGCCGCCGCCCTCGCGGCGCTGGCGATACAAAGCGAGTACCTGGCGATTCACGTTCCGGCGGGCGAGTTCGACGACGCCGTCGCCCATCTGATCGCGTGCGGCTTCCGAGGAGTCAACGTCACGCTTCCGCACAAGGTGGCGGCGGCCGATGTCGGTACGCCCGACGACGAAGTGGTCGCCGAAATCCACGCTGCGAACTGCCTGAGTTTCGGCGATGAAGTGCATGCGCGCAACACCGACGTGCCGGGCTTCCTCGCCCCCCTCGACGGCGTGCCGGCGGGTGAGGCGCTACTTATGGGCGCGGGCGGTGCGGCAGCCGCGTCCGCGTATGCTCTGCTGCGCTCCGGGTGGACTGTGTCGCTTTGGAGCCGCACCGCAAAGCGAGCGCACGACCTCGCCGACTCGCTTCGACGGTTTGGCGATATCGAGGCGCGCGAGGCTCCGTCGCCCGCGCGGTGCTCGCTGGTGGTCAACGCAACGCCGCTCGGGCTGTCTCACGGCGAGATACCTCCCCTCGACTGGGCCGCGCTCGAGCCGGATGCAATCGTGTATGACCTCGCCTACCGCGACGCCTCGACCGACCTGCTCGTCGAGGCATCGAGGAGGGGAAACCGAACGATTGACGGACGGGAGATGCTCGTCGAGCAGGGCGCGCTCTCGCTGGAGTGGTGGCTCGGCGCGCGCGCACCGCGCGAGGCGATGAGAGCGGCAGTCGGGCTATAGGAGCCGGGATGCCCGCCTGGTTCACAATCGCGTTTGTGCGCTGGGCAAAAGTATCCGAAGACGACGATGCCTTGATCGCTCAAGCAGCGGCCGCGCTACGCGAAGGGCAGTTGGTCATCGCCCCTACCGAAACCGTTTACGGCCTCTTCGCCGACGCCACCAGCGCGCAGGCGGTGCTGGGCGTTTTCGCCGCGAAAGGGAGGAGGCCGGATCAGCCGCTGAGCGTCGCGGTGCCGGACCTTGCGATGGCGCGCTCGCTCGGCGTGAAGTGGAGCGACGCGGCAGAGCGACTCGCCCGAGCCTTCTGGCCCGGCCCGCTTACGCTCGTGCTTCCGCTCGATGAGGCTGGGGCCGACTCGCCGCGGCTCGCGGTCAGTGATGCGGTCGTCGGCGACGAGACGACGTTGGGCATCCGCGTCCCCGCGCATCCGATCACGGCAGCCCTTTTGCGCCACGCCGCCCTGCCGCTGGTTGCGACGAGCGCGAACGAAAGCGGCAAGCCGGCGCCGACCGGTTGCGCTGAAGCAGTGGCGCAGGTCGGCGAATTCTGCGCCTTCGCGCTCGACTCGGGCCCCGCCGAAATCGGCGTGGCCTCGACCGTCGTTTCGGTTTCAGGAGAGGGCGTGAAGGTGCTGCGCGCGGGGGCGCTGAGCGACGCGGACGTACGGCGGGCGCTGGCCTGAGCGACGCGGAGCGCCGCCCGCCGCGGCTTGTTCTACGGTGCTTCTTGAGGGTTTTTCGCGCATTTTTACTGGATTTTCGCCCCCCCCGCAACAGGCGCCGAAATGCGTTACACTGGTAGCGGGAAATGGCCAAGACGCTCAACCCGCCCAAGCAAGGGACCTTCGTGGACGACACGAACGGCTTCGGGCTGGATGAGTTCGAGGAGCTTTGGCTGACGCTCGGGCCGGACGTCGAGGTGTGGGGCTATGCAGCCTCGGGTTCGAAGGTCTGCGTCTGCGAGACGGCCGCCGGCGCGCCCGGCACCGCGCCTGAAGGCCAAGGCGGCCCGAGCAAGGTGATCAACATTGACACCCTCGGCTACATGCTGGCGACCGAGGCGGGCTCGTCGGTCAAGCAGGCCTCGATCCTGGTGGACGGGACGGAGAACGAGGACAAGGTGGAGCTGACCGCTGGCTTGGCGAACCGGCGGTGGCTGATCATCAAGTTCGAAGGGCCGATTGACGTCACCACCCGCTTCATCTTCGTTGGTGGGGAGAACATCGAGTTGGGAAACGGACCGCCGGTCACCGCGAAGGGGCTCCCGGTATGGGCGCGGTTCGAGGTCGTGCTGCCCGCGACACCAGGTGTGCCGATCTACGCGCTCATGAGCGCGGCGGGCGACGGAATACCAGTGCGCGTAATGGAGATCGGATGATGAAGAATATCGCCACGCTCTCGGCGACCCTGCTGGGCATTCTCGCCGCCGCTCCCGCGGGCGCGGGCTTCCTCTGGGACAATAACATCGAGTGGGACAGGGATGGGGCGATCTTCATCGGGGGCAAGGACTTGAACCAGCGCGTAGTGGACGACTTCGTCGTTCCTGACGGCCCGGGTTGGCGAATCCGGAGTGCCCGGTTCCACCTCCTGATCTTCCCGGAATACGATGACGGAGGGGTGAGCGAGATATACTTCCATTCCGGCGACGACCCGGGCAATCAGGTCTTCTCGGTTGTCCTGCCTCACGAACGCGTGATATCGGGCACCAACTGGTCACGGGGCACGGGCTATTACTACTCCGTTTCGGGCATTGACCACGTGTTTGAGCCGGGCGTGTACTGGATCGGAGTCCTCCATCCAAATGCTACGGAGGGAGATCTGCCCGCGGCATGGTACTCGAGTGACGGCTTGCCGGACGGGCCAAGGCGGCCTGCACACTGGTCAAGGCCCGGCGAGGAAGGCTGGATCCCATGGTTCGACCGAACGGTCACGTTCGAGATTCACGGCGAAGTTGTCCCCGAGCCGGTGACTGGC
>JBFMFD010000134.1:0-7187 GCA_040752255.1 Armatimonadota bacterium
CTTGCCGGACGGGCCAAGGCGGCCTGCACACTGGTCAAGGCCCGGCGAGGAAGGCTGGATCCCATGGTTCGACCGAACGGTCACGTTCGAGATTCACGGCGAAGTTGTCCCCGAGCCGGTGACTGGCACGGCCCTGGCGGCGCTGTGGGCGGCGATGGCGCGCTCGCGCCGAAGGAGGCGACGCTCTTGAACCTCGACAAGGGAGGCAGACTCTGGGTCACGCATAGCGGGCAGCAAGGCCCCGGCTCGAAGCAGTTCTTCATTGAGCCGAGTGGTTCTAGGATGCTGCTTGCGAGTGGAGAGCTAGGTCTGGAGCGCAAGTTCCTTCGTATTCGCGCGCAGCACTCGGCGAGACGTAGCGACCGCTTATCCTTGCCACCCATCGGAAGCGACGACCAACTCGGCTCGGCGAAGGTCCATGCCCTCGAAATCGGGTAGCCGGTCCCCCGCAGACTGAGGCCTACCGCCCCGCCGCTGAGCGGTCCCTCACGAAGTGAAGCGCCACGTCTGCGCAGAACTCCACCTGCTCGGTCGTCAGGTGTGCTTGGATCGGCAGAGAGAGCACCTCGCGGCAGGCCTGCTCCGTCTCCGGAAAGTCCCCCTCTTTGTAGCCAAGAAACTGATACGGAGGTTGGATGTGCAGCGGCACAGGATAGTACACCGCCGACGGAACTCCGTGCTGTTTCAGGTACTCCATCAGCGCATCCCGCCGCTCGTAGCGGATCGTATACTGGTGGTATGAGTGGTACGTCGTCTCCGGGAGCACGTGCGGCTTCAGGACTTCTGAGCCTTCGAACGCCCGGTCGTAAATGGCGGCGTGCGCGTTCCTGGTGTTGTTCCAGGAGCTAAGAGCCTGCAGCTTTACTCGCAGAATCGCTCCTTGAATCTCGTCCATGCGCGACGTGTGGCCGATGTCCTCATAGTAGTACGGCTGCTTCGCCATGCCGTGTACGCGCAGGCTTCGGCACCTGTCGGCAATCTGGTCGTCGTTCGTCAGGATCATCCCGGCGTCGCCCGCTGCGCCCAGGTTCTTCGTCGGAAAGAAGCTGAGCGCGGCGGCATGTCCCCACGAGCCACAGGCCTTGCCGTTCCGGGCGCTCCCGATCGCTTGGGCGGCATCCTCGAGCACCAGCAGGTTGCGCGAGCGGGCGACCTCCATGATCGGCTCCATCTCCGCAATCTGACCGAACAGGTGAATCGGGAGGATCGCCTTCGTGCGCTCTGTCAGAGCGGCCTCGAGGAGGCGCGGGTCCATGTTGAACGTTCTCGGCTCGATGTCGACGAACACCGGCTTCGCGCCGTTCTGCACGATCGCTTCGACGGTTGCGACGAAAGTGAACGGAGTTGTGATGACCTCGTCGCCCGGGTCGACGCCCATCGCCTGGAGGGCAATCTTGAGCGCGTCGGTGCCGCTGTTGCAGGCGATGCCGTGCGCCACGCCGCACCAGGCCGCCACCTCCTGTTCCAGAAGGCGCACTTGCTCCGAAGGCGCATACATTCCGCTCGAGAGGACGGTAAGCACCGCCGCCTCGAGTTGCTCTCTCAACTCCTCGTACTGCGCCTGCAGGTCAACAAATCGTATCGGTTGGTTCATCTCTCAAGGTAAGACGCCGGAGCGGCTGTACGATGTCAAAACGGTACCGCCCCCGATGACGGAGTTCTCGACGACGGAGTGTGGCTCGATTTCAGCATTCTCGCCGATTATGGACGAGCGGACGACCGCGCCCTCGCCGACGACCGCGCCTTCGAGCAGCACCGAGCATTCCACCGTCGCCTCCGGACCAACGGCCGCGCGCCCACTGACCACCGAGCAGTCGCAAACCGTGCCCTCCACGCGGGCGCCTTGGTCAACGGCGGAGTCGCCTACCTTGCGGAAAGGGCGCGCCGACGCAACCTCGCCGGACAGCACAGCGCGCACCGCGCGCAAGTATTGCGACGGTCGCCCGATGTCTATCCAGAATCCGCCCTGCACGTCGCCGAAGACGCGCCTGCCCGCGGCGATGACCTTTGGGAACACCTCACGCTCGACATTGCAGCGTCGTTGGGGAAAGAACTCGTCCATCACATCCCGGTTGATCACGTAAAGCCCGGCGTTGATGAAGTCGCTTCCCTCCGCCGGGCCGGAGAGGTTCCGCTTCTGCTGTTCGGTCGGCTCCTGGAAGCCGAGCACTCGCCCGTCCTCGTCGAGCGGAACGACGCCGTACGCGTGCGGCCGAGGCACCTCGAGAAGGGTGAGCGTAACGTCAGCGCTTCGCTCTCGATGCTTGCGAACGATTGCGGCGATGTCGAACGAGTGTATGGTGTCTCCGTTAAACACGACGCAGTCGTCGGGCGGCAGGGCGTCCCACGCGTTTCGGATGGCGCCCCCGGTGTCGAGTGGCTCCTTCTCGACGGCATACACGAGCCTAACACCGAAGTCGCTTCCATTCCGGAAGTGGGCTTCGACGGCGTCAGCCATGTAGTTCGTTGCGAAGCACACCTCTTCGATGCCGGCAGACTTGAGGTATGCAATCTGATATTCGAGGAGCGGGGCGTTGACGAGCGGCATGAGCGGCTTCGGTCTCGAAAGCGTCAGGGGGCGAAGGCGTGTGCCCAAGCCGCCGGCGATGACGATTCCGCGCATGGCGCCGAGGTTACCGCAACAAGGCTACAAAGCCGGAGGCCCGCCGATTCCGGCGAGCCTCCCAACTTGCCCTTCCCTCCCAATTGGGAGGAAAAGTTTGGACGTTACTTGCGGCGACGTCGGGCTGCCAGTGCGGCAAGACCCGCGCCAATCGCGAGCAGCGTTCCGGGCTCAGGCACCGCGTTGATGCCCTTGATGACCCGCAGGCGAGCCTGCTGGCCGCTGCTCATTTGCATGGACCACTGGAACGCGCCGGTGAAGTCACCCGGGCCGAACGGCGAGCCGCTGTTCGACAGGTTGTCGACCGTCGTGTTCGACAGCCTCGTTCGCAGGCCGGCGAAAGCTGCGATCTCCCATCCGGACATACCGCCGCCGGGAGCCTGCATCTCAAACCAGCCGAAGTTCCCGCTTGTATGCGCTACTCGCATCGCTCCGCGCGTGCCGCCGAACGAGACCAGCGCCGCGGAGTTGGACGTGCTTCCCGCCAAGTCATAGTCAATGTAGGGGAACAAGTGCACGTCGTTGCTGCCTCGGCTCGTGACCAAGATGTCAATGACCGTAACGGCGGACGTCCCAGAGATGGACGTCAGGGTGTAGGTCAGGTCGAAGATCAACGAGCCACCGGCCGCGTTCGGCTCGGTGTACTGAAGTTGGACGCGGTTGGCGGCGGGTTGGCTGAACCCTGTCTGGTTGCTGAGACCGTACTCGCGGGTGTCACCCGTGCTGCGATACCAGAACCAGTTCTGGAACAGGTTCTCCGTGCCATTGGTGAAGTCGGCGGAGCCGCCGCCGGCACCCGTCCGGGTCGTCGCTCCAGTGATCGATCGCTCGGCGTATCGCCAAGGCCCATCCGTCAACGTGAACGTGCTCGTCTGAGCCAGGGCGCTAACGCCGAACGCCGCAACAACTGCTAGCGTTATGATTTTCTTGCACATGTGCTAACTCTCCTCTTTCGATTTGATCGCCCGCGCAGGATGCGCGAACGGTTCTATTGTACCGCAAGAGATGGGACGTCACCGCAATTTGCGCCTCGCATTCCTACCAGATTCGCTGACAGGGGCTCGCAGCCCGTTTTGGGTAGAATCGTGCTGACCATGCCGCAAGACAGTAACAAGTCCGAGCGAATCGGCACCTGGCGCCTCAAGGTAGGGCTCGCAGAGATGCTCAAGGGTGGCGTCATCATGGACGTCGTAACCGCCGAGCACGCCCGCATCGCTGAGAAGGCGGGAGCAGTCGCAGTCATGGCGCTGGAGCGCGTGCCTGCGGACATCCGCGCCCACGGTGGCGTGGCACGCATGTCTGACCCCGAAGTGATCAAGAGCATACAGGACGCCGTAACCATCCCCGTGATGGCGAAGTGCCGCATCGGTCATTTCGTTGAGGCAGAGATTCTGCAAGCGCTCGAGGTGGACTACATTGACGAGAGCGAAGTGCTGACCCCTGCCGACCCCGAGCGTCACGTCTGGAAGCACGACTTCACCGTACCGTTCGTTTGCGGCGCGAGGAACTTGGGCGAGGCGTTGCGCCGATGCGCCGAGGGAGCGGCGATGATTCGCACCAAGGGCGAGGCGGGCACAGGGGATGTCATCGAAGCGGTGCGCCACATGCGCTCGATCACATCCGAAATCGCGCGCGTCGCGAGCGCGCGCACCGACGACCTCCCGGCCCTTGCGAAGGAGATGGCTGCGCCACTCGATCTCGTTCAAGAGGTGCACAACTCAGGGCGCTTGCCCGTGCCGAACTTCAGCGCAGGCGGTATCGCAACGCCCGCAGACGCCGCCCTCATGATGAAGCTGGGCGCGGAGGCGGTGTTCGTCGGCAGCGGCATCTTCAAGAGCGGTGACCCCGAACGACGCGCCGACGCGATTGTCGAGGCGGTTGCGCACTACAACGACCCCGCCGTCCTCGCCCGCGTCTCAGCCGGGCTGGGAGAGCCGATGGTCGGCATTAACGTGTCATCCCTCAGCCCCGAGGAGCAACTGGCCGGGCGGGGGTGGTAGCTTCCCTCGACAGCGTGTGTGCTACACGTCGTCCAGCACGAACGTCACCAGCATGTTCACCACATACTTGGTGATGCGCCCGTCTACTATCTCGACCTTCTGCTCCTTAATCCACGCGCCTTTGACGTTCCGCAACGTTTTCGTCGCCCGCTCGATGCCGGTCTGAATCGCGTGCTCGAAGCTGGTCTCCGAAGTGCTGCTGATTTCAGTTACTCTTGCTACTGACATAGCATCAGGTTACCTCGCGCAGCCGCGAAGGTGGGCGCGGCAGGCAGGTTCGGTCAAGGGATAGACTATCCGGGATGGAGCATCCCTGGAGGAAGGCGATCGTCGTCGGCGCGAGTGGCGGCATCGGCGAGCAGGTTGCACTCGCCCTCGCACAGAGCGGCTGCAGCGTTGCCCTCGTCGGAAGGAATGAGGCGGCGTTGCAACGCATCGCCACGGCCGTGAATCGAGCAGACTCGCGTCTCGCCTTTCCCATCGTTCATGACGTGCGCGATGTGGACACAGTGCCCGCAGCCTTCGCCGAGGCGGTCGAGGCGCTCGAGGGGCTTGACCTCATCGTATACGCCGCGGGCGTCATGCCGATGATCGGGCCAACCGAGTACGACACCAACAAGGACATCGAGATGATTGCCGTCAACTTCGTCGGCGCGGTGGCATGGATCAACCTGGCCGCAAAACGGTTCGAGCGCGCAAAAGAAGGCACGATCGTGGGCATCGGCAGCGTCTCGGGCGACCGAGGACGTAAGGGCAACCCTGTGTACGGCGCGACGAAGGCGGCGCTCGAGAACTATCTCGAATCCCTGCGCAACCGGCTGGCGCAGCACGGCGCGAGCGTCGTTACCGTGAAGCCGGGGCCGGTGGAAACGAGCATGACCGCGCCGCGCGGCCGCCTGCCCGGGATGATCTCGGCGGAGCGCGCGGCGGCGCTCATCCTTCGCGCGGCGCGTAGGAGGAACGTGACCGCGTACATACCGTGGCGCTGGTGGCTCGTGTCCAAGATCATCAGGTTGATCCCGTCGCCCATCTTCCGGAGGCTGAAGATTTGACCCTCCCCGCCGAGCGCATCGAGCGCGTCGAAGCGTGGGGGATGACGACGGGAGGCGCGTGCTACGTGTTTCGCCCTTCAACGCTTCAGGGCGTACTTGAGGCGATGGAAGCTGCGCGGCTGGCGCGACGCTCCATTGCGCTGAAGGGCGGGGGAAACTCCTACGGCGATGCGTTCCTCAACCGCGAGCAGGTCGTTCTCGACCTCTCTCGCATGAAGCGGATTCTGTCTTGGGACCCGAACACCGGCGTGATCTGCTGCGAGCCGGGCGTTACCATCGAGGATATCTGGAGATATGCAATCGAAGACGGCTGGTGGCCGCCGGTCGTCAGCGGCACGGCGCGAGTTACCCTCGGTGGGGCGCTCGCCGCGAACATCCATGGAAAGAACAATCGCAAAGCCGGCCCAATCGGCGAGCATGTCAAGGAGTTCACCCTCCTTACCGCCGACGGCGAGGAGCGAACGATCGCGCCACTCGAAAACCCCGACCTGTTCGATGCCGTCATCGGGGGGTTCGGCGCGCTGGGGGTCATCACCAGTGTGACGATGCAGCTGAAGCGGGTTCACTCTGGGCTGCTCGATGTGGAGGCGCACGTCGCGCGCAACTGGGCGGAGGCTCTCGACAAAGTTGCGCACCTGGCGGATGCGTGGGACTACGCCGTCGGCTGGATTGACGGATTCCCCTCAGGCGCGAACTCAGGCCGCGGCATCCTGCACTCGGCGCGCTATCTCGACGAGGGCGAAGACCCTCATCCGGAGGAGACCCTGCGAGTCGAGGCGCAGCGGATTCCCGACAGCGTGCTCGGCATTCCCAAGCGCGCGCTGCCCCGCCTGATGCGACCGTTCACACGCCCCGTGGGCATGCGGCTCGTCAACGCGATGAAGTTTCGCGCGGGAAAGCGCGAGGCGGGTCACCGCTTCCGACAGAGCCTGGTAGCGTTCAACTTCCTGCTCGACTCGATACCGGACTGGAAGCACGCGTATCGTCCGGCGGGGCTGGTTCAATATCAGATTTTTGCCCCTCTCGATGCCGCGCAACAGGTGTTCAGCGAGGCGACGCGCGCCGCGAAGGAACAGGGCTTTCCGCCGTTTCTGTGCGTTCTCAAGCGGCACCGACCTGATTCGTTCTTGCTTAGCCACGCCGTTGACGGGTTCTCGCTTGCGATGGACTTCCGCGTCCACCCTTTGCGCATGCAGCCATTCCAGCGCCTAGCCGACGAGATGACGGAATTGACGCTCTCCGCGGGCGGGCGGTTCTATCTGGCAAAGGACTCGGTGCTGAGGCGAGGGCAGTTTCGCCAAGCGGTTGGAGAGGAAGCCTTGAAGCGGTTCCTCGCGTTGAAGACGAGCGTCGACCCGGAGGGCCTGTTCTGGTCGGAGATGTGGCGCCGTGTTGTGGGCGAGTGGACGCCCCTCTCCCTATCTGCCCAGCCTGACGCTGATGAACGCGAGGCGACGGAAACGGGCGCGGACGAGGAGGACATTCCCAAGCCGTTCTGGTAGACCAGCCTGG
>JBFMFD010000135.1:0-7123 GCA_040752255.1 Armatimonadota bacterium
CAGCGTGCCAGGGAAAGGCAAAGGAGAAGAACGATGGAGATACTGAAGGCGCTATTTGGCGACCGGGCCGACCTGTATGAGCAGGCTCTCGGCCTGGCAGCCCGGAGACAGCAAGCGCTCACCGCAAACCTGGCGAACGTGAACACTCCCGGCTATCAGCGGCGGGACGTGGACTTCCGCGTCGCCCTCCAGGACGCCGAATCCGCTCCTCTGCGCGCTCGCGCTCCGGGAGCGAGCCGGGTTGCCCGCCCGTCGTCTCTTCGCCGGACGAGCCCGCGCCACATTGACCTTGGCGCCGCGCCACGAGTCGCGCCCAAAGCGTCCGGGGCGAACGCCGCCGAGACCCAAGGCGGGGACGTCAACATGGAGCAGGAAGTTACCGCGCTCGCCGAAACGCAACTGCAGCACGACGCGGTTGCGATGATGGCGCGAAGGTACTTCCAAGGACTGAAATCAGTGATACGGGAGGGTAGATAGTGAGCCTACTTGGAGCGTTCCGCGTTAGCGCAAGCGGCATGCACGCCGAGCGCTATCGAATGGATGTCATTTCGGTCAACCTAGCGAACGCAAGCACCATGCGAATGGGCGACACTCCGCCGTATCGGCGGAAGGAAGTTGCCCTCGAGCCTGGTCCCGACGGCACCGTTCGCGTGCGCGGCACGGTGGACGACGCATCGCCGTTTCGCGAGCAGTACGAGCCGGGCAATCCTTACGCGGTGGACGGCATCGTGCAGTACAGCAACGTTGATCCGATTGACGAGATGGTGAGCATGATTTCAGCGGCTAGGGCGTATGAAGCGAACGTCGCCGCCTTCAACATGACGCGCTCGATGCTCCGCAGCACGCTCGAAATCGGCGCCGTCTAACAGGCAGAACCATGCGCATCGAATCCATCACCCCGCTTCAGCCGGCAACCAAGCCTGAGGTGACTCGGAGCACCGACAACGGCGACGACTTTGGCCGGATGCTGACGGACGCCCTGAAGGAAGTGAACGAAGCCCAAGCTGAGGCGGGCCAGGTTCAGAAAGACTTCATGGCGGGTCGCAACGTCGAACTCCACGAATTGGTGTTCGCGATGGAGCGGGCTTCCGTTTCGCTCGAACTGACGATGCAGGTGAGGAACAAACTCCTCGAAGCCTACAAGCAGATCGAGCAGATGCAAATCTGACATCGCGACACAGAAGGAGCAACGCGTTGAGACCCGATAGCGTCGCCGGAAGCGACCATGGGTGGGACATTGCTCAAACTGAGAACTTGGTGGGAAACCGCCGACCGCACGACCAAAACGGTCACGCTGATCGGCGGCGGCCTCCTTGCTGCGCTGCTCTTCGGCATCTTCTATCTCTCCAGCAGGCCGAGCATGGACATGCTGTTCCCTCGGCTCGAACCCTCTGAGCAGGGCCGCGTCATTCAAAAGCTGCAAGAGAGGAAGATTCCGTATGAACAGCGCACCGACGGCTCGATTTACGTCGCGAGCAACCGCCTCGCGGAGACGCGCGCAATGCTCGCGATGGAAGGCATCCCGTCCGCCGCATCCGCAGGAATGATGTGGCTGAACGACCTCAGTTTCACCGATCCACAGTCGCTCCAAGACGAGAAGATTCGCCTCGCACTGGAAGCCTCTATGCGCGAGACAATCGAGTACATGGAGCCGGTCATCTCTGCACAAGTGCACATCGCACCAGGCGAGAACTCACCGTTCGTCGGGGAGCGGTCGGAGCCGAGCGCGAGCGTGATGCTCCAACTCAGACCCGCCGCAGATCGCACCGCCGTCGCCGAGGCAGTCGTCGCGACCCTGACTGGAGGCGTCCGCAACCTCTCAGCACGGAACATCCAGGTGACCGACACCAAAGGTGAAGTGTTATGGGACGGCATCGGCGAGCAGGGCGTAACCGCCATCGCCTCTCGAAAGCGGCAAGCGGAATTGGCACAAGCCGAGCGGTATCGGCGGGACCTTGAGCAGATGATCGCCCGCGTCGCCGGTCCAGGCAAGGCGGTCGTCAGCGTCGAGGTCGAGATGAACTTCGACCGTCAAGATGTCTCCCGCACGTCGGAGAAGGGCCTTCCGCAGCCGATCTCCGAGTCCGCCGTTCGCGAGTTGATGGGCAACAACGCCATCTCCGCCGTATCCGCAGGCGCGGAAGGCGGCGGAACCACGACCGGCACGCAGCCCGGCGCCGCAGGCGCAGGACGAGAATACGGCAGCGCGCAAGAGACGAAGAACTACGGCGTCGAACTGACCCAGAGCGAGACGAGCGTCGCGCCGGGCAAGGTGGTCGCCGCGCGGGTGAGCATCACGCTCGACGAAGCCGCAGCGACCGCGCGCCAAGCCATCGAAGAGCACGCCCGAACGCTCATAGGCGCAACCGGCCAGGACGAGAACTTCCAGGTCGCAGTTGCGACAGCCGCGTTCGACACCACGACCGTCGACGAGGCGAGCAAGGCGATGGCGGCAGCCAAGTCGCAGGCGATGATGCAGCAGATCATCTCTCTCATCCCTGTGCTTGCGCTGGTCGTCGTCGGCTTCCTCGTCATCAAGGCTGTGGGCAAGGCGGCGAGGTCCAACGCGGACGTTCTGCTCACCGCCGCGGCAGTCGGCGGCGGGCGCGGGGCTATGGTCGCCTCCCAGCCGCAGGCTCTCGCTCCTGCGCCGGAATCCGCAACCGCACATCCCGCCCCACCGCAACCTGCTCAACCGAGGGGCGAACCCCAACTCTCAGAAGCAGCGAAGAAGCGCGCCGAGGACATCCGCCGATCAATGGCTCAGGAAGTAGAGGCGATACCAGAGAGGTTCGACCGCAACCTCGCCCAGATCTTGCTCCTGGCCGATGAGCGGCCGGAATCGGTGGCGCTGCTCGTGAAGAGCTGGCTGCTGGAGGAGGTGAACTAACATGAGAAGCCAAGCAGCCCTGCTCAACAACCGCCGCAAGGCAGCAATCATGCTCATGGTGCTCGGACCGGAGCTTAGCGGCAAAGTGCTCCGGTTCCTCGACGACGACCATGTGGAGCACCTGACGCTCGAAGTAGCGCGGCTCGACCGCGTAACTCCGGACATGCGCAACCGCGTCATCGAAGAGTTCCACGAGATGGCTCTGACTCAAGACTACATAGCCGAGGGCGGCGTCGAGCACGCGCGCATGCTCTTGGAGAGCGCCTTCGATGACGAGAAGGCGGGCGCGCTCATCCAACGCGTCAGCCAGACTCTGGAGCGCACTCCCTTCGAGTTCCTCCGCCGGGCCGACCCATCACAACTGATCACCATCATCCAAGACGAGCACCCCCAGACCATCGCGCTCATCCTTGCATACCTCCCGATTCAACTTGCCGCCCAATTGTTGGGCAAGTTACCGACCGAAATCCGCGTCGAGGTCGCAGAGCGCATCGCGCTCATGGATCGCACGCCGCCGGACGTCATTCGGCGCGTCGAAGAGATCCTCGAGCGCAAGGTGAGCGGGTTCGCGCAGGCCGACTTCGCCACCGTCGGAGGCGTCAAGTCGCTTGTTGACTTGTTGAACCACGTGGATCGCCAAACCGAGCGCAAGATCATCGAGTCGCTCCAGGAGACAAACCCCGACCTCGCAACCGAGGTCATGAACATGCTGTTCGTCTTCGAAGACATCGTCACCCTCGACGATCGAGCGGTGCAGCAGATTCTCCGAGAGGTGGAGATGAAGGAACTCGCCACCGCCCTCAAGGGCACGGGAGAGGAGGTCCAGCGAAAGATCTTCAGCAACATGAGTGAGCGCGCCGCCACCATGCTGCAAGAGGACATGGAGTTCATGGGGCCGGTCAAGATGTCCGTCGTCGAGGAAGCCCAGCAGCGCATCGTCGCCGTCATTCGCCGGCTCGAAGAGCAGGGAGACATCAACATCGGGCGAGGGGAGGACGAGGTTGTCGTCTAGGCGCGTCTACAAGCAAGGCGAAGACGCCCACGCCTTCAGCCTGGAAGAGTTCCTGAAGCAGCACGGTGCGGATGGCCGTCCGGCGGCCGGCACCGGAGCCATCGGCGGGCAAGCGATGCACGGCGGCGGATATGCGGAGGGCTATGAAGCCGGCTTTCGGCAAGGCCTCCAAACCGTCTTGACGAACGAGCAAGCACGCATCGCGGCGTTCGATTCCGAAATGCGAGCGCTCGTTCAGCGCGTCGAGCAGGCGCTCGAACTCTGGTTCCAGAAGGCGGAGGACGGACTCGCGCGCCTTGCCCGAGAGGTCGCGAAGAAGGTCGTCACCAGCGAGATTGAAGCCCGACCGGAACTCATCACACCCATAGTCAGAGAGGCGCTCGGTTACGCCAAAGACGCCACCAGCGTTCGCATCCGCGTGAACCCGTTCGACCTTCCCACGCTCGAGGAGAAGAGGAATGAACTGCTCGCGGCGTGCGCGGGCATCCAAGGCATAGAGATCGTCGGGGACGATGCCCTATCTCGAGGCTCGACGATGATCGAAACCGACGGTGGCGTCATTGACGCAACCGTGGAGACAAAACTCGACCACATCTTCCGGGAGGAGGCCGCGTGATGCGAGTCCCCACGCCCACCTTCCAAGAATCAATCAAAAGCCTCGCGCAACTCGAGCCGATTCAGAGCTACGGCAAGGTGAGAGAGGTTGTCGGCCTTGTCATACGTTCCGCCGGCCCGCCTGCTCGGTTGGGGGACCTGTGCCAGATCTACGACGGCACCAACCACACGCAGCATGCGCCCTTACTCGCTGAAGTCGTCGGCTTTCGAGGTTCCGACGTTGTCCTGATGCCTCTGCAGCACATGAACGGCTTGAAGCCAGGCGCGATCGTGCGGTCGACCGGCAAGCCCCATCAGGTTCCCGTCGGCCCAAGAATGCTCGGCCGAGTGTTGGACGCGGTTGCGCAACCGCTGGACGGCGGCCCGGTGCCCGAGGGCGCCCGCCTCGTGCCCGTCTTCCGCGAGCCTCCGAACGCGCTGAAGCGGAGAGTGATTGACCGCCCCCTGCCTCTGGGCGTCCGGGTGATGGACGCGATGATGACGTGCGGTGTCGGGCAGCGCATCGGCATCTTCGCGGGCAGCGGCGTCGGCAAGAGCACGCTGCTTGGCATGATCGCACGACGCTCCCAAGCGGATGTGAACGTCATCGCCCTCGTGGGCGAGCGTGGACGCGAGGTAAGGGAGTTCATTGAGAACGATTTGGGTGAAGAGGGATTGGCGCGCAGCGTCGTAGTTGTGGCAACCAGCGAACAGCCGGCGCTCCTGCGTATCAAAGCAGCGTTCACCGCCACGGCGATCGCCGAGGGCTTCCGCGACGCCGGACTGAGCGTGCTGCTGATGATGGACAGCGTTACCCGCTTCGCGATGGCGCAGAGGGAGGTCGGCCTAGCGGTCGGTGAGCCGCCGAGCACGAGGGGATACACGCCCAGCGTGTTCGCGCTGCTTCCACGCCTGATGGAGCGCGCAGGAAACGCCGAGCACGGCTCAATCACCGCTCTCTACACGGTCCTCGTGGAAGGGGACGACACGAACGAGCCTGTTGCCGACACCGCTCGGTCGATCCTCGACGGCCACATCGTCCTGGATCGCTCGCTTGCAGCAAAGGGGCACTATCCTGCGATTGATCCGCTGCAGAGCCTCAGTCGCGTGATGAGCATGATCGTACCGAAGGAGCAGGTGCGGTCGGCTGCGCGCGTGCAAGAGCTGATCGCCGCGTATCGAGACATCGAGGACCTCGTTACTATCGGCGCCTACCAAAAGGGTTCGAAGCCTCTGGCTGACGAGGCCATTGCGAAGTGGGACGCGATTACGGCGTTCCTCCGACAGGGTCGAGACGAGGACGCGCCGTTCGCCGACTCTGTGCGCGCGCTGATCCAGATCGCGGGCGCAGAGGCGCAGAACATCGAACAAGCGGAGAGGACACATGCGTAGATTCCGATTCAGACTACAGAAGGTGTTGGAGTACCGCGCGCTGCAGGAGCAGTGGGCGAAAGAGGCGTGGCTGGAGGCGCGAGCGCTGCGCTTTGCAGCAGAGTTGGAACTGGAGCGCGCGATCCGCGAAAAGGCCCGCGCCGAGTTGATCCTGCCCGCCAACGTCGAGGAGATGCAGGCCCTGGATCTGTATCTCGAGAAACTCTCTGACGACATCGAAGCGCATCGCGCCATCGTGGACACCTTGCTTCTCGAGGAGCAGACCGCGCACGACGAGTGGGTAGACGCTCGACGCAACCACGAGGTTCTTTGTCGCCTTCGCGAGCGAGCGCAGAAAGAGTGGGAACTGGCGAAGGGCCGCGAAGAGCAGAAGGCGCTCGATGACTGGACGAACTCTCGGAGGGAAGCTTCATGAGAATTCAGCCGCTCGGACCGCAGGGCGTTCTCGCCCGCATGCGCCAGATCGAAGCGAAGATGGAGCAAGTCTTCTCTCTGCGCCTCGATGAGGCAGAGCGGCGCGTCGCGGCGCAAACCCCGGCTGTCGCCGGTAGCGCATACGCCCAGAGGTATGGAACGGGCGTGGGCATCGGAGTGCTGCCTGCAAGCCCGTTCGACGTCGCCTCTCTGCGCGGCCTGGCGGATCAGGTCGCGCAGGAGACCGGTGTGGACGCGAGCCTCTTTGCCGCTCTCATCTCGGCGGAAAGCGGCTGGAACCCGAGCGCGGTCTCGCCGAAAGGCGCCATCGGGCTTACCCAACTGATGCCGGACACGGCGAGGTCACTTGGGGTCGCCAACCCATTCGACCCACTCGAGAACATGAAGGGAGGCGCACGCTACCTGCGGCGAATGCTCGATGAATTCGGCAGCGTGGAACTTGCGCTCGCCGCCTACAACGCAGGCCCCGGTGCCGTTCGGCGGCACGGCGGCATCCCTCCCTATGCTGAGACGCAGGCCTACGTTCGACGCATCTTAGGAGAGATCGCAAGATGAAGCTCCTTGTCCCAATCCTCGCCGGCATCATCGTCCTCGGAGGCGCGACGATAGGCCTCGGCTATGCCGGCATCATCAACATCCCCGGCATCACGCCCTCGAGAAAGGCAACGCCCGCGGTAGAGAAGGCCGAAGCCGGAGTCGAAGCCTCTGCCGACGCGGACTCCTCGCCCACCGCAAGCGCGGCCGAGTCACCCGAAGAAGGCCCTTCTTCGAACGCGGCTCCGCCGGAAGAAGAGGCCTCT
>JBFMFD010000136.1:0-7099 GCA_040752255.1 Armatimonadota bacterium
CGGGGCGGATGCCGCCCCGACCCCGGTTGCCGGACAGAAGCTGGGAAGCTTAGTTCCCCTCGAACTTCTTCAGCCTACCCCTTAGTTCTTCCAGGAGGTCCGGGTCCGCCTCAGGGTCTTTCTCCAGCAACGCGATCGCCTTCTTCTGAGTCGCAATTGCCTCGGACTTCATGCCGTTGCGGAACTGCGCGAGAGCGAGGGTGTCGAGCACCATAGGGTCCTCGTTCTTCGTCAACTCCGCGGCCTTCTTGGCGAACTCGAGCGCAGCCGCATAGTCCATCGGCAGTCTCGGCTCGTCCTCCTCCACCATTCGCCAGGCGATGTTGTTCAGGAACATCGGGTCGTCCTTGAATTCGCCGTTCGCCAGCTCTTTGGCGAGGGCGACCGCCGCCTTTGTGTCGGTGTCGAAAAGGATGTCCACCTTCAGCCCGATGAGCAGGGGCTTCAGTTCCGGACGCTTGGCGATGATGGTGTCAATCTCCTTGAGGGCCGTCTTGCTGTCGCCTACTTCGAGGGCGCTCATCAGTTTGCCCATCATCTCGTCGAGTTCGGCTGCGAGCCTGGTGTCCTCTTCCGCCTTGGCGCGGGCTGCTTTCACATCCCACTTGCCGGCAATGACATCATCGAGCACGGGCTTCAGTTCCATGGGATGCCCGATCCAGAGAATCTGCTTCTGGCCACCAACGACGAACGCCGTCGGGATGCCGCTTTGGGCGGCTGCCTCCATCCACGTCTTCGCCATCTTGCCCTCCGGTCCGTCCAGCGCGACGTTGTATTCCATTTGGGCGCCCATCTCCTTGACGAACTCCTCGACCATAGCGAAGTGCTCGGTTCCGGTTGTGCCCGGTGGGACTTCGAACGAGTTGACGCCGATGATCGTTACCTTGTCCTTGTATTGCTTTGCCAGGTCGGTCAGGTGCGGGATGCTCTGGCGGCACGGGCCGCACCATGTAGCCCAGAACTCGACAACGTAAACCTTGTCGGCGGCGAACTCCTTGACGGGGGCGCCCTTCACCCACTTGGCGATGTCGAGTTTGGGGGCGGGGTCGCCTATCTTGAGGGATTGTGCTTGCGCGCTCACAGCGACGGCCACCGCCGCCGCGAGCAGAATCGTTCTTTTCATGGTTGTTTCTCCGTGTTGCGGGTTGCTCATTCTACGCGACTTTCGGTGGTTTCGTGCCCGACCGTAGGCTCCTGCGGGCGCGCACCAGCCCGATATGCATATCTGACGCTTGGCTGCCCATCCCGCATCTCCACGGTGCCCCAGCCGTCGGCGGCGATGAAGGCAAAGCGCCGGCTGCCGCTTAGCGCCGGCTTGAAGTCGAGTCGCCCACTCGGCCCGTGGTGCTGGAATCCGATGAGCGACGTATACACTCCGAAAGCCGCCAACGCCCGACCGTAGTGGTCGCTGCACTCTATTTCGTTGTATGGGTTGCGTCGCTCAGGCGCGTACCGTTCGTGAGCCATCTTCACGAGTGCAAGCCCTTCGGCAAGAAGCCCCTCGGCAATCATGTGCGACGCCACCTGATACTCGAATCCCGTCCACACCTCGTTGAAGTATTGCGCCGCCCAGGCGCTGGGGCCTGTGCCCGTCGCCCGCTCCGCTCCCCCCTTCGGGAACGTGCAGATGATGAGCCCGCCCTCGCCGGGCATCGCGTACCAGCGTCCGCCTTCTACGACGCGCATGCCGTTCCGATAGGGGCCAACATCGGGCGTGAAGTTGTAGCGATACAGGGAACGCAGCGCGGAGAGCGTCTCCCGCTCGGGCACAACCCGCGGCAAGCCCAACTGGTGAAGACACGACTGACCGAACAGTTGGTCGGCGTGGCAGCCCTCGCCGGTCGCGTTGGCCTCCGGGTGCTGTGGGTCGGGCTTGTGAATGAAGTACTCGCCGTTGAAGAGCGCCTCAACCATCCGCTTCGAGCCTGCCTCGATGAGCGCCGCGCAAGTTGAGGCGAACTGCTCGTCCCCCATCTCCTTCGCCATCGCTTCTCCCGCGCGTAGCGCGGCGAGGTAAAGAGAAGATATCCATGCCATCGGCCCATACCAGTCTGCGTCGAGGGTGTTGTACTGCCTCCCCTCGAGCAGACCGTCGCGATCGCGGTCCTCATTGATGAGGTACTCCAATGCGCGCTTGATGCGCGGCCATCGCCTGCGCAGGAACCGGTCGTCCCGCTGCATCGTGTGCTCTCGATAGGCGCGAAGGATACAGTTGCACTGACCATCGTGCGCGACCTGCCTACCGAACTCGCCGCGATAGTCAATCGCTCCCGTGTCTTCGTGGAACGACATGCCGAAGTCAATCTCCTCGCGGAGGTAGCGCTCGACCTCGGGGAATACGCGGGCGATGCCCTGCGCGTAGCCCCACACGTGTGTGCATGTCCCGTGGCAGCAGCCGACGCCCTCCCAGAACCAAAAGCGCCCGTCCGCGAAGCGGTAGCAGGTGTTCGTCGCGAGCGTGCTGACGCTCGCGAAGGTACGCACGAGCAGGTACCACGGGAGCGTGGAGTCCTCATACCACGTCTTCACCCAGCGGATCGTGAGCGCCTCGAGTTCGGGAAGGCGGCGCGCGAGGTCCTCGGCGACGTGCCTTGCGTCGCGCCAGCGCGCGCCGTACCACCGCTTCCTGCCTTCCAGCCCGGGGATGGAGCAGTTCGGGAAGTGCCAGGCGATGAGGAATCGCGCGACCGCTTCTTCTCCAGGAGGCACAACCAGATCAACCCATGTGCGGCACCCGCGGTCAGTCGCAACCGCATCCCCGTCTCCGCCCAGCGAACAGACGGCGAAGGTGCCGAAGTCGGGCAGGTCTTCGAGCGAGCCTTCCCGTCGCGGCGCGTCGCTGAAAACGATGTCGTCGAACGCGATGTGCCCCCACCCGCCGGCCTCCTTATCAACGCCGCGAAGGCGCGCCGTTTGTCCTTGAAGGTCGCGAACGTCGAAGAAGTCGAATCTCATACGGTTGCTGTTCGAGCCGGTCGCCGTGCGCACGACCTTGTCGCCGACCAGCAGTTGCAACTCCGTCCTGCCGGCGTGATTCCCGCCGCCGATGCGGAAGTTGATGAACCCTCGCTCGATGACGAACGGTTCGCTGGTGAGTGTGCCGATGTGCTCGTCGGCTTGGCGCACGTCTTCCCCCTGGCGGGCGTTGTGCGTGTTGACTACGAAGCGTCCCTGAGCGTTCACGTCGCCCTGATAGCCGGGCATCTCGCTTGTAGGTGTGGGTCGCGTGCCGAAGGCTGACCCTTCAGGAGTCCATCGCAGGTACTCGCCCGACTCGAAGTCGTCGAAGGCAACGTCCTCCCGCTCGATTACGATCGGCGTGTGCCGTGCGGAGCAGAGCACTCCCGCGAGGCCCTCACCTCGAATCGTGTCGGTGACCAGGTGGGCGTCCGGCGCGTTGCGCCGGGAGTGGAGCAAAACGGGGTTCTCGAAGTTGCACATCAGGCGGACGCGCCTCGGCTCGCGTCCGCTGTTTCGCACCGTGAACCGCATGACGACGGCGGGGAACGAGGAGTCCTCGACGTTGAGCGGAACAAACGGCGAGAAGGCGTCAAGCCTCGCCGCCAGCTCTCCGTCCGCGTACTCGACCGTTCCGACTGGGTATCGGCCCAGGAAGCGCACGCTCTCCCAGCCCCGCGAGTCCATCAACCGCCGCTCGCCGTCGCTCTCGAGGAGGAACTCGAGTTGGAAAGGCGACTGCGGCGCGGGCGGACTGACGTAGTTCGCGCCCTCGATTTCGTTCAGTCGTCTGCCGCGGAACTCGACGGGCTGGGTACGGATGACCGCGCCGAGGTGATGTTGGTTGAAGATGTCCCAGTTCCAGAGGCGCCCGTCCCCTCCCAGGTACACCGTCCCGGCGAACAGCCCGCCGACCGGCATCCCGATTGTCCGCACGCCCTCGGGTCCGACCCAAGGCTCCTCTCCTCGGTCGAACAGAGAGGCCAGCCACTCGGGCGTCAGTTTCTTGTCTTCGGGGACCAGATTCCGGTAGTCCTGCGCCGAGAACGGGCCGGCGGTCGCCTTCACCGCGGGCGCGAGCAACCCGCCCGCAAGCCCCGCCAGAGAGCCTTTCAGCACAGCGCGCCGGGACAATCTTCCGCCATCCACGAACCCATGATAGCCGCTAGGGCGTGGAGGCTGCGGGTGGCAAAACCGTTAGATTTTATGGTATCCCCACCGCTTGACTTCGGATAAACTGGCTCATCGGCCCGCCTGGGCACCCCGGCTGGAGCGTCCTGCGGAACGAAAGGAGACGGCAATTATGAATCGATTCGGCAAGGTCCCGGTGATCGCCGGGGCGGTCGTCCTCGTGTCGGTAGCGCTGCTGACCGCGAGGCCAACCGCACAGATTCCAGGCGAGCGACCGAGGCTGACTCAACACATCAACCAGGCAGACATTGACGCAGGGCGGTACTCGCTCGCTGACTTGTTCTTCGCCGGCAAGTTCCTCTTTGAGACATCGTTCAATCGGCTGGACGGCTTCGGCCGCCCCGGCTCGACCGGCGACGGCAACCCGACGCGTCGAACCCCCGACCAGCCGTTCATGACCCGTGTCTCAGGACCGGATGCAAACAACTGCGCGGGCTGTCACAACAAGCCCGAGGTAGGCGGCAGCGGAGACTTTGTGGCGAACGTGTTCGTTCTTGCGCAACTCGCCGACCCCGTCCAGACGAGCATAGATTCGCAGTTCAGCAACGAGCGCAATACGCTCGGCATGCACGGTTCCGGCGCCATCGAGATGCTGGCCCGTGAGATGACGGCCGAACTGCATCGCATCCGCGAGGACACCAGGCAACGGGCGATCAAGTCGGGCCAATTCGTGACCTCGGAGTTGATAGCCAAGGGCGTCCACTTTGGACGGATCACTTGTTCCCCGAGCGGCGACGTGGACACCTCGCAGGTCGAAGGTGTGGATCGCGACCTCATCATCAGACCGTTCCACCAGAAGGGAGTGGTCGTGTCGGTGCGACAGTTCACCGTGAACGCCTTCAACCACCACCACGGCCTCCAGGCGGTCGAACGGTTCGGCGTCGAGCGCACGGGAACGCGGGATTTCGACGGTGACGGCGTCGAGGACGAACTGACGGCCGGCGACATCACCGCGGCTACCCTCTTCCAGGTCGCACTCGGCAACCCGATTCAAGTGATGCCGAGCGACCTAGCGGCAAGAGCGCGCGTGCTCCGTGGCGAGCAGCTGTTCAACGAGATTGGCTGCGCCCGATGCCACATCCCGGCGCTCATCCTCGACAATCCGGTCTACACGGAGCCGAACCCATACAACCCGCCGGGCAACCTGCGAGTCCAGGACGTGCCGCGACCGTTCGCCTTCGACCTGACGCGAGACGGCCCAGGGCCGCACCTCGAGCGGACCCGGGACGGCAAGGCGATCGTGCGAGCCTTCACGGATCTGAAGCGCCACCGCATCGCGGACGAGGACGACCCGTTCTTCCACAACGAGCGTGTCATCCAGGGCGGCGTACCGACGGACGTGTTCATGACCCGTAAGTTGTGGGATGTGGGCAACTCGGAGCCGTATGGTCACCGTGGTGACCTCTCGACCATCGGAGAGGCGATCATGCACCACGCGGGCGAAGCGCGACCGGAGAGAACCCGCTTCCTGAACCTGCCACCGCAGGATCAGTTGGCGTTGGTGGACTTCCTGAAGACTCTTCAGGTGGTTCCGCCGCCGCGTAGCGCTCTCGGGTTCCGGTAGGTTCGGGTCCCCCGATTGGCGCGGGCGACGCCTGCGTCGCCCTCTTTTCTGTTGGGCTTGAACCCTGGCCGCGGTCTGTGCGGTTTGCCCTCGGCGCCACGGGTTCCCCCTGAATCTGCCAAACTTGGCTCGCAAGTGCATTCGAGAGAGGGATGACTCCGATATCAGAGTTCCTGAACCAGCCACTCCTCCAGGTTGGAGGTGCGACCATCACGCTGTGGGGGGTGCTCAAGGCGCTACTGATCCTAGTCGCTTCGTTCCTCGTGGCTCGCCTGGTTGCCTTCCGCATTCTGAGGAGAGTTCTGAATAGAACCTTGAGCGATCGAGGCGTCTCGAATGCGATCGTGACCATAACGTACTACTCGCTCCTCGTGGTGGGGTTGTCCATTCTCCTCTCTCAGATTGGTATCAACACCACAAGCCTCTCGGTGTTCGCGGGCGCCCTCGGTTTGGGCCTCGGGATTGGGCTCCAGGATGTTGCCAAGAACCTCGTCAGCGGCCTTGTGCTCCTCGCGGCGCGGCCGATCAAGCCCGGAGACCGCATCGTTACAGAGGGGTTGGAGGCTGACGTGGAAAAGATCGGCCCCTATTTCACATCGGTGCGAACGCTGGACGACGCCAGCGTCATCATTCCGAACTACAATCTGCTGAATAGTCGCCTCGTCAATTGGACTTATGAGTCAGACGCGCGTCGGTACCGCGTACCGATCGGGGTTCACTAAAGCAGCGATCCCGAGCAGGTCAGGGACGTGTTGCTCGCCGTGGCACGGGAGGCGCCGGAGGTAGATGACGATCCGGAACCGGAAGTATGGCTGCTCCAGTTCGGAGAGAGTAGCATAGACTTTGAGTTGGTGGTCTGGTCGAAGGAGATGACGTACCGCCCGTTCCAGTTCCGCAGCCGACTCAACTTCGCGATTCACAAAGCCTTCCGAGAGAGCGGGATCGAAATCCCCTACCCGCAGCGCGACGTGCATGTGCGATCCTCATTGGCACCTCTCAGCGGCGAGCGGCCGGATGGCGCTGCGGGCCAATCATAGGCGTGCGGGTGATTCAGACGGGTGAGCACGGTGCCCAGCAGGGTCTGTAACGTGCTCGGCCCATCAGGCATCCAATTCATTGATGATTAGCTCGATCGTAGCAATGCTCTCGGCGGCCGTTAACGCTTTCGCGTTCGGCCAGTTGTCTCAGTTCGGCGACGCGTCGTTTGCTCCCGGGGGGTGGATTCGGGTGGAGGTGCGTCACGCCGACCCCTGGGTTATCGTGATGCTCCTCCGAGGGGAAAGCCCGCCGCACCCCGAGATGAGCACGCTCGGCCTGTTTGGTACCCCGCAAGGTCAAGGCGGTATCTCGAGCGGTGGATGGCTGATCCCCGAGGGAACGCTCATC
>JBFMFD010000137.1:0-7072 GCA_040752255.1 Armatimonadota bacterium
CGCTGCCCCTCGACCGATGACCGCCAGCGTCCCCTTGTCCCGATAGCGGAACCTGCCGGCGTCCTTCCCCTCCGCCCGCGAGCGAAGAGCGCGCCCGACGTAGGCGCCCATCTGCATCGCCGCCGGGGCGACGCCGGGCACCTCATCAGGCGGCTTGGCGAGGTCGCCGATGACAAGAACGTCCTCTCGCCCCCGTGCGCGCAGGCACTCGTCCACCGGGATGCGCCCGGCGCGGTCGGTCTCCGCCCCCAGCCGCTGCGCAAGCGTCTCGCCGAAGGCAGCGACGCACACGCCCGCGGCCCACACAACCGTTCCCGCCTGCAAGGTCTCCTCTTCATCACCGTGTTTCAGCTGCACGGCGCAGTCGCGGTCGAGGATGCTCGCGAAGGTCTTCGTCCGCACCTGAACGCCGAGGCGCTCAAGGCGCTTATGCGCGAGCGCCGAGAGTTTGGGGTGGAACGTAGGCAGCACGCGGTCTGCGCCCTCGACAAGAAGGATGCGCGCATCCTCGGGTCGGATTCGGCGGAACTCCCCGCGGAGCGTCTGCCGCGCGAGTTCAGCCAGCGCGCCCGCCATCTCGACGCCGGTCGGCCCGGCGCCGACGATGAGGAATGTTAGCAGCCTTCGCCGCTCGCTCTCGTGTTCCTCTTTCTCGGCAAGTTCGAACGCCCTGAGAATGCGCCTCCTCACATCGAGCGCATCCTCGATTGACTTGAGCCCCGGCGCAACCGTCGCCCACCATTCGGGGTTGCCGAAGTAGTCGTGGCGCACTCCTGTGGAGACAATGAGCACGTCGTAGGGCAGCGCGCCGTCTTGAGTCATCACCTCTCTCTTGTCAAGGTCAACATCGAGGGCGCGGGTGAGGACGACGCGCACGTTCTTACCCTTTCGAAGCGCCGACCTCAACGGGTGCGAGATGTCCCCGGGCGAGAGCTGCCCGATCGCGACCTGATAGAGAAGCGGCTGGAAGAGGTGATAGTTTCGCTCATCAATGAGCGTTACCTCGTAGGGCGCGTTTCGCAGCGCCTTGGCGGCGCTGAGGCCGCCGAAGCCTCCACCGATGATGACAACGCGCTTCCGGGTCTCCGGTTGAGTCTTCATGCGTCGGGGTGCACGGGCGTCGCGGCTTGGTCTCCGACGACGGTGTTCCACGGTCGGACTCGCCAACTCCTCACCAACCCGTTGCGCACGTAGGGGTCCGCCTCGGCGAACTTCGCAGCAGTCTCGGGCGAATCGCCCTGGAAGAGAAGGACCGCCTGGTCGGTCGGCTCTGCGAGCGCGCCCGCGAGAAGGAGTTCTCCCCGCTCGTGAGCCTCCCACGCAAGTTTGAGGTGCTCGCCGCGCAACGCTTCCCTTCGCTCGAGGTAGTCGGGAGCGAGTTCGTAGATGAGCAAGAAGTGCATCGTTCGATTGTAGATCAGCGGAGCGCGCGGCGTGCCGATCGCCCCCCTTTTGTCGCCGCCTGACTCTCGCCACCGCTGCCACGCGAATGGTGCAACCTTTTGCAGTTTGGCGGCGTCTAATGCCGAGCGTGCCCGCAGGTGCCAGGGCGTGCATCACACAGACAACATGACGAAGACGCTGAGGCGAAGGGACGGAGCCTACAAGAGGGCGGGGAGTGCGCTTGACTTCCGCCTGGTCGCTTGCGCCTACCCGAAGTGTGGCCGCATGGGCCGCGTCAGGCTCTGGACCGACGACGGCCGCGCCATCGCGTTCTGCGACTTGCACACGCTGTATCTCGGCACTCCGATCCGCTACGACGTGTCGAAGCAGGACGAAGCAACCTCAGAGGACGAGTGAGTCGCTAGTCCTCGTCGCTTCCGAAGGCGGGTGCGGTGTAGTTCGGCGGCTCTTTGGTAATCCACACGTCGTGCGGGTGCGACTCGCGCAGTCCGGCATTCGTTATCTGGACGAACTCGGCTCGCTCTCGCAGTTCCGCGAGCGTGCCTGCACCGACGTACCCCATGCCCGAGCGGATGCCGCCGACGAGTTGGGTCATCGTCTCGTGCAGGGGGCCTTTGTAGGGCACGCGCCCCTCGACGCCTTCGGGCACGAGCGCGCTGCCCTCCTTGACGGCGAAGTACCGGTCCGAGCTTCCCTGCCGCATCGCGCCGATGCTGCCCATGCCTCGATACACCTTGTAGGCGCGGTTGCGGTACATCTCGATGTCGCCTGGGCTTTCGTCGCAGCCCGCGAACATGTTGCCCATCATGACCGCGCTCGCTCCGGCGGCGAGACACTTCAGGATGTCGCCGCTCGAGCGAACGCCCCCGTCGGCGATGGTCGGTACGCCGCGCTTCGAGGCAGCCTCCGCGCACTCAAGCACTGCGCTGAACTGCGGCACCCCGACTCCTGCGACGACTCGCGTGGTGCAGATGCTGCCCGCCCCGATGCCCACGCGGAGGCAATCCGCGCCGAGGTCAATCAGTTCGTTCACTCCGGCTGCATCCACCACGTTGCCGGCGACGACGCGCAGGTCGGGAAGCTTCGACTTTAGAAGCTTCACACACTCCATCACGCCTCTACTGTGCCCGTGAGCGGCGTCAATCACGATGAAGTCAACGCCTGCGTCCTGTAGCGCCTTGGCGCGCTCGAACGGCTGGCGCAAAGAGCCGATTGCCGCGCCGACGACCAGGCGCCCCTTCGAGTCCTTCGTGGCGTTGGGGTGCTGCTTTACCTTCAGGATGTCTTTGATCGTGATCAGCCCTTGGAGTTTGCCTTCCTCGTCTACGAGCGGAAGTTTCTCGATTCGGTGTTCCTGCAGGATCGCTTGTGCCTGCTCGAGGGTCGTCCCTACCTGCCCTGTGATGAGGCCGCTTGAGGTCATCCGCTCTCGAATCGGGCGGCTGAAGTCGGTTTCGAAGCGGATGTCCCGGTTGGTGAGGATGCCGACCAGCTTTCCGCCCTCGTCGGTTATGGGGACGCCGCTGATGTGATACCGCTCCATGATGTGGAGCGCGTCCTGGATCGTGTCTTCCGGGCTGAGGCGTATCGGGTTGTGGATAACGCCGTGCTCGCTGCGCTTCACGCGGTCCACCATGTCGGCCTGGGCGTCAATGCTCATGTTCCGGTGGATGACGCCGACACCACCCTCTCGCGCCATCGCGATCGCCATGCGCGCCTCGGTTACGGTGTCCATCGGCGCGGAGACGAGGGGGACATTGAGACGGACGCCGGGCAGGAGGTCGGTCGAAGTGTCTACCTCGTGGGGAAGCACCTCCGTTCGCTTGGGCAGCAGGAGGATGTCGTCGAAACTGAGTTTGAGCGGAAAGGTCACGCTTCGCCTCGCGTCATGGTGCCCGCGGATTATGGCACGCGCCGCCAGCGTCGGAGGCCGCTCCCTCAGCGCCGCCTGCGCCTACCCGTGAAACATACCGGATTTATTCCAGAACCCATAGATTCTGGTAGCTTTACGTGAGCAAGTTTGACGGAAACTGCTGTACAGTAGTGCTCATCATGAGACGAAGGAGTGCACAGGGCACTCTGAGCGTCTGGGCGGCGGTAGCCGGCCTTTGGCTGGTTGTGATTGTCGCTTGGGCGACTCAGATGGGGTTGGACCGCTGGGTGGTAGACGCGCGGCAGAGCGATGCCGTCGCCGAGTACTACCGTAGCCGCGAGCCCGAGATAGGGACTATCGTCTCGTTGCCACCGGAGGATATTAACGGGCAACCGATATCCCGCGAGGACTCGGAAACGGAGGACGTGCTGTTGATCATTGCCGGGTCTTGTTCGGAATGCGCAAAAAACAAGTTTGACCCGGCAAGGTTGGATTTGAGCAGCTTTAGTCAGGTAATCCTGGTCTTTACTTCGAGCGTTGAGCAGATACGAGCGGCGCAGTTGGAATTGCCGGAGCATGTCAGGGTGGTGTCCGACGTCCGTGGGGAGCTTTCGTTGCGACTCAACGCGTACTACCAGCCCCGCTTCTACCTGTTGGACCGCGGCCTACGGGTAAGGAAGTTGCAGGGAGACATACGTGCTGGGTCAAAATGGTACATGGACCTTCTCACTAAGGGCCAGGAGGCAAAGAGATGAGACTCCGAGGGATGACAATTGTACAAGTTTTAGTTGCGACAGGGTTGCTTGCGCTGCTTTCCGCTCTGCTGTTCCCGACGATCCGCACCCAGATTGACAAGGCGAAGCAGAAGGGTTGCGCCTCCAACCTGCGCCAGCTTCATGCAGCGCTCATGTTGTACCGGGAGGCGCAGGACGGCGCGATACCGTACGGACGCGGAGAGGCAATGGGCCTACCTCCCATTCTAGGCATCGTCCACGAATCTTTCGTACCGAACAGGGAAGTATTCAGGTGCAAGGTGCCGTCGGGCAACTATGCGGAAGGAATCTTCACCCAACTGTGGGCGGTTACCGGAAGGGACGGCATCTTCCCTCCGTGGCACGAGTACGTAACGGAGTACAAGGAGGACGCTGTCCTACTTGTGGACATGAACCACGACCCGGCAGATCACCCGAGGCTTGAGTTCGTTACCCACTACGGGATCGCAGTTTATCTGGGTGGACATGTGCGTGTCGTCCACCGTGTTGGCACGCCGACTGACCGCACGTGGTGGAACCCGGAGTGATGTCACAATCCAAACAAGAAAAGGAGAAACACAATGCTAAAGAAACTGATCATCTGGACGGTGCTTGTGACTGGGGCAGTTGCCGCCCCTCACATCGCAATCGCGACCTGCGCGCAGGAGTGCCCGTACATCGACATACCCTGTCCCCCGGACTGTTGGCCCACTGCCTCCGACTGGACCAGTTGGTGCTACCAGCAGGGAGGCTTCTGCTGTGAGTGCTTCATCATGCACATCTGGTGCGGCTGCCCTGACGGTGGGTTCTGGGACGGCTTCCGGCAGTACAGTACCTGGGGAGCGGGTGAGTGCAAGGTCATTGACGACTACCGATCCGCCTGCAAGTGGGCTGTGCAACCGCCAGAGTAGAATGACCCGTTCCCGAGGAGACGACCAATGAGCAAGACGTGGCTTGTCGGAACCTTCGCCGTCGGCGCCATCGGTGCCGCAACGATCGTCGCCCTTGCGCTACTTCGGCCAAAGACGCTCGACGGGACCGCCTCAGCGGTCATGGAGGCTATTCTCAACAACGACCCTGAGTCCGTGTATGAGTTCGCACATGAGTGCCAGAAGGCGGAACTCTCTCGTGAGAACTTTGTCGCCGCATGGCAGGAGATCGTCACCCCGGTGCTGAGATCCTTCAAGCCGCTGGGGCAACCCAAGGTCGAAGTCTCGCCAGGTGGGCTCCAAGCTGTAGCAAGCGTGAAACTGCGGAACGAGCAGGGCGTGGAATACGATCTGTACGTGGTCATTTGGCCTACCGACGACGGGCCCAGGCACGACTTGCTCGCGCCATTCACGACAGTCTGGTGCATCAGGTGGGTGGTGGAGCAGGGCAGCGAGGACCTGTCGCTCTCCAAGGCGTGCGCCGTCGGCTTGGCGGCGGATGCGCCGACGCTCCGGCGCGCAGGCATCCACGCCTTGCCCTCGGCCAACCCAGAGCGAGGGGCGGTGCCCATTGATGAGTGCATCGCCTACCTTCGCAAGAGCGCACAAGATACGGCGGTCGTTCGGCGGACCGGAAGCTGAGCGACAGCGCGTCTGGGGTCGTCGCGTCTGGCATAATCGCCGACAGACGACCCCATGACGCCGTTCGCCTTCATCATCCACCCGATTGACGCGCGCAGAGACGTCGCGCGCAAGTATCCGTTTGCGCGCTTCCTGCCCGAACCGGTCATCGAGTGGTTCCTCAAGCGCAAGCGGCCTTCCGTCGTGAGCGAGATCAAAGGCGTCGAAAGCCCGACCGGCGCCATAACGCACGGCTGGTTCATCGGTTGCCCGCTAACGCCGAAGATGATGCTGGAACTGCCGCTCGAGTTCGTCTATGACAGAATCCTCGAGTGCTGCGAGATCGCAGCGGACCTCGGCGCGAAGATCGTCGGCCTCGGCGCATTCACGGCGGTCGTCGGAGACGGCGGCGAGACCATTGCCAAGAGAAGCCCCATCCCAGTCACAACCGGCAACAGCCTCACTGTGGCGACCGCTATAGAGGGGGCGATGGATGCGGCGAGGCAGATGGAAATCGTCCCAGCCCAGGCGACGCTCGCCGTCGTCGGAGCGACCGGCTCGATCGGCAGGACATGCGCGCTCATCATGGCGCCCTCCTTCCGCAGAACGATCTTGGTGGGACGGGACCTCGAGCGCACTCAGGCCGTCGCAGCCGAAGTGGGAATGAATGCGGAAGCGACCACCGATCCGAGCCGCATCCGCGAGGCTGATGTCGTCGTCACGGTAACGAGCGCAGGAGCGGCTTTGATTCAGCCGGAGATGCTCAAGCCGGGCGCGGTCGTGTGCGATGTCGCCCGCCCACGGGACGTAAGCCTTCGCGTGGCGCGCGAGCGAAACGACGTTCTGGTCATCGAGGGCGGCGTCGTCGAAGTCCCGGGCGAGGTGGACTTCGGGTTCAACTTCGGCTTCCCGCCTAAGACCGCGTACGCATGCATGAGCGAGACGATGGCGCTCGCCCTGGAGGAGCGCGCCGAGCCGTTCACCGTCGGCAAGCACGTTAGCCCTGAACAGGTGCGCGAGATTCAGGCTCTGGCGGCGAGACACGGTTTCCGGCTCGCGGGCTTCCGGAGTTTCGAACGGGCGGTTTCGCCGGAGACCATTGCCGCCGTCCGTAGGGCGGCGGGACGCGGCGAGCGCCCGTCAGGCACGACAGGCGCCGCCGTAGACCCGAGCGCATAAGGCTCTATGGAGCGTTCAGCATCGAAACGACTGCGAGGACTACGACGGCAACGGCAATAAGGAGAATTGCAACCGCACACCCTGTCCCAACGCGGTCGAGTTTGCGGGTCGAAGCGTAGTTTTCAGGTGCGAGTAGGGTTACAAAGTGGGCCCACAGGTTCGCGACCGGCACGATCAACAAGACAGTCAGCCAAGGTGAGTAGCCCGCATTCTTCAGGCGCGGCGCTGCGATAATCATATGTATCATTAAGAGGGCAACGCTAACAATTAACAACGGAACCCCACCCGGGTCCGCGCCCGCCTGTTCCCTGTCA
>JBFMFD010000138.1:0-6914 GCA_040752255.1 Armatimonadota bacterium
GGATGCCCCCAACTCCGCGCCCGTACCGCAGTGCCGCAGCAGTAAACTCCGCCAACCGACCGTGCGCCCGACCATACTCATCTCACCCGACTACACCCGCCCGGACGGCGCAACGCCGGAGCAGGTTCGGCTCGACCTCAGATACGCAGCCGCGCTCGCCGAGGCGGGGACGGCGCCGCTCATCGTGCCGCCGCACGCCGACCTACAGCGCCTAGCCCAGATCGCGGACGGCTGGCTCATCACCGGCGGAGACGACTTGCCCGAGGAGCTGCTCGGCGAGCCGCTCCATCCCGAGGCGCGGGTAGCCCACCCCCTCCGCATCGCGGGCGAGCGCGCCCTCTATCGCCTGTTCCTCGAAACGGACAAGCCGATCCTCGGCATCTGCTTCGGCTGCCAGTTCCTCAACGTCATCGAGGGCGGGACGCTGGTTCAGCACATCCCGGACCTCCCGGATGCCGCCGAGCACCGCAACACCGAGCACCCCATCGCAACCGAGCCCGACACGCGGCTCAGGCAGATCATCGGAGAGGCGACGACGGTTGCGAGCGCGCACCACCAGGCGATCCGCGCGCCCGCCCCCGGCTGGAGCGCCGCCGCAAGGGCGCCGGACGGCCTGATCGAAGCGATCGAGCGAGAGGGCGAGCCGTTCCGCCTCGGCGTGCAGTGGCACCCTGAGCGAACGCCCGACTCGCCTGCGACGCGCGCACTGTTCGCCGCGTTCGTTCAGGCGGCTACTCGGCGTGCAGCGCGCGCTCCGCGAGGATGAGCGCGACATAGTGGTCAACAGGCTCGGGCGGAACTTGCAGCGAACTCGGCAGCAGCCTGCGCCAGCCTCGGCGGGGGTGATACTCCCAGTATCGCTCGCGCGCTCGTATAGTGGTGTCCTTTTCGTCCACGAGGAGGATTGAGCGGCCGGGAAGCGCCTGGCGCACGACCTCCTGCGCCGAGCGCGACGTCGTTCCGTTTCCGATGACCACGAGGTCGAAGTCGTGCTCTTCCTTGAGGCGCAGGAGCGCGTCGGCGAGTTGCGCGGTTTCGACGATCTCGCCGTGAGCCATTCGTGGCTTGCCGTCCTCTTCTCGCACCACGGCCACGCCGCACTTTGCGTTGCCGGGGTCAATCGCCAAGATGCGCCTGCCTCGCACGGCTATCGAACCTCGAATCGGAGTCGCAACGCCTCGGCGGAGCGAGTAGTTTGGGCGGCGACCGCAGCGATCGTGGTGGGGCCGCCGCGTGCGCGAACGGCATCCACGAGGTTCGCCATCTGCTCGAACGTTACTTCGCCCAGCGAGGACTCGAGCCCGTGCACCGGGATCATGCCCGCTTCCTCGGCTCGCCGCCGCACGTCGTTGCGAAGGAACTCCATCAGGCCGTCAACGAGTTCGTCTTCAGAGAGCCTGCCGTCGAGCACCGTCGTTGCTATGACCTCGTCCTCTCGAAACACGATGCGGTTGAGGAACACGTCCACGCGAATCGGCACCGGTCGCCGCCCGCTGTCAATCGAGAAGTAGTTGTAGTGCGAGCGGGCGAGCATGACGAGGTCATCCTGCGCAGAGCGAATCGCTTGGAAGAGGGAGTCCTTCTGATCCTGAACGCTGATGGTGATGGGCGGGCCTTCTCCGACGAGTCGCTGCCAATCCACCATTCCCGCGGCGACTCCGCGCTGATCCGGCAGCACTCCTCGCTCTCTCGCTCGGATCTCCGCCACTCGGAGCACCTGCGTGAGCACTTGCTCGGCGCGCGCGCGGTCCAGGCCGCCGGGGATGGCGAGTCGAGCCAACTCTTCGTTCCGATGGAACAGGACGTCGCTCGTTCGAACCGCTTCGATGCCTCGAATGAGGTCCGCCATCTCTTGTCTAACGCGGAGCAAGGTGGTTTGCAGGTCGGTGATTTCGTTGTACAGAGCGTCGCGAGTCGCCATCGCATCGTCGCGCGCCCTCTCTGCTTCTTCCTTTTGTCTCTCCGCTTGGATCGCCTCCTGCACCAGCGTGAGCGTGTCTTCCTGATAGCGGCGGATGTCCTCTCGCAGTTGCGTCGTCTGCTGTTGCAACTCGCTCACATCTTGCTGGAGTTCGTCGCGCCTCGTCTCCACCCGGACGAGTCTCGTTTCTGCCGTGGCGAGGCGTTGGTTGGCGACCTGCACGTCCTGTTTGAGGGCGTCGGACTCCGCGCGCAGGCGCTCCTGGTCCTCGGTGAGGGCCTGGTTTGCGCTGAGAAGGGTCGCGCTCTCGGCTCGAAGTCGCGCGCTGTCGCTCTCAATCTCCTCGTTGCGGCGAAGGAGTTGCTCTCGGGTTTCGCGCAGCCCCTCGAGTTGCTCGCCGAGTTGTCTCGCCTCGCGTGCGAGTTCCGGGCCGCGCACGAGATACGCCCTAACGTCTCGACTGATTGTTGCGAGGGCGAAGGTCGTTGCGACCGGAAGCAGCGCGCCCACCAACACGGTGAGCACGGTTGCTGTGTAGCGCGGACGGAGTTTGCCGATGCGCAATCGCTTCTTGCCCATCTTGCGTCCGAGCAGGTCGCCGAGATACGCGATGACGCCGCCGAGCGCGACCATCAATGCGAGTAGAGCGGAGGATGCAATCATGATTGTGTCACCGATTCTTATTCCACATGAGTATCGCTGCGGCGATCAGCCCCGCCACAAGCGGCAGGAACGCGCTGAGCGCCGGATCCAAACGCCCTCCCTTTGCCAAGATATTCAAGTAGTTGAACAGCATGTAGTAGAGGAAGATGATGACGATGCTGGTCGCTATGCCGACGCCCACGCTTTGTCGCACGCGTCGTATCGCCACGGGCGCGCCGACAAGCGCGAACACGAGCGCGCTCAACGGGATGCTGATCTTCGACCAGAAGCCGACTTCGAGGTCTTTGATCTGTTTTGGGTCCATGCGCGGGTTCTCTTTCAGGGCGTGAATCTGTTCGCGCAGTTCCGCCATGCTGAATGAGTCGGTGTCTCTTAGCGAGGCGGCGGTGATCTCGCGCGGTGTGAACGTGAGCGCCATTTCCTTCGGCGGCTCGACGGTGCCGAGCACGGTTCGAATCAGGTTGCCGTCCTTGGAGCGCTCCCACGATTCGCCGTTGCGCACCATCCACTTGCCATCCTCGGTGTAGTACAGCTCCTCGAAGAAGAAGTACCGGTTGGCGTTCCCTTCGGGGCCGTACCATGCGCCGAGGACGTCCTTCATGGTGCCCGTGCGGAGGTCAACGTCGCGCGCGGCGAGGATTCCGCGCAGCTCCCCGTCAACATAGAGCGGTTGGTAGTAGGGCCTGCCCGCTTGCCTCACCTCTTTGAGAACTTCGGACTGCACCACGACGGCATCGTAACTCGCCTTCGGCACAATGAACTCTCCAAACGCGAACGTCAGCGCGCTGACCGCGAAGCCGAAGACGGCAACGGGCGTCATCGCGCGAAGCATGCTCACGCCCGCCGCTTGCATTGCGATGACCTCGGAGTCGTTCGACAACCGTGCAAACGCCAACAGCGAGGCGAGGAGCGAAGACATCGCGAACGTCTTTGCAAGCAGCCCCGGAATGTACAGCAGGGTGAGATGCAGAATCGTCGCGAGCGGGATGCCGTCAATCAGATAGTTGGTGAGGCGAAACAAGTAGGTTCCTGCCATCAGCACGGTTGTGAACATCGCGACGCCAAAAAGCCACGGACCGAAAAGTTCTCGATAGACGAGTCGGTCGAGGAGCCGGATCATTCGAAGCGCTCCCCAAGGTAGTGCTTGCGCACGTCCGGGTTGGTTACGATCGCCTCGCGGTCTCCCTGGGCGATGATCTTGCCTTCGACGAGGATGAAGTTCCAATCGGTGATGCCGAGCGTCGCGCCGACGTTGTGGTCGGTGATGAGCACGCCGATGCCGCGCTGCGCCAGCTCCTGGATAATCTCTTGGAGTTCGTCAATCGTGCGCGGGTCAATGCCGGTGAACGGCTCGTCGAGCAAGATGAACTTCGGTTCGACCGCCAAGGCGCGCGCTATCTCGACCCTCCGACGCTCTCCACCCGACAGCACCCCGGCGACGTTGTTTCTTCGCTCCGCCATGTGGAACTCTCCGAGCAGCGTCTCGACCTTTGCCTCCTGCGCCTTGCGCGACAGGCCTTGCATCTCCAGCACAAGGCGAAGGTTTTGCTCTACCGTAAGCCTCCGGAAGACGGAAGGCTCTTGCGGAAGGTAGCCGATACCCGAGCGCGCCCGGCGATACATCGGCCAGCTCGTAATCTCTTGCTCGTCGAGATAGACGGAGCCGGCGTTCGGTCGCACCAGGCCGGTGATCATGTAGAACGTCGTCGTCTTGCCCGCGCCGTTCGGCCCGAGAAGTCCGACGACCCTCCCGGTCTCGATGAGCAGGTCAACGCCATCCACGACGGCGCGTCCTCGATACTTCTTCTGCAATCCCTGCGCGCGGATGACCATATCAGTTTCCGGTCATGCGGATGCTCACGACTTGCGTGAGGTCGTCGCTAAACGTTACGGTGATGGAGGGCGACGTGACAACCGTCTCGCCGCTGCCGAGGATCGTGACGTTCCCGCGCAGGGTGACGCCTCCGCTCAGCGCGAGCGTCTTGGCGTCGCGATCGAGCGTCGCCTGTGGAGCTGTGGCGTTCAACTGTTGCTCCTCCGAGCCGTTGCGCACGACGAGAGATGCGTTCACGCCGCCGGAGAGCGCCAGCTTCGACCATTCGTAGCGCTGTGTCCCGCGCGAGAGCACCCGCCCCTCGATGCGGGCGGTCGGGGCGGTGAGGCGGAACTGCCGCGCCGGCCAGTTGATGGTCAGCGGCGCACCCTTCGCGTCACCCGTCCAGGCGCCGCGCGCCTGGGTAAAGACGAAACTCGAGAGGTTCGTGAGCGTCGCCTTGCCGTCTTGGGTCTGCAACTCGACGTCGGCGTTCGTCAGTTCGAGCCGACCGACCTCCATCGTAGATGCGCCTCCCGACTGGACGACGGCGCCTTCGCTCTTGATGGCGCGACCGCGAGCGGTCAATTGGTTCGCCGTCGAACGGAAGAGGAACGGCGCGCCGGCTCCGGTCGAGGACCAAGACTTGCCGTCGGCGCTCAGCTCCACCTTCCACTCGCTAAGGCCGGTGAGCGACACCGTGTCGCCTTCCGGTGACCATGAGGCGGCCACGCTACCCGTGAAGACGCCGGAGCGGAGGGAGAGCACTTCGCGCCCCTCCACCTGCTTCACATCTTGGGTGATGGTGAACTTCGAGCCGGTTACGGTTAGGTTCTGCGCCTTCCAGTGAGCGCGGAACGGCTTCGCTTCTCCCTCCCAGACCAGGCGTGTGCGGTTCTGCTCGTATCGCGCGGTCAGACGGTCGGCGTCGAGTTCCGCCTCGGGGGAGCGGAACGTTACGCCCTGCCCGAGCACGAACACCGATGTCAACACAAGCGAAGTCCCTTTCACATCACCATCCTTGGGCGCAAGCACAGCGCGCACCTCGCGGGCGGACCGAAACGATAGCTGCGCCAGCCGGCCTGTTACATTCCCGGTCGCCGTCAACTCGCGCGCTCGGCGCTGCCACGTGATTGTGTCACATGAGAGGTTCGCCGACCCGTCGGTGGCGACGGCGTGCACGTTGCCGGACATGTGCATACGCCCTTCCTCCTCGTTGGCAGAGCCGCTGTCGGCGGTGATGCTGACGTTCGCCTCGTTCGACTGATAGATCGTGGCCGTTACATTCTTGAGGTCGGTGTATACGCCGGTCTCGGCGATGTCGCCCGTTCCGCTGTCGGCCTCGATGCGCCAAAGGGTTTCGCCCTCCTCGGTTTGGGCAACGATTTCCACCTTTTCAAAGCGGGTGCCTTCAATGACGACGCCGTTCCCGTCCGACGTCGGCGCGGGCGCGGGGGGGCGGGGCGGGGCGCCGCACCCGAACAGCAGCGCCGCGATCACGGGCCAACTTGCGCGAATGGCTGCCTCCCCTTTCCAAACCTGCCGGCGTGCATCCCCTTCAACTGGCCACAAGCGGCGGCGATGGACTGTCCGCGCTCGACGCGCTGAGTGACCCTCGCCCCGCGCGCTTCCAGCGCCTGCCGGAAGGCGCGGATTCGCAAGCGAGTCGGCGCTCGGAACCCGTGCTCGTTCGGAACAGGGTTGAAGGGAATCAAGTTCACGATGCACGGCAAGCCTCGAATCAGACGCGCCAACTCCTCCGCCTGCTCCACGCTGTCCGTAACTCCGTCTATGAGCAGATACTCAAAGGTGACCTTGCGCCTCGTCTTGCGGAAGTACCCTCTGGCT
Source organism: Armatimonadota bacterium (assembly GCA_040752255.1). GTDB lineage: Bacteria > Armatimonadota > Fimbriimonadia > Fimbriimonadales > ATM1 > J051. The sequence goes on from JBFMFD010000138.1 coordinate 6,246, forward strand.
GCCTCGACAACCTCGCCGACATCCCAACGCTTGTTCGCCGGAATCAGTTCGCTGCGCACCGAATCGAAGGGCGAGTGGAGCGACACCGCCAGATGAAGAGGCAGCCCCTCGTCACCTAATCTCTCGATGCCCGGCACGATTCCAACCGTAGAGACCGTGATGTGGCGCAGGCTGACGCCCACTTCCTCGTGGAGCAGCCGGATAGCCCCGAGAACTGCGTCGTAGTTGTGCAGCGGCTCGCCCATTCCCATGAAGACGATGTGCGAAATCCGCCGCTCGGAGCGCGCCTGAAGCAGCAGGTACTGGGCGACGATCTCGCCGGTGGTCAGGTTGCGGTCGAAGCCGCTGAGGCCGGTCGCGCAGAACTTGCACCCCATCGCACACCCGACCTGGGAGCTGATGCAGCAGCTGACCCGCTTCTCGAACGGGAGCAACACAGCTTCGAATCCCTGCCCGTCGCCGCCGGCGAGGAGCAGTTTCACAACCCCGTCGTCCGCGCGCTGTTCGGCAAGGACGGTTAGGCCAAGCACGCTCCTGGTTGCGCCGAGCCGCTCGCGGTCGGCGGCGGGCAGGTCGCTCATCCCCTCAAACGTGGTGGCTCGACGGCGGTACACCCAGGCGGCGACTTGCCGCGCCCGCATGGGGGCTGCCGGGTCGCCGGGGAAGAGT
>JBFMFD010000139.1:0-6895 GCA_040752255.1 Armatimonadota bacterium
TGAGCAGCGTACTGTTCGGCGCGTCTGCGGAAGCCGCCCTTCCCCGCCCCGAGCGGAGGCGACCTCTCCCCCGCCCTCGCCGCGAGCGGGGAGGGGGATCGGCCGAGCAGCTCCCACCCCCGACCCGGTCGGCGTTTTTCTTGCAAGGATGCGTCATGAGCGCGCTATTCGAGCGAGCCAACGACGCCACCGTGAGGCTGATGCGGCGGCACGCGTGCGCGGTGGAGGCGGTCGAAGGCTCGCTGTGCTGCGGGGCGTTGCATCGCCATGTGGGAATGGCGGAGGAAGCGAAGCGCAAGGCACGCGCCCTGATCCAAAGGTGCTCCGGCGACGCGCCAATCGTCGTCAACTCGGCGGGCTGCGGGAGCGCGATGAAAGAGTACGGCGAGTGGTTCGCCGACGACGAGGAGATGGCGGAGCCGGCGAGGCGGTTCTCCGAGCGAGTGATGGACATCACCGAGTGGCTCGTGTCGGTAGGCTTTCGCCCGCCGGAGCAGGCTGCCGAAGGCGTTCGCGTTGCTTATCACGATGCGTGCCACCTCGCGCATGGGCAGGGCGTGCGGCACCAGCCGCGCGAGTTGCTCGCTTCGGTGCCTGGGGTCGAATTGGTCTCGCTTCGCGAAGCCGACCGGTGCTGTGGGAGCGCCGGTGTGTACAACGCCGTGCAGCCGCAGATGGCGCGCGCGTTGTTGGAGCGAAAGTGGGACGCGGTCGAGGACAGCGGCGCGGAGGTGGTGGTAGCAGGCAATCCCGGATGCATCGCCTGGCTCCGTCAGGCTGCGGAGGAGCGCAAGTCGCCGATCCGCGTACTCCACACAGTAGAGGCGCTGTTGGGCGAGGGGCTGACGGAGTGAGCGGGGTTAGACCTTTTGCTCCGCCGCGAGTTTCTTCCCCATCTCCTCGTTCTTCTTGATGTAGTCCGTCCACTCGGAAGGGACGTCCGTGTCAACGAAGATCGCGGTAACTGGGCATTCAGGCTCGCATAGGCCGCAGTCAATGCACTCGTCAGGATGGATATAGAGCATATCTTCGCCCTCATAGATACAATCTACGGGGCAAACGGTTACGCAAGACTTATCCTTGACGCCGATACAAGGCTCGGTAATCACGTAGGGCATCGCTCGTCGAAGCGGCATTCTACCCAACCGCCCGACGTCGCTCCGGTATCCTGCGCGCGTTGAACAGCGCGGTCGTTCTCGGGGCGGGCAGTTGGGGCACGGCTCTATCCCTGCTTATTGCGCAGAAGGGATGGCGCGTGCACCTGAGGGCGCGCACGCCTGAAGTCGCGCAAGCGTTGCAGGACGCGCGCGAGAACAAGCGGTACCTCCCGGGTTTTAGGCTGCCCGACGGCGTGAATCCCTGCTTCGAGCCGCCCCAGGATGCGGACGTTTGGCTGGTCGCCGTGCCCAGCCAAGCCGTGCGCGAGGTGTGCGACCTTCTGCCGCAGCGGTGCCTCGTTCTGATGACGGCGAAGGGGCTGGAACCTGAGACGGGCGCGATGATGTCGCAGGTGCTTCTGGAGTCCCGGCCGAGCGCGCGCGCCGCGGTGATGAGCGGCCCGAACCTCGGCGTGGAGATCGCGCGCGGGGTCCCCACTGCGACGGTCGTCGCCGCCGAGGAGGAGTCGGTCGCCGAGGCCGCCGCCGACTGCGTGAGGGCGAAGAGCCTTCGCGTCTACTCGAGCACGGATGTCGTGGGCGTACAGATGGGCGGCGCATTGAAGAACGTGCTCGCAGTCGGCGCGGGAGTGAGCGACGGTCTCGGCTTTGGGGACAACACGAAGGCTTCCCTGCTTGCCCGCGGTCTGTATGAGATGGCGCTGCTGGGCTGCGCGCTCGGTGGCTGCCGTGATACGTTTATGGGCCTGAGCGGCGTAGGCGACCTCATCGCGACGGCGGTCAGCCCGCTGAGCCGGAACTACCGCTTCGGCAGACTGCTCGGCGAGGGGCGCCGAACCTCGGAGGCGCTCGCCGAGGTTGGCCAAGTGGTTGAAGGAGTGCCGACGGCGGCAGCTGCGGTGTCGCTGGCGCAGCGCGCCGGGGTGGAGACGCCGCTGCTGCGCGTGATTCACGAGATCGTCGAGGGGCGAATCGCACCGTCGGAGGCTGTCGAGATGCTCATGTCGCGGGCGCCGAGGCAGGAGACGCCACCGGACGGGGCGCGGTAGTCAAGGGGCATGCGACCGGGCGTTATTCCCTGGTTCAAAGCATACGCGGCGTTCCTCGCACTGCTGTACCTCGCTGTCATCGCTTTCGGAGTGTTCGTGGCGACCCACCCCGCGGAAATGGAGGTCTCCGAGGGTTTCGGCCGCGTTTTCGGCCTGACCATCGCGGCACTCGGTTTGGCTTTCGCCTTGGGCTTCGCCGCCGGGCTGTTCCTCCCGCGACGCCCGTGGGCTTGGGTCTACGGCTTGGTGCTCATTTGCATCGGCTTGACCGGTTGCACCTTGCCGTTCTCCGCTGCGCTGCTGTTCTTCTGGATCCAACCGGAGACCCAGGCGTGGTTCGGGCGTGGGGTACCTCCGCCGAGACTGTAGGAACATCGCCCAAATTGCGCCGGAGTGGGGTACACTCGGGCGTGAGCCACACAGGCGGTGCCCAAGGATGAGGGTCGCGTGCATTCTCGCCGCGCTTTACGCGCTACCTGCCGCGGCGGTTGCGCAGGAGTTGCTCTGGGACAACCAACTCGCTCCGCCTTTCGGAACCAGAGGCGGTAGGGCCGTTATGCCTCCGGGGTTCCCCAACATGCGGGTTGTAGACGATTTTGTTATCGAAGACTCGGCGTGGATCGTCTCGGAGTTTGTCGTCACCTTGCTTGAGCACCCCGCTTGGGGGTCTTCCGGACGGGCGACGGTCTACATCTACGCCACCGAAGGTGGGCGACCGGGCGCGTTGGCGCTGAGCGGGAGCGGGCCGGATGCGAGAGTTTACAGCGGCGCGGACTGGTTTCTGCCTGCTTTCTATCATACAGTATCCGTCTCGCTGAAGGTGTCGGGGGGCGTTTGGTGGATCGGGTTGCGCGATCCGGACGCGACTGGAGAGGAGGGATCAAGCGCCTACTGGACAACGTCCCAGTCGAATAGAGACCGCCGCTCCACCGGCTACTTCAGCTTCGATGCCGGCAAGACGTGGCAGCCAGAAGGTACAGAGTGGCACCATCCGTTTGAGATCTGGGGCTTTGTCGCGGGCACGCCGACCGACGGCTTCTTCCGGGCGATCACGCCGATTGAGTTCCAAGGGCTGCCACAAGGGGACCTCGACAGCATCCGAAGCAGCGACGACGACTACTATCGGGTGAGAGCCGCCCACACCTTTCGCCTCTCCAGGGCGCACAACGCAGCGCTGCTGCTCGAAACGCGGTTCCCCACCTTCCCGCTCCAGCGCCTCGACCTGCTGCTCGAAACCGGAACCGAGCACTCGGGCGTCCGGCAAGAGGTTGCGCTGTATGACTTCGTCGCGGCGCGCTGGGTGGTCCTTGACGACCGACCGCTCCCGCCCGGCGCAGACGTGACCGTCGCCATCGAGAACATCCCATCCCCCGAGCGCTTCCTCCGCCCCGCGGACGGAGCGGTGATGGCGAAGGTGGAGGCGTACAGTTGGGGAACGACCCTCTCCACCCACGAGTTGCGAGTGGATATGGCGAAGTTCACGGTGACGTATGAGTGAGCGTGGCATCGACGCCGAGTGTGGGAGATCGTCCCGGCGCCGACCCACCCCCGGGCAACCCTCCGCCGCCGGTATCCGCCGTTCGGTAGACTCCCGGCGTGAACTGGCTCACGATCGCGGTGTTCGTGTACTCGACGCTGGTCATCGTCGGCGGCGTGTTCGGCTACCTCAAGGCGGGCAGCGTCGTGTCGCTGGTCGCCTCCATCCTCGCGGGTGGTTTGCTGGACGTTGCCGCGGTCATCTCACTCAAGAACGAAGCCGCGGGCTTCTCGATCGCAGCGGTGGTGACGCTGGCTCTCTCCGCGTTCTTCGCATACCGTCTCATCCAGACGGGTAGCCCCATGCCCGCCGTGCCGGCGCTGATCCTGTCCCTTCTCATGCTCATCCTGCTCGCGGTTGGGCACTTTTTGCGCCGGGGAGCGGGGGCGTGAGACCTCCGGCAGGTAATCTGCCGCCGTGCTGAAGCCGCTCAAGCGCTCGCCGGGCGAGCAACTCCGCAAGCGCATGGAGCAGGACATCGTCGTTCTGCCCGGCGTTTGGGACGCCATCACCGCACGCATCGCGGAGAGCGCGGGCGCGCATGGGCTGTACCTGACCGGCGCGGGGGTGACGAACTCGCGCCTGGGAGCGCCCGACGTTGCGCTTCTGACGCTTCTCGAGATGGCAGACCAGGCGCGCAACGTGTGCGACGCCGTTTCGATTCCGGTCATCGCCGACGCCGACACAGGCTACGGCGGGACGTGGAACGCGTTGCGCACGGTGCGCGAGTTCGAGCGGGCCGGGCTCGCGGGGCTGCACATCGAGGACCAAGTCATCCCCAAGAAGTGCGGCCATCTCGACGGCAAGGAACTGGTGCACCTCGACGAGATGGAGGCGAAGATTCGCGCCGCGGTGACCGCCCGCAGCGACCCATCGTTCGTGGTTATTGCACGCACGGACGCGCGAGGTGTGGCGGGCATGGATGAGGCGATCCGCCGCGCGAATGCGTATGTTCGAGCCGGAGCAGACGTCATCTTCCCGGAAGGATTGGAGTCGCGAGAGGAGTTCGCCGAGTTCCGCTCGCGCGTGGATGCGCCCCTGCTGGCGAACATGACGGAGTTCGGCAAGACGCCGCTGATCACCGTGGATGAGTTCCGCTCGCTTGGGTACAATCTGGTCATCTTTCCGATGACCGCGTTCCGCGTGATGATGAAGGCGGTGGAAGATGCCGTGCGCGTGCTGCTGTCCGAGGGGACGCAGCAGCCTCTCTTGGAGAGGATGCGGACGCGACAGGAGCTGTACGACCTGATCGAGTATCAGAAGTACGAAGAATTGGACCAGACGCTTAGCCGCGTCGAGAAGGACTGACGACAAGGAGATTTGACCACTATGCCGACAGCAACACCAGAATACAGTCCGGGGCTTGCCGGTGTCATCGCCGGCATCTCCAAGATCAGCGACATTGACATCGAGAAGTCGCGCCTCATTTACCGCGGGTACGACGTTCACGAGTTAGCGGAAAAGGGCAGCTTCGAGGAAACCGCCTTCCTCCTTCTGCACGGACACCTTCCCACGAAGGGCGAGTTGGCGGACTTCAATCGCACGCTCGCAGCCGAGCGCGCCGTGCCCGACTTCGTGTATCAAGCGATGGCGGCCGTTCCCGACAACGCCCACCCGATGGACCAACTGAAGGTCGGCGTTCAGGCGTTGGCGCCCTCCGATCCCGACTACGACAGCGACCCTCTTGACCACGACGCGAACGTCAGGAAGGCGGTGCGCCTGACCGCCAAGATGGGCGCGCTCGTCGCCAACGGCTGGCGCCTCGCCCACGAGCAGGACGTCATCCAACCCGACCCCGAGCTGAACACCGCTGGAAACTTTCTCTACATGCTGAATGGGCAAAGGGCGGACGACTACACGGTCAAGACAATTGACACCTCGCTCGTTCTTTATGCCGAGCACGGCTTCAACGCAAGCACGTTCTGCGGGCGGGTTACCGTGTCGAGCCTGAGCGACATCTACAGCGGCGCGGTCTCCGCCATCGGAACGCTGAAGGGCAAGCTGCACGGCGGCGCAAACGAGAAGGCTATGGAGATGCTGCTCGAGATCGGCGAACCGGAGAACGCCGAGGCGTTCCTCCGAGAGCGTCTCGCGAAGAAGGAACTCATCATGGGGTTCGGCCACCGCGAGTATCGAATCAGCGACAGTCGCGCGGGAATCATGGGCGAGATGGGCAAAGAACTCGGCCGCCGCCTCGGAAACACGAAGTGGGGCGACATCGCCGACATCTGCGAGCGCGTGATGAAAGAGGAGAAGAACCTCTTCCCGAACGTGGACTTCCCTGCTGCCTACACGTACTACCTGCTCGGGATTCCGATCCCGCTGTACACTCCGATCTTCGCCGTGTCGCGCATCACGGGTTGGTGCGCGCACATGATCGAACAGCTCGACAACAATCGCATCATTCGCCCCAAGTGCATCTACGAGGGCGAATCGCTCCGGCCCTACGTGCCGGTTGACGAGCGATAGACGATACGGGCGCGGGGCGAGACGGCTACGAGTCTTGCTCGGCGCCCTGTTCTTCTTCCGCCGGACGAATGAGCAGCTCGGTTCGAACCTCGAGCGTGAGGCCCGGCGCCACGTGGGAGCGCAGATCCTGTTGAAGTCGGGTTACCGCTTCCACCGGCGGCGCGCTGGGGGCTTCCAAGGTTACGCGCACAACGCGCGCGCCGAACAGCAAGACATGGCTCACCTGCTTCACTCGCGCACCGGGTAGCGCCTCCAGCCTTCTGCGCACGACATCGCTGATGCGGCCACGGAGGGCGAGTTCCTCTTCGGGAATCGGCGGCTCGTCCTCCCCCTTTGGGACGTACAGCCAATCCTGCGCATCCGCCGACTGCGACAGGAGGCTTCGCACTTCGAGCCTGACTCGTCGCGTGAGTCGCCCGCGCAAAAGTTCTTGCAAGTCCTGGACCTGTCTGGGCTCGAGCGCAGTGGGCGCAGTAACGAGAACGTGAAAGACGGCATCGTTTCCCTGTTCACGATGCGTTATGTCAACCAGCGCTGCCCCCGGTACGCGCTCGAGATAGGCCTGAATCACTTCGCTCGCGCGTGAGAGCATCTCGGCGTCGCGGCGCAGTTTCTCGTCTTGCTCGAGCTCTCCCGGTAACGCGAAGACCGGCCCTGCGGCGTCGGCGTCGTGTGACTGGAGCGAGCGAACGATGAGGTGAATTCGCTCGCCCGTTCGCTCT
>JBFMFD010000140.1:0-6894 GCA_040752255.1 Armatimonadota bacterium
CAAACCTCGTCTCTCACGTTTTACTTTAACCACGCCCCCAACACCCCGGGCGGCGTCCACTTGGTTGGGGCATCCTCCCGTTTCCGCCGCAGGAACCGGTACCATGCGCAAGAACGAATGAGCGCGAACGTCCGCTTCTACAACTGTCTCAACTGCCCCGCCTGGTGCTGCACCTACACGCGCATCCCGGTGACCCAGCGCGACATCGAGCGCCTGGCCAAGCACTTCGGCGTCTCGCCCAGCGAAGCCAAGAGGCGATTCACCCGCAAGGGCGAGGAGCCGGGCGAGATCGTTCTCCGACACCAGAAGGACGAGTACTTTGGAAGTGCCTGCCGGTTCCTCGACGTGAAGACCCGGCGCTGCACCATCTACAAGGCCCGCCCGGGCGCCTGCCGAGCCTATCCAGGGAATGTTCGGTGCGGCTACTATGACTTCTTGATGGCGGAGCGTGCCCGACAGGAGGACGACGAGCACGTCGCGACCACAGACCACCGGCTTCTGTGAAGCGCGCGGCTCGAAGGGCGCCCAAACAGTCTTGAATCCATGGAGGCGAACAAATGGAATCAGCGTGGAAAGTCGGTCTCTTGGTCGTCATCGCCGGTCTGCTCATAGCCACGGGCTATCAACTCGTGGGCGAGCGCCTGTTCAAGGAGCCGGTTGACGTCTACTACGCCGAAGGGGCGGATGTCGCCGGCATCCAACCCGGCGCGGCGGTATCGGTGGCGGGCGTGGTCGTCGGCAGGGTGCGGGAAGTCGGTCTGTCCGATCCGGCCCAGGCACGGCTTACGCTCGCGCTGAAGCGAGGAACGCAAATCATCGAAGGCTCAATGGTCGAGATTCCTTCGAGTCTCATCAGCATCGGCGAGCAGAGGGTAGCGATCGTGCCGCCCGAGGGCGGCAAGGGCGGCTACCTCGCGCCGGGGGCTACGTTGCCCATCGTGAAGGAGACATCGCTGAGCGACATCTTGGCGGGCAGCAAAGACACGATCGCCGAGTTGAACCGCACCCTCGTCGCGACCCGAGAGTTGCTCTCGGACAAGGAACTCAAGGACCAACTGCAGAGCGTCCTGAAGAGCACCGACGCCACCATCCGGCAGGCAGGCAGCCTGATGGCTGAGACGCGCGAAGTCATCGCAGAAAACCGGAACACCGTCCGCGACACCCTGCGCGAGGCGGCGATTGCCGTGGTGCAACTGCGCGAGGGTGTGGAGGCGGTGAACGCCATCGTGTCCGACCCCAGAATCCGTGCCAACGCGACGGAGATGATGGAGACCCTCGCCGGCACGGCGAAGCGCGCGGACGAACTGGTGGCGAACCTCAATGCCCTGGTAACCGACCCGGACTTGCGCCTCGCGATTGACAACACCCTAACGAACACCGAGCGAATCTCGAAAACGGGAGTCGAAATCGCCGAGGACGTCAAGCAGATGACCAGCGACGGCAAGGTTGTCTCCTCAAAGGCGATAGAGATTGCCGACAAAGCGAGCGCCATCGCCGACGAGGCGAAGGTGCTGCTGGAGAAACTGAACGAGTTTATTGACAAGTTGCCCAGCGACATCCGCCTGCCCCGTCCGTTCTTCCAACTGGAGTCCGGTTGGAATACCGAGCGTGATGCCGTCCAGACGGACCTTCTGGTGGGCTATCCTCTTCGCCCCGGAGCGACGCTGTACGGCGGTGTCTACGACCTGACGGAGACGAATCGGCTCACGCTGCAATACGGTCAGGAGTACCAGGACCTGACGCTAAGGTACGGCGTGTTCGCGTCGAAGGCGGGTGTTGGGGTAGACTGGCGCCTCTGGAACTGGCTGGGTCTCACGGCGAACCTGTTCGACCCGAACGACCCGCAGTTCGACTTCCGCGCCCGCTTCCTAATCGGTCGAGACGCGTTCGGCTGGGCCGGGGTGAACAGCCTGTTCGGAAGGAACGAGCCGATCTTCGGCTTGGGCGTAAAGAGGTAAGCGATTCGATGAAGGTCATTCTGAAGCAGACGGTTGCGAAGGTTGGCAAGACAGGACAAGTCGCCAACGTCGCCGACGGATTCGCGAGGAACTTCCTGTTCCCTCGTGGCATGGCTATCCCTGCGACGCGAGAGAACCTGGCGCACCTCGAGAAGGAGCGCGCGACGATGGACCAGGAGGCGGCGAAGACGCTCGACGGCGCTCGCGCAAAGGCCGAGAAGATCGAGGGCACGGTCATCCGGCTCATCGGCAAAACCGCGCCGAACCAAACCAAGCTTTTCGGTCAAATCACGACGGCGGACATCGCTGAGGCGATCCAGTCGGAGGTCGGCGTAGAGATTGACCGACGGCAAGTGGCACTGCTGCATCCGATTCGCCGCCTGGGGGTGTACGACGTTCTCATTGACCTGCACCGAGAGGTAGACGCCCACATCCGACTCGAAGTGGCCGATGAGAACGGCTGGCTGGGTCAGCCGATCATCGAGAAGCAACCTGCCGAGGAAAGCGAAGAGACGACCGAGGAGAAGTCCGCCGCCGAATCAGAAGCAGTTGCCGAACCGGCCCCGGCCGCCGAAGCCGATTCCGAAGCGGAAACCGATGCAGGAGCCACCGACGAGGGCGGCGAATAGAACCTGGGCGTGAACGACCCGGGCCGCCTAACACCACCTCCGCATAGTCTCGAAGCCGAGATGGTGGTGCTCGGATGCGCCTTGCAGTCTGAGCGAGCCGCCGACCTCATCGTTTACCGACTCCAGGAGCAAGACTTCTACAGCCCCACGCATCGCATGATCTTCCGCGCGATGCTGTCGCTCCAAAAGTCATATCGCCGCATTGACGTCGTGACGCTGAAGGAGGAGCTGGCGCTTCGCGGTGACCTTGATAAGGTTGGCGGCGCGGAGTATCTGGAGCAATTGGTCGCCACCGTACCGTCGCCCGAGTACGCAGAGCACTACAGCGACATTGTCGTTGACCGAGCCATCCTCCGAGACCTTCAGTCTGCAGCGCAACACATCCTGAAGACCGTTGGGGAGCAGGAAGGCACGATCCAGGACAAGATTATCGAGGCGGAGCGCGCCGTCTATGAGGTAACCCGCCGGCGCGTAGGCAAGGACTTCGTGCCCCTCTCGGAACTCACTCACCAGTTCTACGAAGACGTCGAGCGGAAAGCAGAGACCGGGGAGGCGATTCAAGGGCTTCAGACGAGCCTCGTAGACCTCGACCACATCGTAACCGGGCTGTATCCCGGCAACCTTGTCGTGCTCGCCGCGCGACCTGCGGTCGGTAAGACCTCTTTGGCTCTCTCCTTCGCATACAACGCGGCGGCAAAGACCAAGCAGCCGGTTGCGATCTTCAGCCTCGAGATGTCGAGCCTCGAGATTGTTCGTCGCGTCGTAACAACCATCGCTCGCGTTGACGCGAGCGTGCTCAAGCGCCCGGGGCGCATTCGCGACGAGGACACCGAGCGGATCGTCAACGCTTGCGACAAACTGTACGACGTCAACATCTTCGTTGATGATTCCTCGGACATCAGCCCCTTCGAGATGCTCGGCAAGTGCCGGAGGCTTGCCGCCGAGCACGGCGACTTGGCGCTGGTGGTCGTTGACTACCTGCAACTGATGCGCGCACCCACGCGCACCGAGAACCGCGTGCAACAGGTTGCCGAGATCGCGCGTGGACTCAAGAACATGGCGAAGGAGCTCGAAGTGCCGGTTCTAGCGCTGTCGCAGTTGTCGCGTCAAGTCGTACACCGAGAGAAGCAGATCCCGCAATTGAGCGACCTGCGAGAGTCCGGCTCAATCGAGGCGGATGCCGATGTGGTGCTGATGCTGTACCCCGTACCTCGCAAGGAAGATGAGGGCGAGGCAGCGGAGCCGCTGGACACCACGGTGCCGAGGCCGGTAGCGATCTTGGTTCGGAAGAACAGGAATGGTCCGACGGGCGTCGCTCCGGTTGCGTTCATCCCTGCCTACACGGAGTTCTCGAACGCCGACCACGACTTGCGCGACGAGGTGTTTCGGGCGGTGGGCGGGGCGTGAAGGTTCTGGTGCTCGGCGGCGGCGGAAGAGAGCACGCGCTGGCGTGGCGACTCTCGAAGAGCGAATCCGTCTCGGAGGTGCTCGCGCTTCCCGGCAACCCCGGCATCGGCGAGTGTGCTGGGCTGATAGCGGCCGACCCCAACGATGCAGCCATGGTGGTTGATGTCGCCCGGCGCGAGGGCGTCGGCCTCGTCGTCGTCGGCCCGGAGGCGCCTCTCCTTTCAGGAGTCGTGGATGCGCTTCGGGATGCAGGGATCGCCGCCTTTGGTCCGGTGGCGGCGGCGGCGCAGCTCGAAGGGAGCAAGGCATTCGCCAAGCACGTGATGCGCCAGGTCGGCGTGCCCACCGCCGACTTCGACACGTTCTCCGACCTGGCAGATGCGGAGCGCTTCATCCGACGGATGGAAACGGAAGGGCGCAAGGTCGTCGTCAAGGCGAGCGGAGCGGCGCTCGGCAAGGGCGCGATCGTGTGTGACAACGCGGCGGAAGCTGTCGAGGCGGCACGTAGGATGCTGGTGGACGGCGAGTTCGGCGAAGCCGGGGAGACCGTCGTCATCGAGGAGCGCCTGAGCGGACGGGAGCTCAGCCTCTTCGCCGTGAGCAACGGCGAGCAGCACGTGTTGCTGCCGTGCGCGCAGGACTACAAACGCGCTGAAGACGGGGACATGGGACTGAACACGGGCGGCATGGGCGCCTTCTCGCCGGTCGAGGGCATCAGCGCCGCCCAGGTTGATGCGCTCGGAAGGGCGTTCATTGCGCCGATCGTGCGGTACTTCCGCGAGAAGGGTACGCCGTACGTTGGCGTGCTCTATGCTGGTTTGATGATGACGCCGATGGGCCCGTTCGCGCTGGAGTACAACGTGCGCTTCGGCGATCCGGAGGCCCAGGCGATTCTGCCACGGTTGCGTGGAGACTTCGGCGCCTTCCTGTCGGCGGCTGCCCGCGGAGAGCCGATGTCACCGCCTGAAGTGGATCCTCGGCACTGCGTGGTGGTCGTAGTCGCTGCGCGCGGCTATCCGGGCGAGTATCCGAAAGGGCTGCCGCTACCTAGCCTCACCCTCAGCGAAGGGGCGATGCTGTTTCACGCCGGGACGAAAGCGCACGGCGGAGAGGTTGTCAGTTCGGGGGGCAGGGTGCTGAACGTGGTAGCCATCGCCGACTCCCGCGAGGAGGCGGCGCGCCGAGCGTACGCATGCCTCGAAGGATTACCCGACTACTGGCACTATCGCCGGGATATCGGCAAGGCCCGGTAAGCGGCTTCCGGCCTAGCAGTGGAACCATACGGACTCCACGCGAGTAAACTGTAACTAGGAGAGACAGAACCATGCTAACCCTATCACTAATCGCATCGGTCGCACTGACCGGAACCTACTTCGAAGCGCGGTCCTGCTCGGTGTTCGCCGGGCCGTGCCACGTGTCGGGCGAAGTTGTTACCGACGGCCGCACGGCGATCGTCGCGGTTGAGTTCGACTCCGGCACGCTCGCGGGCTATCGGGCGGCGGCGCTCATCCAATCGGAGCGGAACCTCTCATTCGGCGACGAGCGCCGGAGCGTCTTGTATCTGGATGTGCGCGCTTCAGAGGCTGAACGAGCGGCGATTCGTGAGGCGGTGGAGGGGCGTTCGGGACTGAGACTAGGCACGGTCACCGCAGTTGCGAACGCAGAGATTGCGATGAAAGTAAGCGGGAAGACTGCGTCGGTGGAGGTTCGGGAGCCGGGCGGCGGTCTTCTCTACTCAGCGCGAACGAGCGGGCGGGAGTGCCTCGCCTGCAGCATGCCCGGCGAGTTGTGGTACTCGCCGCTCAGCAGCGGCGCGTCTGCTGATTTCGCGACGGTCGAAGAGCACCGCCTCGCGGACGACCGTTTGGGCGAGACGTTTGTGCGCCGCGACGAGGCGGCAGCGTTCGTCGGACGTTTTGCCTGGTAGCGTGATTACCCGGAGGTGAGAAGGGGGCGGCGACACGATACCGCCCCCTCTTTGCTGGCGTTGGTTTAGAGTTAGAACCTCAGTGTCGTCGTGGCGCCGAGGAAGAAGTCCGACTTGAAGAAGCCAAACTGGACGTTGAAGTAGTCGCGGTGGGCGTATCGGAGAGCGGCGTTGAAGTCCTCGGTATCCCATTCGCCGACGAGGCTAACGTTCTGGGTGAAGAGTAGCTCGCCTCCTACGAAGAGTTCCTCGTCGAAGATGCCGTTTCCGACGCCTGCGTGAACCTTGAGTCCGATGGTCGAGAAGCGCTCTCCCCGCACGTTGACCCTCCACTCGGGTGTGACGAGGTCAGCCGAGCCGACAACATAGAACGTCTGATCAATCGCGTCGAATGCGTCAATGACTCCAATGCCCACTTCGAAGTTGCGGAAGTTTTGCGGGATGATGGTGACCTTCGCGTTCGCGACGGCCTTGTCGCTCGCACCTGTCCGATCGAGGTACGCTCCGCCGACCTCGACGTACCGAATGATTCCATAGTTGCCGGACGCGCTGGAGATGTCGTCTCCAAAGAACGCTCCGAACTGGATGTTGTTGTGCTCGCTGCCGTAGGCGGTCGGAGTGGCGATGAGGCCGGTCGGGCCGAACAGCGTGTTCATCGTGCTCACCGCCTCTCTGGTTCCCGGTACCCATTGGGCTTCTGGGCTACCCGGTGTTGCCGCGGTGGTTGCGATGGCGGTTGCTGCGGCGATTGCGGTCTCGAGTCCTGCGATCATCTTGTTCATTACCCCCTTTTTCTGTTTGCGCCGTGGGCAGCCTTGCCCCGGCGACACGGTGAGTTTACCCGCTCACCTTTGCCGGGAACCGGACGCCCCTCGGGGAGAGGGGCGCCGGTTCGACTATCTACTGTTGTTGGTCGTGCCGACTCGGATAGGTCGGCGGATGACTTTCTTAGGGCCAACCTTCATGGGTGGCG
>JBFMFD010000141.1:0-6806 GCA_040752255.1 Armatimonadota bacterium
CCGGTGAAGCCCAGCCCCCGCCCGGAGGTCTTGAGTACCCGTATGCCGCTCGCGGCGCAGATGGGCAGGAACAGTAGGGTGACTGCGTCTCCGACGCCGCCGGTGCTGTGTTTGTCGAGCGTCCCCTTTCGCAGGGGGAGTTCGGTGTGGTCGGTCCCTTCGATCGCCATCCCTTCGGCGAGGGCGAGGAGTTCTGCGTCGTCCAGGCCGTTCAGAAACGCCGCCATGAGCCAGGCGGCAACCTGGTATTCGGGCGCCTCGCGGCGAACCACCGCCCTGAGGAAGGCGCGGATTAGCTCGGGCGAGTGCCGCCCGCCGTCCCTCTTGGTTCGAATGAATTGATGGAGGTCCATCCTCGCCTTGCTCCCGCCCGACCATGCGCCGAGGGGCTCAAGTATGCAATACTTGCGGCGGCGGGCGCGGCAGACGTAGCAGACGATGCTGGGTCGTGCCTTGCCGCATCTTGGATTTTTGGAGCACGAGACCTGATGAGTGACGAACAGTTGGCCCCAGAGAGCAGCGAACCTGCGGCCACCCCGACTGGTGAAGCGGCGCCAACGCCCGAGGCGAGCGAGCCTCGGCAGGAGCCGGAGATGGACGCGCAAGAGGAGTTCGAGAAGGCGATAGAAGCCTTCGAGAGCGGCGACAGCGGCACGTCCTACGACGACACTTTTCGCCGGCTGAGGAAGGGCGAGACCCTGATGGCGCGAGTCATCCACGTTGAGGCGGACCGCGCCTACGTTGACCTCGGCATGAAGCAGGAGGGCGAGATCCCCAAGAGCGAACTCGCCATCCAAGCGGTTGACCACGCGGGCGATGTCGTGAAGGTTGGCGACGAGATCAAAGTCGTCGTCATCAAGCCCGCCTCGGCGGAGCAGAAGCCGATCGTTTCTAAGCGACAGGCGGACTTTCAGCTGGTCTGGGAGCGCCTGGTTGAAGACCACAAGGAGGAGCGGATTGTCAGCGCGGTTGTGCTCGAGCGCGTCAAAGGTGGCCTTGTGGCAGACGTCGGCGTGCGCGGCTTCGTCCCCGCCAGCCACGTCGGAACCGGCGGCAAGCCGAAGAACCTCGAGCGCCTCGTCGGTAGCACGCTGAAGTTCAAGATCATAGAGATCGACGAGGAGCGGCGCAAGGTCATTCTCTCCAACAAACTCGCGGTCGAAGAGGAGCGCGAGGAGAAGAGGAAGGAGTTGTTCTCCACTCTCAAAGCGGGCGACCGCGTCAAGGGAGTCGTCCGGCGAATCGTAGACTACGGCGTGTTCGTGGACGTCGGCGGGGCCGACGGCCTCCTACACGTAAGCGAATTGGACTGGTACCGGGTTCAAGATCCGCGCGAAGTCCTGAAGGTTGGCCAGAAGATCGAGGTCATGGTGCTCAAGGTTGACCAAGAGAACCAGCGCATCAGCCTGGGCCGCAGGCAAGTGCTGCCCGACCCGTGGAAGGAAGTCGGCGAGAGGTACCAAGTCGGCCAGGAACTAACGCTGCCGATCTCCAGAACGGTGCAGAGTGGCGCTTTTGTGAAGTTGCCGGAGGGGCTTGAGGCGTTCATTCCAATCAGCGAACTCGCCAACCACCGCATCAAGAAGGCGGATGACGCGGTTACCGCTGGGCAGGAATACACCATGAAGGTCATTGACCTTCGGCAGGAAGAGCGGCGAATGCTGCTCTCGATCCGCCAGTGCCTTCCCGCGGAGGAGAGAAGGCAGCGTCAGCCGCGGCAAGGCGGGGAGGCCCCACGCACTATGGCGCCACCCAGCGCGGGCGGCGGAGGCACGATCGGCGAGAGGCTGGGCGCCTTGAAGGGCCTGCTCACCTCGCGGGTCGCTGAGGCTCAACAAGAAGCAGACACCGCCGAGGGCGAGAGTTCCACCGAGGAACCGCGTGCCGAGGAGCCCGAGACGCCACCGACCGCCGAAGTCCCGGCTGATGCAGGCGAGTCAGGCGCAGAGCCTGAGGAACCGGACAAGCCCGAAGAGCCGGGCGCCTGATGCTGCGCGTCGCCGTAACCGGCGGAATCTGCGACGGCAAGTCCACCGTCCTGGAGTTCGTCCGCGAGGCGGGACACCCAACGTTTTCGGCTGACGAGGTCGCCTCGGCGGTCCTGCGTGAGCCCGAGTTCCTTTCCAAGGTCTTGGAAGCGTTCGGCGAGGGCGCGGTCAGCGGTGGGGAACTCGACAAGGAGTTCCTTCGGGCGTCGGTTCTTCCCGACCCCGCTCGCCGTCGTCGGCTGAACTCAATCGTCCACGCAGAGACCCTGCGAAGGCTGCTGGAGGCGATGTCGGGTTCGAATCGCCCGTCGTTTGCAGAGGTTCCGCTCCTCATCGAGACGGCGTCGCACCACTTTTTTGACTCTGTTTGGGTCGCAGTTTCCAGCCCGGAAGAGCAGCTTCGGCGACTGTCGGAGCGTCTCGGAGACCGTGGTGCGGCGGAGCGCTCTTTGGCGGCTCAGTTGCCCACTCGGGCTAAAATCCCGTTCGCGGACCGAATTCTGCGAACCGTTCAGCCCGTCTCGTCAGTCAGATTACAGGTAGAAGCGGCGCTTGAGGCCCTTGCAATGGGGCAGTTGCGCCGTTGAGACGTCTATGCTATACTGCCCGAGACTCGTGAGCCGAGGAGGTTCCGTGCACAGTTCAGAGAGGGAAGTGTTGCCGGAGAAGCCGAAGAGAGAGTATTCTCAAGGGCGGCGGCCGCTTGAAGCGGCAGCCGACGGCGCGATTTCGAGTGCAGGCCTCGGCATCGAGTTTGTGGTCTTACAACACAGAAGGTACAAGGAGGAATCACACAAGTGAGGCGATTCATACATTCGCTTGCGGGGAGGGCGGTCAGTCGCACTGTCATCCTTACGTTGTTCTGGAATTTCATCATCCTGGTCGTTCCGACCGGTACGTCCCAGGCTCAGTTCACCACCCAGCGATCGGCTCAGTGGGCCGTCATTGACTTCGTCAACAACGCGAAGGTCGGCGGGGATGTCTTGGGCGGCGTTGCGTCGGACGCGGTGACGACCCTTTTGTTAGGGACGAACCGATTCGACATCTTGCCGCGCGAGTCGGTCGAGCGGCAGTACCAGGAACTGGGAATGACCCCGCCCCTGGCGCGCAAGTTGGAAGTGTTCCGCCTGGCGCAGGCGCTCGGCGTGGAGACCGTCATCACCGGCGAGATTCGCGAGGCGCGAGTCAATCGCACGAGTGGCGGCAAGTCCGCTGACGTAGTGCTCGTTGTTCAAGGTTGGGACGTTGCCTCACAGATGCCCGTCATGGGTAGCGCCGTTCATGGCGCGTCCTCGGAGCGTCCCGGCGACGTGGAGGACGATGTCGTGTTGAACGAAGCCGTGAACTTCGCCGCCCAGCAGGCGGTGCAGAACATCCTTCGACAGCAGATCGGCCACGCCACCGTTCTCACAACGCCGACGACGAAGTTCGTCACGCTGAACAAAGGGACGCGCCAAGGGCTCAAGGTCGGGCAGGAGATGGTTGTTCTTCGGCGCGGCGAGCTGGTCGCCCGCGTTCGGATTGCCGAGGTCAACACCGACTCGTCGGTGGCGAGCATCCTGAGTCAGAACATGGGTGTCGCTCCCGGCGATACCGCCCGAGTGGTCTACGATAAGTTGGAAAACGTCGTGTTGACGGCGCCGGGCAGCGCGCGGGTGCGGAGCAGCGGCACAAGCGCGAACAATCTAACGGGCGTCCTCCTTGGCCTGTTGGTTGTCACCGCCCTGGTGCTGATCCTGCAGGACAGCGGTGGAGGCGACTCTCCGGGCAACGTGACGGCCGAGCCTGGCCTCGACCTCAACGGCAACCCGGTCGTGTTCCTTTCGTGGAAGCCGAACCTGTACAATCAAGGGACGCGAAACCGCATCGAGTGGCAGGTCTGGCGGAGCGACATCGCGGCGAACCCCGTGCTGGTGATCCCAGGTGCCGAGTCGAAGGCTGAGGACAACACCTTTGCCCGAGACGTAAACTACCGGACGGACGTTCCGAACGGGGGCACCACATGCGTGGAGGACCCTGGTCCTACGAGCGCCCCGGGCGTTCCCGGCATCGTTCCGGGAACTTCTTACATGTACCAGCTGTCGCTCATCTTCAAGTTGAGCAGCATTGACCTGCCCGGCGGTGGCGAAGAGGTGACGGACTGCTACTTCACGACGACCCGATCGAGCGCGAAGGGTCAGGCGACCCCCGTGTTCCCTGTCCAGTTGACCGTGCCACAGAACGGAGCGACGGACGTTTCGAACGTCGTCCAGTTTGCATGGCAGTCAACGCCGGGCGCGAATCGGTACCTTGTGCAGATTTCCACATCGCCGAACTTCACGAGCAGCCAGACTGTTCGGAACATTGCGACCGTTGACTCGATCATCCCCGGCGGCGTGAGCACCGACCCGATCGATATTTCGGGAATCTTCCCGGGTATCCAACGCCTCTATTGGCGCGTTGGTGCGCGCAACACGGGCGACAACCCTGGTCCGAAGAAGGACGCAACCGGCGAGCGCTACGTGTTTAGCAACCCGTTCCAGTTCGACCGTGTCTTGCCTCCGCCACCGCCTCCTAGCGAGTGAAGGACGGGGAGCAGATCGACAATAGGGTAAGAAGGAAGGATAAGGAGAAGAGCAATGCAGAGTGGCAAACTGAAATGGGTGACGACCGCGCGATGGCTCGTGGTCACAGCGTTGGGAATCCTGCTTACCGCCGCGCCGTGGTCGGCGAACGCCGACATCTCCCTGCCATATAAGAAAGGTGAGATCGTCGTTCAGATGGCGCCCGGGGCCACGATGGCGGAAGCGCAGCAATTGGCTCAGTCAAAGGGGCTTGTGGTGAGGCGCTCGCTTCGGGCGCCAGGGTACTTCCTGCTTGCCCTTCCCAATCCCGACATCCCTCAGGAGCGCACGGTCACCGAGGAGAAACTCGTTGCTCTACGCAATGACTTCCGCGTCCGCGCCGCACAGGTCAACGTGATCTTCGAGAAACACCAGATCCCTGACGACCCCCTCTTCGGTGCTGGTGCCAGCGAGCAGTGGAACCTCTTCCAAATCGGCCTCCCGGGACCTACGGGCGCGTGGGCAACCGAGAAGGGGCGACCCGGCATCCTTGTAGCCGTGCTCGATGACGGGTTCGATATGGATCATCCCGACTTCTTCGATGCCTCGGGAGTGCGGCTAGCGTTCGGCTACAACGCCGACGATGGCTCCGGCAACCCTGACCCCTGGGACCCGAATCCAGGCTTCTCTCACGGGACGATGTCCGCCAGCGTCATCGTCGCCGGGACGAACAACGCCCTGGGCATGGCGGGTGTGACATGGGAGGGCGTTGTCGTCGTCCCTGTTCGCATTGCGGACGCCGAAGGCAATCTACTTCTTGCCCTAATCCTTGATGCGTACAACTACGTTAAGGAATTCAACAACAACCCGGCGACGCCGACACTTACGGCGCAGAACATGAGCTACGGCTCACTCGGGCGGACCTTCATTGACGAGCCATTCTTGCAGGACATAGCTGCGCAGGGAACGCTGCTGATCGCTGCCGCGGGCAACAGCCGCCCGTTCTTCCCGGCGGGGTACCCGGCCAGTTTGCCTTACGTAACTTCTGTTGGCGCGACGCGTTGGATCAGCCCGAACCTTGAGAAAGGCTTCTTCGCCAGCTACAGCAGCCAGGGGCTGCCCGACCGCTCGCGAAAGGTGGACCTTGCCGCTCCCTCCGCCGATACCGCACCCGTCTGGACGTTGCTGAACGGCGGCGGATTCGGCCCCGATGGCGGTGGTACGTCGTATGCCAGCCCGACTGTTGCCGGGGCGGTCGCCCTGCTGCACTCCGCGGGCATGGAGCCGAGCACGATCATCGACAACCTGAAGGTGACCGCGGTCGTCGCGCCTGGGGATCCCATTCCAAACGTTGACACCGGCTGGGGTGAGATTGCCGTGCAGGAAGCGATGACGCTCGTGATTCCGGGAATCAAGCCGATATCGCCTGACGAGCTGTCCACGTTCGAATACGAGACCGTGTCGTACAAGTTCAGGCTTTTCAAAATCCGAGCAGCCGGGCCGGGCCCGGTCGTCACGATCGAAAAGACCGACGGGTCGTTTGGCCCGGTCGTGGTGCCTGCGTCGAACTACACCCTGACGCCCGACCCGAACGATCCGCGTGTGGTGTTCCTCGAAGGCACCGCCCGCCTCGAGGACGGCTCGGGTAACGGCGAGGGCGAGTGGCGCATCACGGTGACCGGTACCGAAGAACTACCGGGCAACACCGAGTTTGCGGCGTCCATCGTCGTGCGCGTGCAGTACCACCGGTTGCTGCCGGGCACCTCGATGTTCTCCATGCCTTATCGGCTGGACGGGACTGACTCGCCTCCGGGCGGGCGGAAACCCGAGTCGTTCTTCTCTCCGGGCTTCTCGATGTTCCGGTGGATCCCGTCCCTGGACGCCGAGGGGAACCCAACCGGCTCCTATGCACAGTACGACCCCGCCGGGCCGAACACACAGGACGCCGGTTTCACCCCGGCTGATCCGCTGACGGGCGCGACCATCGTTCGCACCACGCAGAGCGGTGTTCAGCGCATCGAAACTCCGCAGAACGGCCCCTTTGGAGTCGGGTTCTTCGTGCGGACGGTCGACGAGACCGTGTTCGACATGGAACTTGGCCCTGAGGACCGCGTGCTGCACTACCGCATCCTTCTGAAGCCCGGCTGGAACATGATCGGCAACCCGTTCCCCTACCACGTCGACTGGGGAAGCTGCCAGATTGTGCTCCCGAACACGCGCGAGCTCCTGTCCATTGACCAGGCGACCTCGCGACGACTCATTCGGCCCCAGCTTT
>JBFMFD010000142.1:0-6769 GCA_040752255.1 Armatimonadota bacterium
CCTTGATCCGGCCCAGGGAGTCATAGACCGCGCTCACCGTCTCGTTCTCAGGGTTCGTGATCGAGTTCAGGTAGCCGTTCGGGTCGTACCCAAGAGTCCACTGCTTATCGAGCGCGTCCTTCACGTGCGCGTCCGTGAAGTGCGTAACGGCTGAGACGACCCGCACTCCCTCGTGCAAACCGGCAGCCGTAGAGCTGAAGAACAGGGCTGCTGAGAGGGCAATCGAGAGCAGTCTAACCACGCGCTGCCTGGCCACCATGCTCGCTTTGACTTACCTCCAGGCGAAGCGAGGATCGGCGAACTTGATCTCGCCCAGTATCTTGCACCGACCCATGTACGCAAAGCGCTTCAACGCATCCTCCATGTCCCCGACCGAGTCCACGCGGTCAACCAATACCCCCGCCGCGCCGCTCACCGGCAGGCTGGGACCCCACCACGAATCCCAGAGACGCTGCCCGCTGCGCCGAACAAGAATGAACCGGCACGCGTCATCCCACTCCTTGAACTCGCCCGGAGTGAGTGGATTTTCAAACCTGTCCGGCGAGAACAGGCGCCGAGGATCATCCGACTGGATGACACTGCGAAGCTCAATCGTCGTGACTACACCGGCATCGCGGTCATGGAACTCCCCGCGCGCTATCGGTGCGGCGGCGAACGTGAATCCGCAGTCGAGCCTAAGCGCAACAGCTGACAATTCCGCAGCTTGGATGCATGCGACATCGTTCGGGTGCCACGGCACCACCTTACCCACGACCCACCCCGATCCTACGGGCTTAAGGGCGCCGTGCTCGTAGCTGCCACTTAGCAAGGTCGCGCGGAAATCCTCCAGAATCTGCGGTTGAGGCTTACCAGTACCCGTGGGTAGCCAGCCGTGCCCACGGACGCACCGACGCTCCTCCGAGTCAATATGAGACGCTATGAGCACGAAGTATCGAAGGTCATATCGTATGCTGGCGAAGAAGACACTCGTTCGCTCGCACAGGAACATCAAGAACTTGCGCCCTCCGCCACCGGGCTCGAGCAGAACGCGCTCCAGTCGTGCCACGGCATCGAAGCGAATGTCACCAGGTTGGACATAATAGAGCGAACCGACTTCGAGTTCAGGCATCATGCGGCAACCTAGTCCCACGGACTGGGTCTGTGGAATCCGGGTGGATTGGGTATCACCTGCGGGTTTCGCACGGTGCTTCTTGGATACGGAATCCATATTTGCTTCCTACCATTGCCCAGATCGTTCCCCTTGGGGTCCTTCGCGTTCTCGGGATGCCAGGTTACCCCCTTCTCGCTCTTCCGAACCCGGCCCTTCACGATCCACTCTCCCGTGTTCCACCCGCCAATTCCGTAGTGTGAGCGGAAGTCTGGATCGTTCCGTGGATCTTCGCTCGTCCAGAAGCGTCCCCACTTTGGCGAATCGCCACCGTAGAGACGGTAGACATCCTGCCACTCGTCTTGCCGCCTCCGCTCGTCGTCTGGGGGAGCCGGAACCACCGGGTCGCCAAGTGGAGCGGGATTGGGAGTTGGCCTGGCAGGTGCTGTCCACACTTCGAAGTCTAAATGCTCAATCTGATCCTTGAGCAAGGCGTACCAGATGAGCCAGGCAGCGAGAAGGAGCGCCCCGCCGACCACCAGTGCCGGCATCAGAACAAGTGTGCCTCCACCTGCGGCTGCAGCTGCAGCGGCAAATAGACCGGTTGGGTCGCCGAACCGAGTGGGATTCCCGCGAGCGTACGCATACCAATTCCGCCCGTCCCCTATCGGATCGCGGGAGAGGAAGCGCCCGGTTGTCGAGTCGTAGTACCTAGCCCCCAGGTGCTTGAGGCCGTAGTCGGAGTCCGTGTGGTAGCCAAACGCCCCGCCGTACTGGAACGGGCCTTGCCAGGAACCGCTCGACGACACCTCGTTGCCGAATGCGTCGTACTGCTTGCTCGCCGCCACGCCTTGGCCTGTCGAGGTTTGCTCAACGCTGTTCTTGATGTCCGCGTGATAGTAGGTGCTCGTCGTCCCACGCTTCTCGGACACCCCCGGCGTGTACGTTGCGCCGCTGTCCGCCACGATCGAGCCGATCAAGCCCGAGCTCGCGCGGAGGTACGTGTTGCTTCCGCTTGAGTCGCTCTTCGAGACCCGCGCCCCGAAGCCGTTGTAAGCAAACGTGTTCGTCGTCATGCCGGGGCGGGAGATGGAGACGAGGCGGTCTTCGTAGTCGTAAGATAAAGTTGTCGTCCCGCCCGCGTCCGTGATCCCCGTCGTCCGCCCGGCGAGGTCGTAGGAGAACGACTTCACCACATTCCCGTTCACCTTGACGTTCAGCAGCTTATCGGCGTCGTCGTAGGCGTACACCTCGGTCGTCGGGCCGCCGCCCGTGTCGAGCGTCCGAGTCAGCCGGTTCCCGTTATTGTCGTAGGAATAGGTCGCCGAGTAGCCCGTCCGAGACTCCGAAATCAGCTGCCCGATGTCGTCATAGCCGAACGTCGTCGTGGTGCCGTTGTCCGTACGCGTCTTGACATTCGAGGCCGGGTCATACGTGTAGTGGTGCGAAGACAGCTCACCGCCCGCGTTGAACAAGCGAATCCACTCCACCCGCGAGCGAGGGTCATACGAACAGGTCTCATACGTCCCGTTCGCAAACGTCTTCTTGATCACCCGCGAGGCGTCGTCGTAGTCGAAACTCGTCTGCTCGCCGAACCCGTTCGTGATCGTCTTCAGCCGCCAAGCGAAGTCGTACGTGTAGGTCGTCGTCAGCGACCCCGGCTGATGCATCTTCCACAGCCGAGCGTTGTCGTCATAGTCGTACGTGATCGTCCCCGCGGGCTGCGCCAAACTCGTCACCTGATCCGCGTTGTTGTAGCCCCACGTCGTCATTCTGCCTGTGGTATGATGGAACCGTGCGCCTCGAGCACTTCCTGGGCGTCGCGATAGGCGTTGTCCTGCTGGCTATTGGTGTGGGAACCCTTTGGTCGGGAGGTATTACGTTGCGACGCGACGGTCGATACGGGGTTACGTTACCGGGCCAGCATCCCTACGTCCTCACGGAAGGAGCGGCGGCTCTTTTCGGTGCGCTGCTTTGCCTCCTTGGCATTGCCGCGCTTTGGCTGACTTATCGCGATTGGAGAGACACTAGGTAGCCGCGGCGCCGCCCCCATCAGTCCGGCTGGAGGAATTCGCGGATCGCATAATTGCCGGTTGGGTCCTCCTGGCGCGCCTTCCGTAGGTACTCCTCCGCCGTATCTCTGTCGTCGTGAGCGTGCCATGCGACGTTCGCAAGCCCCTCGAGTGCCAGGGCTCTCGACCTCGGCCCAGGCGAGGAGCGCAGGACGCGCCGGAACGTCTCCTCGGCCTCCCTCCAACGCTGCAACGCGAGCAGCACGCGCCCTTCCCCGAGCATCGGGCCGGCGGCGTCCGGCGCAATCCGGTGTGCCTCCCGGTAGTGCTTCAGCGCCGGCGTCGATGAGTTCTTGTCTCCCTTCAACAGCAGCTGAGTGTGAACGTTTCCCGCGTACGTATGCAGATTAGCGCGAACTTCCGACGGCAGGTCGTTCTCTCGGCGCAAGAGTTGGTCGTACACTCGCAGTTGCTCCCTCGGCATTCGAAGGTTATAATAGCACCACGCCAAATCGAAGTACGCGTCAACCAGCCCTTCATCAAGTCTGATTGCTTCGTCAAGAACCCGCCGTGCTTCCTCCCACTGCGATTCCTCCATCAACTTCCGTCCCAACCTGTACCTCACGTAAGCACTGTCTGGGTACGTCTCGGCTATTCGCTTCAGCTCTTCCAGCGTCGCCCGTGACATCCCACTTTCGGTAGCAAGCTGTTGCTGACCAGGCTCTGTTGCTTCACCACGAGTCCCTGGAGTTGCCTCCTCGACCTTCGCGCGACTACCACAACCCAACGCGAGCACTGCCGCGCTCACGATCGCCAGAACAAAACAAGGGTGAATGGCAAAGAATCGTCCCACATCAATCTCCCGCCGGAACTTCCGTCGTTCGTGTCGATAGCCACACCCAAGCATCTGGATCATCCTCGCGAACTGGGCCTACTGGCCTGGGATCCGTCGGCCAAGGCGGACGACCGAATCCGGGAGACGGAGAGTGCTCCCTCGGATCGTCAGGTCGAAGATACATCCATGTCGGATCAGGCGTGCTGCGCAGTTCCCAAAAGTAGTCGTAGCGCTCCAACCCATCCTGCAAGTCATCGATCACCACAGCTGGCTGAAGAAGCACGGCGACAGAAGGCACCGAGACGCTAACGTCCTCAGGAAGCACCGCGACCTCCATGCCGACTTCGCTTCCGCCGAACCCAAGGAACTCTTTGAATCCTTCCCACTGGTCCTCTAACCACTCCCAGAGGGTCCTCCGGAGCCCGCTCGGATCGGCAAACCGCACCGGGTTGTTCGCAACGTACGCATACCAGTTACGCCCGTCTTTGATCGGATCCCGGCTCAAGAACCGGCCGGTCGCCGAATCGTAGTAGCGGTGGCCGAGGAGTTTCAGGTCGTAGTCGCCATCGCTCTGATAGCCGAAGCGCCCGCCGTAGGCAAATGGTCCGTTCCACGTTCCGCCGCCCGAGGACACGAGATTGCCGAACGCGTCGTACTGTTGGCTCGAGACGATCGTACCAGAAGAATCCGTCTGCTCGACGAAGTTCTTGATGTCGCCGTGATAGAAGCGCGACTCCGTTCCCCGCCGCTCGCTGATGCCGGGCGTAAACGTCGCACTCTCCGCGCCCGACACCGACACAACCGGCGCAACCACCGACGTCCCGCTCCGAAGATACGTCGTCGAGCCGCCGCTGTCGGACTTCGATACGCGCGCCCCGAAGCCGTTGTACGCAAACGTATTCGTCGTCATGCCTGGCCTTGAGATCGAGGTTACCCGATCTTCATAGTCATAGGCGAGCGACGTCGTGCCACCCGCGTCCGTGATCCCCGTCGTCCGCCCGGCGAGGTCGTAGGAGAACGACTTCACCACATTCCCGTTCACCTTGACGTTCAGCAGCTTGTCCGCGTCGTCGTAGGCGTACACCTCCGTCGTCGGCCCGGAGCCCGTGTCGAGCGTCCGCGTCAGCCGGTTCCCATTCTTGTCATAAGAATAGGTCGCCGAGTAGCCAGCCCGAGACTCCGAAATCAGCTGCCCGATGTCGTCATAGCCGAACGTCGTCGTGGTGCCGTTGTCCGTCCGCGTCTCGACATTCGATGCCGGGTCATACGTGTAGTGGTGCGAAGACAGCAGTGCGTTCGAAGAGTTGAACAGCTTGATCCACTCCACCCGCGAGCGAGGGTCGTAAGAGTAAGTCTCATACGTCCCGTTCGCAAACGTCTTCTTGATCACCCGCGAGGCGTCGTCGTAGTCGAAACTCGTCTGCTCGCCGAAGCCGTTCGTGATCGTCTTCAGACGCCAAGCGAAGTCGTACGTGTAGGTCGTCGTCAGCGAGCCCGGCTGGTGCATCTTCCACAGCCGCGCGTTGTCGTCATAGTCGTACGTGATCGTCCCCGCGGGCTGCGCGAGAGAAGTCACCTGGTCTGCGTTGTTGTAGCCCCACGTCGTCGTGCCGGTCGAGTCCACCATCTGCGTCAGCCGCGAGACGTCGTCATAAGAGAACGTCGTGTCAACGCCCGTCGGGTAGTCAATCTTCTGCAGCCGCCCAGCGTTGTCGTAGACGTAGCCGATCTGGAAGCCCTCGGGGTACGTGTAGAGCGTCAGGTTCCCGGCGTCCGTAGGGTCGCCATGCACGCATGGGTCCCATCCAGAACATCCCGCGCCGTCGCACGCGCACGGGAGCTTCGATCCTTGTCAGCCACCGTACGCAGGGCGTTGAGTAACTGGTCGCGCAGAAACAGGAACCGCCAGCCGCCACCACTTGACAACCTCACTATGGCGTGGGCGGATCCGTGCAGGGCACCCAGCCTTCCCGCCGCGTACCGTCCTTCCAATATGGCTCGAGCCAGAACAGGGACGGCTTCGCGGAGCGACGGCCAGTGCTCGCCAAGCAGATCGCCAGCCATCCATGCGCCATACCCAGCTTGGCTCTTCACCGTCAGCAAGTACTCCTCGACCCACGACAACAGCTGCCTTCGCGCAGGCGCGCCGATAGGCATGACAGTCTCCTCGACGTGACAGAAACACACAAACCTGTCTTGCTCCGAACCAATTCGCCCCAAGACAAGGTCCTTTAAGTGGTGCAGC
This sequence comes from Armatimonadota bacterium, assembly GCA_040752255.1. Taxonomy (GTDB): domain Bacteria; phylum Armatimonadota; class Fimbriimonadia; order Fimbriimonadales; family ATM1; genus J051. The sequence goes on from JBFMFD010000142.1 coordinate 6,180, forward strand.
GACTCAGGTACCGCCGCAAGGAGAACCTTCACCGCAAGCTCGCGCTCCTTACGCCTAGCCGGGGTACTCTGAAGTGCGCGCAATGACAGATGGACAAGTAGATGCGCTCGGCCTTCGTCTGCCGCCGACCGGAACCACGCGGCGACATCGTCCATATGCAGGGACTGCGGGCGTATATCCCAGAGGCGGCGGCCGGGTTCGCGAACCATCGACGGTGTCATTCTGACTCAACGCCACCCCGGCCATTTTTGGTCCATCTCTTTCTCGTGGCCAGCGATCTCCCTTTCTCTCCTGGTGATCTCCTCCTGAATCCGACCGCGCTTCTTCTTACCCTTTTCCTTCTGGAGTTGGCGTCGCAGGCTATCCACCTCCTCCTTGGCTCTAGCCAACTTTTCCATGTGCTCTCGGAAGTGGTGCTCCGATTTAGCTCCGGACCCGAAACGTGGGCCACCTCGAGAACACGTATTATGTACCCAAACCGCCTCGCCTTTTGCAACCACGAAGTACGTGTGAGTACCGGAGACCTCGAAGTTGTACACCTGCGCGCCGCCAGTCGTCATCACCGAGGTGACCCGCAGAGTGCCGTCCGG
>JBFMFD010000143.1:0-6768 GCA_040752255.1 Armatimonadota bacterium
CGATCGCCGAGGTTCCGGTGCCGAAGGGGTCGGAGTTGGCGGGGCAGACACTCGCCGACACCAGGCTTCGCGACCGAGATATCAGCGTCCTGAGCATCCTTCGCGGAGACTTGGTCATTCCGAATCCACGTGGGTGGCGGGAGATCCTCGTCGGTGACCGCCTCGTGTGCTTCGGCAAGCAGATCAGCCTCAAGGCGCTCATTCCCCCGCCGAAGCGCAAGCGGCGCCGCCGGGTCGCGAGGAAAAAGGCTTAGGTGGGGGTCGTCAGCGGTCAACGAGCACAACGCTCCCGAGGTTTCCGGCTGAAGAGACCGGGCGGTGAACTTCCCACTTGCCCTTGTCGTTCTTCGCTTCGCTAGCGGCAGGCCCTTTGTAGGTTGGATAGCGCGAGCCGAGTCGCATCGTCGTGTCCGTTGTGGCGACGATCATGCCCGCCGAATCTAAAACAACCACTCGCGAAAAGCCTTCCTTCTGTCCCAGGTTGGTCGTTACCTGGCGCACGTGCTCATCCGTGATCTCGCCTCCACGGTTCCGGAGGTACATCAACGGCTCGATGCCGCTGGCGAACGCTTCGGCCGCAGCGACCAGCCTCTCCTTCGCCAGGTCGTCCTTCGTGCTCTCGAGCTCCTTCGCAGCGGCCTGGGCGGCCTCGCCCATCTCCGTTCGAAGAGAACGAATCTGCCACGCCTGAGAGAGCAGCACGAAAATAACCGCCGCGATGCCTATCCACCATGCGTAGATGCGCAGGCGAACGGTGCCGTCCTCTGCCGCCGGAGCCGGCGCCCCGCCGGGCGTTCCTGTGCCTTCCTGTTTCTGTTCTTCCATGCCGAATCGCTACCTCCTCCCCAGCGAGTCTACCGCAAGTGTCTCCAAGTCGTACCCGGCGCGCTCCCCACTCGCCAGGCGCCAAGAGGCTACGTGGGCGATCATGGCGGCGTTGTCCGTGCAGAGGTGCAGGGAGGGGATCGTAACGGAGATGCGCTCCTCCTCCCCCTTCAGCGAGAGGCGCTCCCGCAGCGCGCGGTTCGCCGCCACCCCACCCACAACCGTCAACTCCGACACTCCAACCACCGAGCAAGCGTAGAGGGCGCGGTCGGCGAGGACGCCCGCGATGACGGACTGGAACGACGCGGCGGCAGAGGCCACATCGAGTCGGTCGCCCTCCCGTTGAGCGAGGCGCAGCACGGCCGTCTTCAGGCCCGAGAAGCTGAACTCCATCGTCGGGTCTTCGAGGCCGCGAGGGAGCGGGTACCGTTCCGGGTCGCCGCCTTCCGCGGCCTTTTGGATTGCCGGCCCCCCTGGATAGGGCAGACCGAGAGCGCGCGCGCTCTTGTCGAACGCCTCGCCTGCAGCATCATCCAGCGTGCCGCCGAGGTAATCGTAAACACCTGGCGACCGCACGAAGAACAACTCCGTGTGCCCACCCGACACGAGCAGGCACACGTGGGGGAACGGCACATCCTCCTCGAGCAACGGCGACAATACGTGCGCCTCGAGGTGATGCACGCCAACGAATGGAAGCTCCCTCGCGAAAGCGAGCGCCTTCGCGGCGCTGACTCCGACTGAGAGGGCACCGATGAGGCCGGGCCGGTTGGTTACGCCCACCCCGCCGATGTCGTGCAGGGATACCCCCGCCTCGTCCAGCGCCTGTTCGAGGACGGGCAGGAACGCCTCGGTGTGCTTGCGTGCGGCGGCCTCCGGGACGATACCGCCCCAACGTTTGTGGAGTTGCGCCTGGGAACTGACGACGTTGGAGAGCACCTCCCTGCGATAGAGAACAGCGACGGAGGTTTCGTCGCAACTGGTCTCGACACCGAGCACGGGTTGTGGGAAGTACTCCATCAGCGGGCGACGCCTTGAAGGTCATGCAGCCACATCACAACCCCATCCTCCCTCGTGTCCGCGTAGTACCGTTTTCGCACCCCACAGGAGACGAATCCGAGTTTCTCATAGAGGGCGATAGCGCGTTGGTTGCCTGCCATGACTTCGAGGGTCACGCAAGCAATGCCGTCTTGGCGCGCATGCTCGAGGAGGCTCTCCATCAGTTTTCGCCCCAGTCCAGCACCCTGCCTATCGGGTTCAACAGCGATGGTTGTGATGTGCGCTTCGTCAATCACCTTCCAGTAGCCGGCGAATCCGACGATGACATCCGCGTCTTTGATGATGAAGTACTCCGCGTCGCGATTGGCGATTTCGGTGTGGAATGTGTTCTCGCTCCAGGGGCTTGGGTTGGTCTTCTGCTCAATGGCGTGCACGGAGCCGACGTGCTCGGGCTTCATAGGCTCGACCACCACGCGACCCACCGCCTATCCTCCGAGATACGCCTCGCGCACCTTCGGGTTGTCCAGAAGCGCCTTGCCGGTGTCCTGAAGCACGATGGTGCCGGTCTCCAGAACGTACGCGCGCGTGGCGATGTCGAGGGCGCGATGTGCGTTCTGCTCGACCAGCAGAATCGTCGTGCCCTCCGAATTGATGCGCTGGATGATATTGAAGATTTCCGCAACGAGGTTTGGCGCAAGGCCGAGGCTCGGCTCGTCCAACAGCAGCACCTTCGGCTTCGCCATCAGGGCGCGACCGATTGCGAGCATCTGCTGCTCGCCGCCGCTCAACGTTCCGGCGTTCTGGCTGATCCGCTCGCGGAGGCGCGGGAAGATGTTCAAGACGGCCTCCATGTCGGCGGCCACGGCGCCATCTTTGCGGCAGTACGCGCCAAGCCGCAGGTTCTCGAGGACGGTGAGGTTGGTAAAGATGCGCCGACCCTCCGGGCAGTGCACGATGCCGCGCTCGACGACGGTGTGCGGCCGGGTATTTGTAATCTCTTCGTTGTCCGCCAAGACGCGCCCCTCGCGCGCTCGAATCAATCCGCTGATCGTGCGCAGCAGCGTGCTCTTGCCCGCGCCGTTGCTGCCGATGATCGACACGATTTCGCCTGGGCGCACTTCGACATCGAGCCCTTTCAGCGCGTGTATCGCGCCGTAGTACACATGCAGGTTTTCAATTCTTAGATGCATCTTGTCGTCTCTACCGTCCGACCCAGAGGCAGTACACCTCGAAACGCAGCGCCATGTTCGGTGGCACCTTCGGAGGCGCACCCTGCTCGCCGTAGGCCAACCTTGCCGGGATCGTGATGGTTCGCTTCTCGCCGACCCGAATGCCTTTCAGCCCTTCGTAAAGCCCCTCGATCACCTGACCCGGCTCGTAACGGAAGTATAGGAACTGCCCGCCCGGGGTGTAAGTGCTCTCGAACGCGTAGCCGTCCATCAAGCGACCGACATACGCCAGATTGATCATTAGCCCCGGCTCAACTTGGGGGCCCGCTCCTTCCTGCGTTACGTCAATCTGCACTTCCGTGACCCCCTTCGACAGTTCGAGCGCTTTGTCGTAGTCCGGAGTGGCCGGGCCAGGCTCGGGGAGTTCCGGCTGGTACCCCGAGAGGTCCGGCTGCGTGGTCCGATCCTCGATCTCCTTCAAAATGCGGTTTACCTCGGCATCCAGGCTTGGCTGCTGGTGGCAGCCGGTCGCCGCGAGGGCGAACCAGATGCACGAGGTTAGGACTAGGGCGCGCTTCATCCGGGGGCAGAGCGTACCCTAAGGGTATCTTCCGGCTCACGTGCCCAAGAAGCCCGAAGCCGCGCCGAAGTCGCTCTCGATTGTCAATCGAAGGGCGAGGCACGACTACGAGATCCTGGATTCCTACGAGGCGGGAGTCGTCCTGGAGGGCGCGGAGGTGAAGAGCCTCCTCCGAGGCAAGGTCAACATGACCGGCGCATGGTGTAGCATCGAGGGCGGAGAGCTGTTCCTGAACGACCTCGACATCGCACCCTACGAGCAGGCGCGCGCCTTCGCACCCGACCGTCGGCGGCGCCGCAAGCTCTTGATGCACAAGCGCGAAATCGCCCTCCTACGTCGCCGCTCTGAGGAGCGCGGCCTGACCCTCATCCCGACGAAGATCTACTACCGGAACGGGAGGATCAAGGTGGAGGTGTCTATCGCCAAGGGGCGGAAGACGTACGACAAGCGGGAGAAGATCAAGGAGCGCGACCTGCGGCGAGACTCGTTGGACTGAATCGTCGGACCGGTCTGACTTGTCTGACCTGTCGGACCTGTCTGACGTGTCGGACTGGTCTGACTCGGCTAAGTCAAGCCCCCGCGCCGCAGCTCTCGATTCAGGTAACAACGCCGACCAGGCGTGAACACCGAAGATTGGCTCCTGCTCCTCGTCGCCGCCGGGCTGGCGCTCGGGTGGACGTTCTTCAACGCCCGGCACCGGCGCGACCCGAACTATCGCGAGCGCATCCACCGCTCCGTGCAGCGCTTTTCCGACTTCACTCGGCGCAAGTTGCTCCGTCTCCTGGCGCCCGAGTCGTTCGTTGACCGCTGGAATCACGCCACCGTCATCGCAGGCTGCTGCTGCATCATCCTCACGCCGGTGCTCATCGCAGGAGCGTCTTTCGGTGTGTGGACTTGGTGGAAGGCGCCTCTGCTGGCGATCGCCGGCACGCTGGCAGGCGCGTGGACCGGCGAGGCGGCTTTCAACCGAGGCTTGCCCCGAGAAGGTCGCTGAGCGCCAGCCACTCAGCCTCCGCGACCTGATGCGGGCGCACAGACGGGGCGAGCCCGGCTCCCGCGAGCGCCTCCTCCACCACGCCCGCCGGTTCGCCCGCTTGCCGCAGGTTGTTCGCGAGCGTTTTCCTTGGGTGGCGGAACGCGGAGCGCACCAGGCGCGCCAACCTCGCTGAGGGTGCGCGGCCTAGGGACTCGAAGCGCAGCACCCGGCTCGACACCTCCGGCGGTGGCAGGAACGCCGAGGGCGGGGCGTCAACCACCCGCTCGATCGCGTAGGAATAGGAGCACAGCACCGAGATAGCGCCGCGCCTCCGATCGCCGGGAGGAGCGGCAACCCTCTCCGCCACCTCGCGCTGCATCATCAAGACCGCCCGGCGGAGCAGCGGCGCCAGGCGAACAGCCGCCTCCAGCATCGCTCCCGTAATGGAGTAGGGAAGGTTTCCCACGAGGGCGCGCGGCTCCGGCAGACGCTCGGCAAGCCCCTCCAGGTCCAGGCGCGCGGCGTCGCCCGCGATGAACTGGGCGGATGGTGCGACCCGCGCGAGAGCCTCGCGCGATCGCTCGTCCACGTCCACCGCCATGACCGACCCTCTTTCGCACAGGAACTTGGTCAGCACGCCGGGGCCCGAGCCGATCTCAAGGAACCCTGCGATTCCGTCGCAGGCGTCGAGAATCGCCCGATGAACCCGCTCGCTGACCAGGAAGTGCTGGTCGAGGGCGGTCTGCGGAGGCGGGAAGCCGGACTGCTCGATAAGGCGGCGCAGATCTCCGCCGCGCATCAGCGCAACACGTGCACGCGAACGGTACGGCGTCCGAACTGCAGCGCTTCGCCGTGGCTGTTGAAGCAGAGGTCGATGCGCTTGCCGCGTATCGCGCCGCCGGTGTCTGCGGCGATGGCAATGCCGTACCCCTCCACGTACACGATCGAGCCGAGGGGAATCACGTTCGGGTCAACCGCGACGATGCCTCGCCTCGCGTCGGAGCCGAGAGACGTCTTGCCGGAGCCGGTGCCGCAAGTCGAGCAGGGGCAGTAGGCGGTCGCCTCCATAGTGGCGACTCCGGCGCGCGTGTATCCGCGGGTGATTTCGGTGTTGCGGGAGCCGTAGTGGAACACGGCGGGCGTTGGCTCGCGGCGGGTCTCCCACAGCACCTGCTTCTCGAGCACCTTGCCGTCGAGCATCTTGTACTGCACCATGCGGACCAGTTCGCCGTCCGCGCCGTCCTGCATCTTCTTAGAGCGTCCGGGCGGCAGTTCCCGCGAGGGTACGAATTTCACCTCGTAGCGAAGGGGCTCGCTCTCCAACTTGGAGACGTACTCTGTTCGGTCGAGCCTGCCGACCGCCGCTGCAACCACTACGGCAAGGCACAGGGCGGCTCCGGACGCGAGTCTGAGCAGTTTCATGAGGTCTGACTGGGTTTCGCTTGGGTGCTATCCGCCGGACGATGGCCGCCGGTCGCGGAATCCGGGCAGGCGCCTGCCCTTGTAGAACCCTTCCGGCGTGGCGTTGTGCGGCAGCGTAAAAACCTCTCCCCCCTGCTGCCGGTTGACGGTGAGCGTGGGCATCTCGGTGTTGAAGTTGCTTGCCCGCCGCTTCGCGCTTCTTGTTTTAGAGTGCTTTCTCTTCGGATTCGGCATCTACTTCTTCTCCCTGTGCAGAGTGTGCTTACGCAGGAAGCGGTTGTATTTCATCAGTTCCAGCCGCTCTTTCGTGTTCTGCTTGTTCTTGGTCGTGGTGTAGAACGACCTCCCGTCCTCGGTGCAGACCAATCGAATGATTTCGCGGTTCTCTGCCTTCTTCGCCACTACTTCGCTCCTTCCTTCCCGTACCTGCGCAAGAACTTCTCGACCCTGCCGGCGGAGTCAACCAACTTCTGCTTCCCCGTGTAGAACGGGTGGCAATTCGAGCAGATGTCAACATGCATCTGGCTCACGTTCGATAGAATGACCGTGACCGGCTTGTCGGGCGTGCAGGCGCAGAACACCTCGCACGGCATGGTTTCGGGATGGGTTCCAGGTTTCATCGTCGCCGCAATCCGTTGTCTGTTTGCGGCGCGGAGAATACCTCAAGGGCGCCCACCGATGCAAATACCCCTAGTTCTTGCGGGTGACCGAGGCTGTTTGCGGGCGGAAACCCTTGCCGCCCCCTTGCGCCCCACCATACCGGGTATAACACCCCCTGAGCCAGGCGCGCCCTGCAGGCT
>JBFMFD010000144.1:0-6711 GCA_040752255.1 Armatimonadota bacterium
CGATCCTCGAGGGAGGATCCGACTTTTCGACGTTTCCGCCGCCCGACGCCGCGGAAGTCGAGACAGGCAAGTTCGAGCGAACGGGCGCGAAATCGAGGCCGATCGAGGTGAAATCAGCGGCCGGAGCGTTCATCTGGATTCGTTTCGACATCCACGAGGACGTCCTCCTGCTCATTGCGCCGAGTGCTGAGCCTCGTGCGATCCGGGAGACGCCAGGCGCAGACCTCGTAACGGCGATGAAGGCTTTCTCCGACCGGCACCACGTCAGCATCCTGGTTCGGCTCAGCCCGACCGGTGCCCGCGCTATCCCGCCGGTGCCGATGACCGATGACTTGCTCGCAGATGCCGCGGCGTTCGCGCGGGCAGCGGGATTTGTTCACTGGTCGTCGCTCGGTCCGGTCGTGCGATTCCACTAACGAGGCGCGGCGAAGTCGGTTAGGATCGCTGCCGGGATCCCCTGATTCGGCACCTCGGCTGGATCCAGGCCCTTCCGCAGGATCTCCTCAGTGCGGACGAGCCGGATGGCGCGCATGGCAAGCTCCCGGTTCTCTCGCTCCTGATTGAGCACGACCTGCCAGGCGATAAGGAGCCCCTGAACCCGGTCGCGGAGGGGGCCCGGCTTGAGCTCCGCAGCCTGCTCCCGGAACGATTCAACCCCGGCGCCCCTCTTCGCTTCGCGGAGGGCGGACCGCAACACTCCGAGCGCAGCCACGGTATCGTCCGAGCCGGAGCGCCCTACGATCGAGTTGAAAAGGGTGAGGTCGGTACGACAGATCACCGTGGCCGGTTTGCGACGCTCCTCAAGCCAGATGAACCGCCTGCTCAACTCAGCGACCTGGTCGTTTCCAAAGTGCGGAAGTGCGTGTTCGACGATTTGCTGCAGTTCTCGCAGGTGGCGGTTCGCCTCGATGAGCGCAACGACGTCCGATTGCCGCAGCGACTGCACGAGGCAGGTTAGGCCCCAGACAAGGTCTGGAACGCGGTGGAACTGTTGTTGCTCGATGAGCGAGCGCAAGACCGCGTTGGTTTCACGGGCGACTGCCGTCGCCGCGATGTATAGCGGGCGGCGCAGGTCGGTGTTGATGCACCTTCCAAGTTGCGTCGGGGGGACGGGCCTCGGCGCGTCGGGCATCGTGGCATAGACCATGAGGAGGCGCTCGATGCGCGACTCCACAGTGGCGTCTGAGCCGACGTTTCGCGCCTCTCTGACGAACGGAGCCCACGCCTCGATGGCGCGGTCGAACCCCGGCGGGTCCGCACGCTCGACCTCCGTCTCGAAGGAGAGCACACGTGCGGAGAACGCCACCCACCCCACCAGCAGGAAGGGGGCGGACACGAGAGTCCAGTTGAACGCCCTCCACGGCCCCACAAACCGGATTTTCGGCTCGGAAGCCGAAGAATGAACCCTGAGAACAGCGAGGGTGTGGAACCTTTTCCGCTCCGCCGACGTTCTACTTGATAGACGCACACTCAACTGAGTTGCCAACACCATACTGAAGCACGGAGGTACGACTTTGGCTAAAACTGTAGGAATTGACCTTGGAACCACGAATTCGGTCGTGGCGGTGATGGAAGGCGGCGAGCCGACGGTTATCGCTACTGCCGAGGGAACGCGCACGATGCCGAGCGTCGTCGGGTTCAAGAAGGATGGCGAGCGCCTCGTCGGCGTAACCGCCAAGCGCCAGGCGCTGATGAATCCGGAGAACACCATCGCCTCGATCAAGCGGTTTATGGGACGCCGCTTCGACGAGGTAACCGAGGAGGCGAAGTACGTTTCCTACAAGGTTGTTCGCGACGACAAGGGCAATGCCGCGGTTTACATCCCGGCGGTGGAAAAGCAGTTTACGCCGGAGGAGATCTCGGCGATGATCTTACAGAAGCTGAAGGCGGACGCCGAGGCGTACCTGGGCGAGCCGGTTACGAAGGCGGTCATCACCGTGCCGGCATATTTCAACGACGCGCAGCGGACGGCGACGAAGAACGCCGGGCAGATTGCCGGGTTGGAAGTGCTGCGGATTGTCAACGAGCCAACCGCCGCGTCCCTCGCTTACGGATTGGATCGGAAGAAGGCGGAGAAGATTCTGGTGTTCGACCTGGGCGGGGGAACCTTCGATGTTTCTATCCTCGATGTTGGCGACGGCGTCGTCGAGGTGCGCGCTACGGATGGCGATACGCACCTCGGCGGCGACGACTGGGACACGCGCATCGTGGACTATCTGGCGGATGAGTTCAAGAAGGAGAGCGGCTTCGACCTTCGCAAGGACAAGGCGGCCCTGCAGCGACTTCGTGAAGCCGCCGAGAAGGCGAAGATCGAACTCTCGAGCCAGGTGGTAACCCAAATCAGCCTTCCGTACATCACGGCGGTAGACGGCGAGCCTCGCCACCTCGATCTCTCTTTGTCGCGGGCGAAATTCGAGGAACTCACGAAGGACCTCGTGGAGCGGTGCAAAGGCCCGTTTGAGCGGGCACTGAAAGACGCCAAACTGAGCGCGAGTGAGATTGACGAGGTGGTGCTGGTTGGAGGCTCCACGCGGATGCCCATGATTCAAGAGCTGGTGCGCAAGTTGACGGGTAAGGAGCCGCACCGAGGGGTCAATCCCGACGAAGTCGTGGCAGTCGGCGCAGCGATTCAGGCGGGAGTACTGGCTGGAGACGTGAAGGACATCGTGTTGCTCGACGTCACGCCGCTGAGCCTCGGTGTTGAGACGCTCGGAGGCATCACGGACGTCATCATCGAGCGGAACACGACGATTCCGACGAAGAAGAGCCGCGTTTACACGACCGCGACCGACAACCAAGACCAGGTTGAGATTCACGTGTTGCAAGGGGAGCGAACGCGCGCAGCCGACAACAAATCGCTTGGGCGCTTCAGCCTGACGGGGATCCCTCCGGCGCCTCGCGGCGTCCCTCAAATCGAAGTCACGTTCGACATTGACGCGAACGGAATCCTCAACGTGCGCGCGAAGGACCTCGCCACCAACAAGGAGCAGCAGATCACCATCACCGGCAGCGGCAATCTCTCGAAGGAGGAGATTGACAAGATGGTGGAGGAGGCGAAGCGTCACGCCGACGATGACCGGAAGGCGCGCGAAGAGCAAGAACTGAAGAACCGCGCCGAGAACGTCGCCTACGACGTGGAGCGCCATCTGAACGAGTTGGGCGATACGCTCGACGACGAGACGAAGGACAGGGTGCGCGAGCGAGTCGCAGCCGTTCGCCAGGCGCTCGCCGACAACAACATTGACCAGATCCGCTCCACCTTCGAGGAGTTGGAAAAGGAGGCGCACGACCTCGCTCGACGCCTGTACGAGAAGACCGCCGCCCAGACCGGCGCTGACTCGGAGGCAGCTCCGGAAGAGGAGCCGGTCGGAACAACCGCAAGCAAGGACGGCGACGTGATTGACGCGGAGTTCAAGGAGGAGTCGGACTCATGACGATTTTCATCCGCACTACACCGAATCAATCCAAACCATCGAACAAGGAGGTAGCAAAGATGATCACTCGATACCGACCGACTGACAATCGCTTCCGCACGTTCGACCGGCTGAGCCGGATGATGGACGAGCTCTTCGGTGATGAAACCGAGGTCCGATCCGGCTGGATGCCCAGCGTGGACGTGAAGGAGACGGACCAGGCTCTGACCTTCTTCGTTGAGGTCCCGGGCATGCGCCAAGAGGACATCGAGGTCGAGCTCGTGGGTGACGTGCTGACGATTCGCGGCAAGCGCGAGTTTGCCCAAGAGGAGCAGCGCGAGAACTTCGTCCGCATCGAGCGGAGCTACGGTTCGTTCCAACGCTCGTTCACCATCGGCGTACCGGTGAAGGCGGATGAGATTGACGCGGGCTATCGAGACGGCGTGCTGACCGTCACCGTTCCCAAGGCGGATGAGGTCAAGCCCCGCCGGATCGAGGTCAAGACCAACTGATGAGGAGACGATGCCTGGCGTTGCTTCGTGCAGCGCCAGGCCATCGTCCTTAAAGGAGCAACGATGCCGACCGACTACTATGCTGTGCTGGGGGTCGCCCGCGACGCCGATGAGAAAGAGATCAAGGCGGCGTATCGTCGGTTGGCAAGGAAGTATCACCCCGACGTCAACCCAGGAGACAAGAGCGCCGAGGCAAAGTTCAAAGAGATCTCCGAGGCTTACGAGGTGCTGAGCGACCCGGAGAAGCGGAAACTGTACGACCGCTTCGGGCACCAATGGGAGGTGGCGAAGCGGTCGGGTATGACCGGGGACGGACCGGCCGGCGGCTTTCCGGACGACTTCGACATCGAAGACCTGATGCGCGGCTTTGGGGGCTTCGGTTCCGTGTTCGAAACCATGCGGGGAGGCTCCGGTGCGCGGGCGAAGAGCGTGATGCCCCGCGATGTGCACATGGAGGTCGAGCTTACGCTCGAGGAGATGGATTCGGGCGCTAAGCGAACGTTCTCCTACCGCGTGGAGGATCCGTGCGCAACGTGCAAGGGCACCGGGAACGTGCCCACAAGCCGCAGCCAGCCCTGCCCGCATTGCAACGGCCGTGGCACAGTTCGGGGGCTACTCGGCTTTGCGCAAACCTGCCCGGTGTGCAACGGCGCGCGCGAGATCGGCTATCAGCGATGCGCGACATGCTCCGGCGCGGGGACGTTGCCGACTACGCGGCGAGTGGAGGTGTCCTTCCCTCCGGGCGTCAAGGAAGGTCAACGGGTGCGAGCCGCCGGCCAGGGCGCGGGCGGAGCGTCGAATCGTCGCGGCGATCTGATTCTGCACGTGAGGCAGAAGCCACACCCGTATCTGACGCGCGACGGTGACGACCTGGTCACGGAACTGAAGGTTGACTACACGGTCGCTGCGCTTGGGGGGAAGGCGAAGGTGCGCGGTTTGCGGGGAGCGATTGAAGTGACGATTCCGCCGGGGAGCCAGTGCGGACAGATCCTGAGGTTGAAGGGACAGGGGATGACGCGCCAGTCAGGCGGGCGCGGCAACTTGCTGGTGAAGTTGCACGTTCAGATCCCGCGGAGCGTCGCCGGAGAAGAGAAGCGCCTTCTCGAGCAGATTGCCCAAGCGAGGGCTAAGGCATGACGCAGCGAGACGAGCCTCTGTTTCCGATCAGCGTCGCCGCAAAGTTGTGTGGCGTGCATCCGCAGACGCTGCGCGCCTATGAGCGACAAGGCTTGATCTCACCCGCCCGCGTCAACGAAAAGAACCGCATGTTCAGCGAGGAGGACATCGAGCGCGTGCGTCGCATCCAGAGGTTGACTCAAGAACTTGGCGTGAACCTCGCGGGCGTTGAAGTCATCCTTAGGTTGCTCGATCAGATGGAGGAGCAGCGCGAAGAGATGGAATCGCAGTTGGCTGAGTTCGTTCGAGAGACTGAACGTCGCCTCGACGCGATTCTTCGCAATTCGAACGCGCCGATACCTCGCGACGGCAACGTGCTTCCGGTGCCGAAGTTGAACGTTCGGAAGAAAGACCTGGGCTTTTAGAACGAGTTTTCGTCGGTCGGGAACTCGCGCTTGCGCACAACATCGGCGTAACCTTTCAACGCCTGCACGAACAGCTCTCGTCCATTGAGGAAGCGGCGCGTGTGCCGGAACGACTCGCCTCCCGTGAGACCAAGGATGTCGTGAAAGACTTGGATCTCGCCGTCGCAGTGGGGACCGGCGCCGATGCCGATCGTCGGGATCGTTAGCGCCTCGGTGATTCGGCGCGACAAATCCGCCGGGATCAACTCGAGGACGACGGCGAAGGCGCCCGCCGCTTCTATCCGCTTGGCGGCGTCGAGCACAGCCTCGCCTGCTTCTCCCTTGCCCTGAACTCTGAAGCCGCCGAAGACATGATGGCTCTGCGGCGTCATGCCCACATGCCCGAGGACGGGGACGCCCGACTGCGTGAGGCGCCCGATGGCATCGTCCCAGGGGCCTTCGAGTTTCACGGCGTCCGCCCCAGCCTTGATCAGCGCGATGCCGTTGGCGACCGCCTGCTCCACGCTGGGCTGAAAGGAGCCGAACGGCATGTCTGCCGCGAGGAGCGCCCGGCGGCAGCCTCTCCGGGCTGCGGCGACGTGGTGGAGCATTTCCGCCATCGAGACGGGAATGGTGTCTTGGTAGCCGAGGACGGCGTTGCCTACGGAATCGCCGACGAGGATGAGGTCAACCCCGGCCTCGTCCGCCATGGCGGCGGAAGGGGCGTCGTAGGCGGTTACGCAGACGACCCTGCCGCCCTTCATGGCGCGGATGGCTGGTGCTGTGACGGGTTGTTCCACGGACGGGAGAGGGTACCCGGCACGAGGGGGCGGTGTCACTTCAGCGAGCGAAGCCGTCCCTCCCGCTAAGAGGGCATCTGGTGGAGGCGCGCGCGGCGTTAGTCCCCGGCCCGGTCGGCGATGGCGCGGCGGATCATGGCGTCAACGATTTCGTCGGCGCTTGGGTTGTATTCGCCGCGCTCGATGCGCTCTCGGATCTCATGGACCAACTCTTGGCGGACCTCCGGCATGGCGAGGATCGCCTGCTTCACTTCGTGGAGAAGTTTGAGGTCGGCGTCACCGAGACGATCGGTTCTGACCTCGTTGTGTGCAAGTTGGCCGCCCTTCCGGCGCTCGCTGAGGAGCGCTTTGACTTGTTCGGTTGTGATTCGCATTCTGGTCTCCTTGATAGATTACCATCGTCGTCCACAGGCGGCCCAGCCGGCCTCACGGCCCTGTCGGCTTTGCGCTCCCCCACCGGGGGATT
>JBFMFD010000145.1:0-6646 GCA_040752255.1 Armatimonadota bacterium
GTGGGGGGGTCCTTGAGCTCCAGGGCGGGGGGCAGGTCGCGCTCGTCGTGGAACACGCCCAGCTCCTTGCGCAGCTCCGACTCGAACTCGCGGTAGCCGCCCTCCCCCAGCCGGTCGAAGGCGACGCGCCCCTTGGAGTCGACCAGGTAGAGCGCGGGCCAGCCCTCGTTGGCGTAGGCCTTCCAGATGCGGCGGTCGCGGTCGATGACGACGGGGAAGTCCGCGTTGAAGCGCTTGAGCTGGGCCTTGGCCCAGCGCGGGTCGCGCTGCACCTCGAGGTCGGGGGTGAAGACGCCGATGACCACGAGGTCGTGGGTCCAATAGCGGTCGTACCAGCCGCGCAGCGCGGGCAGCGCGCGCACGGAGTTGATGGAGGCCAGGTTGAGGAAGGCCACCACCGCGACCTTGCGCCCGCGCAGCCTCTCCAGGCTCAGCGACTTGGCGTTGAGCCAGGCGGCGTCGGGCGGGAACTCGGGGGCCGGCGGCTTGATGGGCCGGTCGGCGGCGGCCGGGGCGGCCAGCAGCAGCGCCAGCAGCGCGGCCCTCACGTGCCCTCGCTGCGCCGGCCCGTGAGCAGGGTCTCGACGAGGGACGACAGTCGCTCGGCGCGCGCCACCGCGCCCGACTTCTGGTAGATGGAGATGAGGTTGCGCATCATGCGCGCCAGGATGTCGCGGGGAGGACAGGCGCGCACGTACTCGGGGCGGTAGTCGTAGCCGTTGCGCACCAGCATGCGGCGCGCCTCGGCCAGCGTCATGAGCCGCCCCTTGCGGAAGCAGTCCACGAACAGCGGCTCGCCCGCGGCGCGGAAGCCGGCCAGGAAATGCCCGGGCGTGCCGACGCCGTAGACCGGCAGCTTGAGGCGCTTGGCCACGAGCAGGAAGAGGATGGTCAGCGTGACCGGGATGCCGCGGCGCGTGTCGATGACGCGCGTGAGGTAGCTGTTGTCCGGGTCGTAGTAGTCCGCCTCGTTGCCCGCGAAGCCGAGCGACTTGAACAGGTGCTCGGTGAGGCGGCGCACGCCGGCCTCCGGGTCCTCCTCGGGCATGTCCTCGGCGACGGCCGCGGCCACGCGGTCGAGCCAGGCGCGGTAGACCGACGGGTCCGCGCCGGGCTGGCCGAAGCGCGAGACCAGGAAGGCGCCCTCCTCGAGGTCGGGCGCGGGAGCGGCGGCCAAGGCCGCGAACTCGCCCTCGAGCGCGAGGAAGCGCAACTGCTCGGCCAGCTCCGCGGCGCGCTGGGCCAGCGGCAGCGCGGGAGAGGCGCGGCGCAGCTCGTCGAGGAAGGGCAGCGCGCGCTCGCCCTGCTCCAGGATGCGCTCGCGCACGAGCCCCAGGCTGCGGGGGTCCTCGTCGTCGAGCAGGCCGATGAGATGGCGCAGGGCGGCGTCGTCGAGGCTCACGCCGGGATTGTAGCCGCCCGCCGACGGTCCCGCAAGGCTTTCCCTGTTACGTGGCGGGACTCAATCCAACGTCACCACCGGGCGGAGAAGCTGAAGCGGTGGGAACGTCCCAATTCACCCGTAGGCAACACGGCATAGTCGACGCTCCACGCGTCGTTCTGGACACCTAGGCCGAGCGTCAGTCCACGCGCCGCATCGAAGCCGGAGCCGCCCGACACCGATGTCTGTGTCGTGTATCCCGCGCGCAATCGAAGCGGCTTCGCCGCGCAAAGCTCCCCGCCGACCGACACATCCGTTCCCGCGCCGCGAGGTCCGTTGACCCCTTCTATGGCGACGATGTGGCACTCCGGCTTCCAACTCGCGCCTGCCGCGAGGCGCAAAGGAAGGTCATTGCGTTGGTCCGCGAAGCGGAGTCCGGGCCCAAGATTGCGCAGCGCGCCTCCAACGCCGAGAGCGCCCCATTCGCGTCTTACGCCTAGGTCGACGGCCGCACCCTGAGCTTCGGTGGAGCCGATATGGCTGCGGATATACTTGATCGCCGCGCCGAACTCGATCAGTTCCGTTCGCCGGGCGTACGCAAGGCTCAGCGCCGCGTCCGACGCGTCGAATCCTCCGGTCGGCCGGCCCTGTGTGTCCCGGCCCTCGATTCTGCCTTGGCTCAGATAAGTGAGTGCGCCGCCGATGACCCCGACGCGTACCGGGTGCGCGTGGGCCGCGAAGTCGTGACGCGTGCTCTCGAACAGCTCGGCATGGCTCGCCGTGAACTCGCGGCGCTCCACGCGAGAAAGCCCCGCAGGGTTCCAGTAGATCGCCCCGGCGTCGCCCCCGAGCGCCGAGTACGCGCCGCCCATCCCCAGCGCGCGCGCGCCGGGGCCTATGGTAAGGAAGCCGGCGCTCTCCGCCGCCGCCGCAGGAATGGCGGCGGACACGAGCAGGGCGGCGATCAAGAGTTGGCTCACTTAGCGGATGACGGCGACTCTCCCGGTCTTGCGAACGTCTGCGCGACCCGCGCGGCGCGCCGTCACCGCGAAGGTGTACACGCCTGATCCGATTCCCGACACGTCCCATGTGTGTTCGTACGTGAACTGAGCGCCAAGTCCGTTGCCGTCGTCGATGGCGCCGCGATCCGTGAACGCCGATGATTCGTGGACCTTCCTCCCGGAGACATCGTAGACCTTCACTTCGACCGAGTCGGCCTGTCCCGGTTGGACTCGGAATGTGACGGGGCCGGCCCCTCGCACCGGATTCGGAAAGGCGTACAGCGCCTTGAAGCCGAGTTCGGGGTCTGTCGCAAGGGGGGCGATGCCCCCGGTGCCCAGCACCTGGTAGATCGAGAAATGCAGCACCTCGGCGCTCACGGTTCCGTCCCGAGTATTCACCCGTGACGGAAGCGGCTCCCACGCTTGTCGGCCCGGATTCCAATGATAGAGGCCGAGATTCGCCTCGCGCAGGCCCTGCGCGCGGACGAGGCGAGTATCGTAGGGAAGAGTGAGCGTGACAGGAGTCTTGAATACCGTGCCTTCCGGGCCGAAAGCCGCCGGAAGCGAGGCGAGAGATAGCTTGGACTGTTCCGCATTGTTCTCGCGGGTCGGATCGTTCGGCGGATGAGATACGGAGAGCTCGAGCGTCTTTTGGGGCAAGGCGGCCGGAGGGACGGCCACGGCGGTCCCGTCCACGCGACGTACGACTCCTCCTTGGCTCCCGTTGATGCTCGTCCGGACTTCAGGAGGAATCTGCATCTCGCGAAGCGACGCGGCGGCATACGTCGTGTCGCCGCGCGCGACCCGTGCGTAAGCCTCTCCTTCCGCGAGCTGGCGTCTTCGGTTCTCGATGTCGTACACCAAGCCGGAGTAGAACTGCTTTATGGGCGCGGGCGTCGTCGAGGAGTAGTAAACCTCCAGCATCCAAGCCTCCATATCGAAGGCTTCGGCGGGAGCCGCAGCGCAGGCTATCAGCACCGCGACGAGTCGTAGCGTCATCGCGCCGGTGTCTCCCCGAGGCCGCGGATCAGGATGCGCGCGTCCTCGCTCAATGAGTCACGGGCTCTCTGCGTCGCGAAACGGTTGATGATGGGCGTGGCGTTCTTGTCCTGCGGGTCATCGCCGACGTCGGAATCAGGCTCCTTCTTGAACGCGTTGTCGATCCTGTGGATGAAGATGTCGAGTGAATCGGCGGACTGCTTGGCTTTGTTCTTAGCATCGGCGAATTCTTGCGCCTTCGCTAGAGTCTTGAGCAGGCTCGCAACGAAGATCTCATCTCCGAGCTGACGTAACGTCAGCGCTGTTTGAACGTCTTCGCGCAGCGAGGCGAAGGAAACGAGCTTTGCTGGCGCCGTTGGGCTGCTTGCGGCTGGCTGATGTTCGAATTCGAAAGTGACGGGACTCCCCGCTCGCACGAATCCAGTGAAGTCTTGATGCAGCGTCGTCCCATTGTCGTTCACTAGCGACATCCGAAGCCAATACCCGGTGGTCGCGGCGGGGAGAAGAACGAGTTTGAACGTTCCAGTCGGGAACGTAGAAGTGTGGAACTCTACCGACTGCGGTCCCGGCTCGCCGGTACTGTCATTCGAAACCGAGTCACTGCCGTAACGGCCCGCAGTTCCAGGAATCTGGGCGACCTGTGGCCCCGTCGGCGGTTGCCCGGACCTGCGGCCGGAGGAATCTTCAATGTAGAATTGCACGAGCGAATGGGTGCTTCGTTCGGTGCCTGCGCTGATGTACACCCCGGCTGTCGCGACCGACGAGAGGGCGAGGGCCGATGCCGTAAGGCTGGTTGCAACAAGATTCATCTCCTAAGCTCCCTTCCTGAAGATTCGAACTCCTTGTACTCGCAGATTCCTCGGTGGATTGTCCGGATCATAGAGCTCGATGTCCGTCCCTGTGAAAGGATCGAGGATGATGTACCGGCTTCCACAGCGGCCGATGGCGGTGATGTAATGCCCATCGCGGCCGCTCGGTGAGTTAAGCTTGATGAGGGCCGGATCGCCGCGTCCCAGGCTGCGATCGACTTCCTGGAGCGCTTCAGCGATGCTCATCGTCGGTCCTACATTGAATCCGTCATAGGCCAATTGGTTGCCGGCGAACTGGCGGGTCGCGGAGAGGAAATCAAGGCGTGCGACAGGGACGAACCCGCCAGGCGTGAGAGCCTTATTCAAGGTTCCAGGGGTCGATTCAGGATAGGTGAGGTTGTGGCGGGCTCGGAAGATGTTCAGGAGCATCGTATAGGCGGTTAGCGCACAGCCTGAATACCTAATCCTGTCGTCTTCATTGGTTGAGCCGCCGATGAAATCATCGACGTAGGGCGCTTTGCCCGGTCTGTCCTCGTTCTGCCGATAAAGGTCACCGGGCAGCTTTCCACAGATTCGAAATTGCAGTTGCTGGTCGGATTCATCACAAGTCGAGCATTCTGCCTTGACCTGATACTCGAGTGGGATATTGCCGAGCTTGAAATCCGTCTTGGCCCGTCCCAGCGCGTTCGTCTTGTCTTCGCTCCCGATGAGTTGATGACCGACGGCACCATCGGGAGTAGCGTCGATTGAAAACGCGATTCCGACGTCTGGAGACGGTAAGCCTGCGGCGTCTTGAGCCTCGACAACAAGAGGAGAGGGGAGCAGAACATCGACGAATCCAAGCTGTTCTAGCGGGGAAATCGCTACAAGTTTCCCGCCCGTGCCTGGGGCGTACCGTGAGATGAATGATTGGTCTGAGCCGGGAAACGGCACATCGCGCGAGCCTGCGACGTCGAAAGTGTCATGAGCTAGAACGACGAGTGCTTGGATGACTCGGTCGCCAGGCAGTTCAAGGTGCGCCGGACTCCACACGGGAGCGTTGTCCAAGCCGAGTTTGATGATAGAAGGAGCATTGTTAAGCGGATTCCTGCCCCCGAGGTATAACGCGCCCTCCAGGTCCACTGCCAGTGGACCCCCAGCAAAGCCTTGTCGGCGAAATGAGGGCAAAAATCCGTCTGGAGAAACGCGACGGAAATAGTCCGAATTACCCGCGGCATCGCGCTCTCCTGCCAGGATGAGTCCGCCGCGAGGGTCGACGGCGGCGCGGATAGTGCCTCCTTGTGCGCCCAGGGTCAGGCGATGGATTAACGGTTCACCTTCAAGGCTCGGCTGAAGTCGCGCGACGATGAGGCGGGACGTCAGCGGTGCGGGAGGTGTTTCGACGCCCGCAGTCCAGACGAAGCCCTCTGCGTCCGTGAAGACTCCGGCGAGTTGGATTGCGCTCGAGGCAAACTCATGAGGAACGACCCACTCGGCGACCGGGTTCAATGCGCCGTCGAATGCGCGGATGCGTTCCTCAAAGAGCGCGCCCGTGAAGTCGAAGGTCATGCGCTGATGAGCGGTGTATACGCGGTCGCGCATGGCATCCACCGCCACTCCCATCGGGATGGCACCTACGCTCGGGAACGGTACCGTTGGGTCATCGTCCCCAGAGAGATTGGCCGTCGGCGGTGTCGGTCCCGGGCCGGATGCCTCCAGGCGCACAACATATGCTCGTGTCAGTCCAGGGAACGGTATGGGAGGAAACGGTAGAGGAAGCAGCGGGTGCCGCAAACGGGACACGAAAGTCGTTCGATCGGGGAAAACCGAAATGTGACCGTACGACTCCAGGAATCCCGCGGAAAGGCTCCATTGGATCGAGCCATTATGGTCCAGCAGGCTGACACTTCCCCCGGAGGTGACGCTTCTGCGCGGGTCGTTAGGAGTCGAAGCGATGGCCTGAATCCCGTTCGTGAGCGTCGGCAAGAGAAGGTCGGACTCGCGGGATGGGGGCGCTTCCGCGTGGCTCGAGACGCTGAGCAGTCCCAGCACTAGTGCCATGCCTCCGGCTCGGCGGGCCGACAGCATCTTGCGAGTGTAAGCCCGAGTTCAAATCCTGTCAATCCCGGTTACCTTGCTATAATTACTGTCCCCTCATGAGGCTGCAGACCAGGGTCCTCGCCGTCGCCGTGCCGCTCACGTGCGTCTTCGCCGTGGCGGCCACGCTCGCCTCCCGCCGGCTCACCGAGAACGTCATGGTGCGCGAGCTGGGCGTGCGCCTGGCGCCGCAGGCGCAGGACGCGGCCGCCGGGCTGGCGCCCGCGCTGGCGCGGCGCGACGAGGCGCAGCTCTTGGCCCGGCTGCAGGCGGCGCAGGCGGCGACCGGCGCCGCGTTCGCGGAGGCTCTGGACGCGGACGGGACGGTGGCCGCGCACACCAACGTGCTGGAGAAGGGCAAGCGCCGGCCGGCCTCCGCC
>JBFMFD010000146.1:0-6615 GCA_040752255.1 Armatimonadota bacterium
GGTCATCGCCGAGGAGGCCGGCTTCATCGGGAGCGTTCTTGTTGTGTGCGCGTATGGATTTTTCTTATACCGTGTATGGCTGGTAGTAGCCGACGCGAGCGGCGTGTATCAACGGAATGTTGCCGCTGGCATCTTTGTTATCTTCAGCTACCATACTCTGGTCAACCTCCTGGTTGTCGTGGGGCTGTTCCCCGTTACCGGTGTTCCCTTGCCGTTCATAAGTTACGGCGGAACGGCGATGGTGGTCAACATGATGATGGTGGCGACGCTCTTGAACCTGAGGTTGCGCGAGCGGGGTGAGATGTTCTGATGGCTGCGCGCCTGCCCCGAAGGCTGCAAGCGGGGGACGTGATAGCCGTTTGCTCACCGGCGAGCCCGCTAGAGCCGGAGTCTCTTCACCACGCGATGGATCTATTCGAGCGTCGGGAGTACCGCGTTCGACTGATGCCGCACGTTTACGACCGAGCGCATCACCTCGCGGGCAACGACGAGCATCGCGCTGAGGATTTGATGGAAGCGTGGTTCGATCCCGGCGTTGCCGCGATCTATTGCAGCAGAGGCGGTTACGGATGCGCCCGACTGCTTCCGTATCTCGATCTTGACCGCATGGCCGAGGAGCCGAAGATGCTTATCGGCTTCAGCGACGTGACGACGCTTCACCTCGCGCTCAACCGACGGGGGCTGGTGACTATGCATGGCCCGATGGGGATCACGCTCTCGGTTGATCGGCCCGATTGGGTTGTCGAGAATCTCTTCGCGACGATGGAGGGAGTGCGGTGGTCTTTGCCAGATGCTGCGCCGAGGGCGACGACCGTTGTGCCCGGCGTCGCCGAGGGAACGCTGCTGGGCGGATGCCTCATCTTAGTCTGCGACGCCCTGGGAACGCCCGAAGCGCCTGACTGGCAAGGGGCGCTGCTGCTACTCGAGGATGTGGACGAGCCGCCGCATCGTGTTGACGCGATGCTGACACATCTTCGCAACGCAGGAGTCTTGAATAAGGTGAGTGGTGTCGTTGTCGGCGAGATGACCAGGACGGATGAGAGAATCGACAAAGGAATCGGGGGCCCTCCGTGGCGCGAGATCGTTCGCGAGCGCTTGGGTGACTTGGGCATACCTGTGGTGATGGACTTCCCGTTCGGTCATGCTCCTGCGATGGCGACGTTGCCGCTCGGCGTGCGCGCGCGGTTGGATGCCGAGGGCGGCACGTTGGTGACGCTGGAGGACCACGCTCGATGACCGTCGCGGGAGTGCTGCTCGCGCTCGTTGCCTCTTCGGCTGCGCACGCTCCGAGCGCCCCGAAGCAGCAGTGGGTTCGCGAGCCGATTCCCGGGCTGCGCTACGTTCAAGAGGTGTTCTCCGATCCGCCGCTTGTCGTGCATACGGTGCGCTTCCGCGCTCCGGAGAGCGGTTTCGACATGGAAGCGATCGTTGCGAAGGACAGAGTGTTCGAGAAGACCGGTGTGGTCTCGCGTGAGACCGTAGGCTCGATGGCGCGACGGACGGGCGCCTTTCTTGTCATCAATGCGGACTTCTTCGGCTCTGACGGCGACCCGCTCGGGTTGATGATTCGAGGCGGCAAACTCGTCAGCGAGCCGTATCCGACACGCTCTGCCATCGCATGGGCGGACAGCACGCTGCTGTTCGACGCGCCGACGTGGAAGGGCGAGTTGGTCTCTCCGGGCGGAACGACCATTCCCCTCAGCGGTGTCAACCGCGTGGCGGGTGACGGTGACATCGTGCTCTACTTTCCTGACGGCGGGCGGGCGTCATCTCCGGTGACCGGCAACGCGCTCATCTTTGAAGCCGACACCACCGCAGCCAGTCTCGGCGAGAGCACGCTTGTGTTCAAGCTCGTGGTGCCCGACACCCTTGGACTGGAGGTGGAGCCAGGGCGAGTGGTGTTGCTCGGTGCCGGAAAGGCGGCGCAGAGAGTGCTCAAGGATTTGCGGCAGAATGAGGAGTGGACGCTT
This sequence comes from Armatimonadota bacterium, assembly GCA_040752255.1. Classification (GTDB taxonomy): domain Bacteria; phylum Armatimonadota; class Fimbriimonadia; order Fimbriimonadales; family ATM1; genus J051. The sequence continues at coordinate 1,971 of JBFMFD010000146.1, forward strand.
CGCCTCTCGCTCACCGGCTCAATCAATTGGCCGGCGATCCAGCACGCGTTGGGTGGTGGCCCTCGCCTCCTCACGAAGGGGCAGGTCACCGTCAACGGTGCAAGCGAGCGGTTTCGCCCAGACCTCGTGGGTGCGCGGCATCCACGCACGGCTGTCGGCACGACGGCCGATGGGGAGATTGTTGTCATTGTTGTGGACGGGCGCTCGCGCTTCTCTCGCGGCGTGACGCTTGCCGAGTTGGCGGCGCTGATGAAGGAGCGAGGCTGCTCGGATGCGGTCAATCTCGATGGCGGAGGCAGTTCGGCGCTGTGGCTCGCATCGGGCATTGTGAACCTTCCGAGCGACGGGGTCGAGCGTCCCATCGCAAACGGCCTGGCACTCTTCACGCCGATGCCGATCGACAACGGGGCTGCGTTGCGCATCGAGTCCACCGGCCAAACGGTGAGCGTGGGCGGTTCGGTCCAGTTGCGGCTGGCGTTCGAGGGAGGGGGCGCGCCGCCCGCCGATCAGGTGATATGGACGAGTTCGGGTGCGGCATGGGTGAATCAGGCGGGGACGCTGTTCGGCGTGCGTCCTGGAGCGGCTCGCGTAACGGCGTGGTACAGAGGCGCGTCGGCAACCTATGACACCGCGGTCGCGGGCGGGCTCTCGGCCGTTCGCTGAACGGATCAGATGTCCCGAATCTGAATGTCCACCTGATCCAGGAAAGTGCGGAACGTGGCTTCGGTGATCGGGACGTTGACGATGGTCTTGATCTGAAGCTCGATGCGGCCGTCGGGGCGGACGTACTTCCTGCAATCGAGGCCGGTCTTCCAGTAGGTGATGTCCTCGTTGCTCCTTGTTTTCTGCGCCTCAACGGTCTCCCACGCGCCGGTTAACCAGTTCTTGAGCGCGAGGTTGATTCTGCCGACCGGCTGGTTGATCCGCGCCTCGACCTTGATGTCCATCATCTTGGGGTTCTGTTTGGAGGTGTGCGCTCCGAGTTCGAGCGTTGAGAGGTTCGCCTCGCTGACGAGGAACCACGCCTGCGAGTTCATCTCGAAGTAGTCGTCGTCGGATGCAGAGAGCGCGAGCAGTCCGCCCGACGCCCGCGCGCCCTGCGGGATGGAGAAGTCGGTGAGGATGGCGGAGACGTGCGGGTCGCGGAAGGCTTGCAGCTTGCGGTCCTTAGTGATGACGTAGAGCGTACCGTCGGGACTGAGGAGCAGCGACCCTTCCGTCCCTGCTGATAGCGTGCGATTCCAGAGCAGAGTGCCGTCGGGGTTGACGGCGGCCAGCGTCGGGGTACCCTGGTTGCCCGAGTTTGCGAAGTAGATCGTTTCGGTGGTGTCAAGGAGCGGCGGCGCCCAGATGCTCGTTTCAGTCGGGAAGCGCCAGATCTCATCGCCGGCGCTGCGATCAAGCGAGACGATCCACCTCGCGCCGGCGTCGCTCAAGTAGAGGCGATTGAATGCGGGATTCCCTATGGCGAGTCCAAGGTAACTCCCTCCAACGGGGTCCACACGCCAACGCTGCATGCCGGTTCGAGCATCGAAGCAATACACCTCCTTATTGCCGAACGCAGTCTCGGCGTATACGAGGCCGTTCTCCGTCGCCAGGCAGCCAAGCACCTCTCCACTGAGAGGCGCGGTCGTCCACATGACGCTGCCGACTTGCGAGTCAATCGCGTGCAAGCGCCCTTGGGGATAGTCGGTGACGAAGATGCGCCCTTCATCGTCCATTGAGAGGTTGGAGTACGGGCGGAAGGAGTTCTGCCGCCACAGAAGCGTGCCGTCGCTCAGCTGGCGCGCGAACAGTGTGTAGCCGTCGTGGAAGTAGACGACGCCGTCGCGGATCACGGCTGCTCGTCGGAAATCTCCTGTCGTGGCTACTGACCAAACCTCGTCCCCCGTTTCCGCCCGGACAACAAAGAACCGGAGGGGTGGTTGCGCGGTGCCGAAGATCAGAAGGCCATCGGCGGTGGACGTATGCCAAACGTCCATGAACACGTTCTCAGTTCGCCACAGGTTCGCACGGCGGGCGATGTCCACCGCGTACACTTGGCCGAACCCGTTGATGAACATCCGGCCGCGTCGATCCATGCTCGGCTTGGAGAAGCCCTGCTGGTTCCCAAACTCCGGAAGTTGGAACGTCCAAGCCAGCGTCGGCGTCCTCGGGCCGACGGTCGTCGTCCGCCCCGGCCGGTTGTGCCCGTCCTGCCATTGCGGCCAGGGGTCAGCCAGGTACGTGTCCGCCGCCCCAACGAGAGGGAGCAGGAGGCACGGTATGAGCGAAAGCCTGGCCCATGACACCAGATTCATCTTGCCAAGAGTGTACTGCACTCCAGGAGAAAGAACATGCCAGGTTCACCGAATTTCGCCCATGCCGTAGTCACGACAATCAATGACGCTATCCCAGAGGCGCGGAGCAGACGCCCCTCCGGAGGTAGAGCGACCGTGCTCGTCAATCCAGGCATTTATCAGGAGAACGTTCTACTTGGACAACTCGACGACCACATTGACCTCGTCGGCGTTGACCGGGGCGCGGATGAGAACTTTCGGTTCACCGACAAGATTTCCCTCAACGGCACTCAGACCGTGGAGGGAAAGGAGGCGTTTCGCCGCATCACGAAGGTGATCTTGCCGCCCGGCTCATCCGGCGAGAGGGTTTCTGTGGGCACAAGCAACAAGCTCGGTCTCACCTCCCCTCTTGCGCAGAAGTCGGACTTTCTCCAGTTGCGGCGCAACGTCGGGAGCGTGTACGAGGTTCAATCCCCCATCCCTGAGGGCGACATCGACACCGACTACCATACCGTCAAAGTGCCACTGTCGGGAGTTGGCAACGCCCTAGAATTGGTCTACCTTACGATCTAGGGCCGTGCGCCACCATCAACCCGGGCGGCATCTCGGCGGGCGACTCCTTCGAATTCACCTACCTCACCGCCGGGTAGCCGTTCGACCGAGGGAGAGGGGCGGTGGGTATCCTTGGGGAGGTATGGATCGCAACCTTGCCCTGGAGTTCGTCCGCGTTACCGAGGCAGCGGCGCTCAACGCCGCCAAGTGGGTTGGCAAGGGGGATCGGACGGCTGCCGACCAAGCCGCCTGCGACGCAATGCGCCACACGCTCGGGCAACTCGACGTGCGCGGACGCATCGTCATCGGCGAAGGCGAAAGGGATGAAGCGCCCATGCTGTACATCGGTGAAGAGGTGGGGAACGGAAGCGGCCCGGTCGTAGAGATCGCGGTTGACCCTCTCGAGGGCACGAATCTGTGTGCCAACGGGATGGCGAACGCCATCAGCGTGCTCGCGGCAGCGAAAGAGGGAGAGGGCAGGCTGATGCACGCGCCGGATTGCTACATGGACAAGCTGGTCGTAGGCCCTGATGCGAAGGGGGCGATTGACATCACGATGCCCGTTGCGGCAAACCTCAGAGCGATCGCCAAGTGCCTCGACAAGGATATTGATGAACTGACCATCGGGATGCTGGATCGCCCTCGACACGAGAAACTCATCGCCGAAATCCGGCGATGCGGAGCCAGGATTCGCCTTGTTACCGACGGAGACATCACGCTCGGCATCGCGGCGATCCAAGAGGAGACGGGCATTGACGCGCTCTTCGGCATCGGTGGCGCGCCGGAGGGTGTCATCACCGCCGCCGCCGTGCGCTGCGTCGGCGGAGACATGCAGGCGCGCCTGGTCTTCCGCAACGAGGAAGAGCGAGGGCGCGCCGAGAAAATGATCGAAGGGGACGTAGACCGCGTCTTTCACACCGACGACATGGCGAGCGGCAGCGTGATGTTTGCCGCAACGGGCATCACGAGCGGCGACCTTCTGCGCGGCGTGCGGTACACCAAAGGCGGCGCGCTGACGGAGTCCATCGTCATGCGATCCGCGACCGGCACGGTGCGCCGCATTCAAACGAGCCACCGCTTCGAGCACGCGCCGCGGTATTGACGGCTATCGCTTCTTAAGCGCCTGGTTCATCTCGCCGAGCACCTCGTTGAGGTCCCAAGTCGTCGAGACGTCGTGAATCTCCTCGCCTTCGGCGTTGAGGATGCGCATATCGGGGATGCCGCGCACTCCGAAGCGTCTGGCGGTATCGCGCTCCTTGTCAATGTCAATGTGTACGAAGACGTAGTCGCTTTGCATCGCGGCGAGTTCGGGCTTGCTGAGGACCTCACGGGCCAACTCTTTGCAACCGGGTCACCACTCCGCGCTGAAGTCCACGAAGACGAGTTTGTTCTCCGCCTTGGCAGCCTGTAAGCCGGAATCGAGCGTCTCGTGCCAGGCGATGTCGCCACTCGGAACGTCGCCTGAAGACACACGGCTTGTTACCTGGCAGCCGGCAAGGGCGAGCAGACCGAGTAAGCCTGCGAGCGCCAACAGTTTGGTTCGCATATGCTGATTGTACGTCGCACGGCAGTCCTCCGTTCCTGTGTGGTTAGCGGGGGTTCTGCGGTTCCAGAGCCGGGCGGCGACGGGCTACTCGGGTAACTCTGCCGGGCTGTGAGGGGGTACCTGGTGGCGGTCACAGGGGCGAGGGGCGGCCCGAAATGGAACAAGGCGAGTGTACGCTCCGCGAGGTGCACCTATGATGATGTGGGAGAAAGACGAGGCGCCGCTATGGGACTTGGACTCGGAGGATGCGACGGAGCCGGCGCCCTTT
>JBFMFD010000147.1:0-6611 GCA_040752255.1 Armatimonadota bacterium
TTGACCCTGCACGTTAATCCGCCTCGCCATCTGATAGGCGAGCAGAGAGAGGTCCGTCGTCGAAACCTGCTCCGTTCGCGGAGGCCGAATGGGAAACGAGGGCGACTGGGCGAGGGGGCTGCGCTCAACGGCGAGAGCGACCTCGTGGTGAGGGCGAAGCAAGTACAGGAACGTCGAGCGCGCCGTCGGGTGGATCAACAACGCGAGGAGCGTCCCAACCAGAACCCCTGCGAAGAGGCGTCGCAGGGAGCTCACGCGGGAGTCCCTAGCCCTGTTCGCCCGGGTGGGTTGGAGCGCTCGATCCGCCATCTTCGAAGAGGTCGAGCGGGACGTTGACCTCTGCGGTCGGTGTCTCCGTTGGCTTCAGCGAGGGCGTAGTAGGACTCGACGTGAGCACGTGCAGGACGGTCAGGATGGCGGCAGCCGTCGTGAGAGCAGCGATCATGGCAGGGCGCCAGGCGTTCAACTCGTCGAGCACACGAGCGGAGACGACCGACTCCTCCACGCGGTCGGCAAAGTCGTGATCCCCGCGATGGTCGAGCGCGGAAGATCGAAGTACGTCGCTCAAGAGCGACATATCCGTGAGGTATCGCCGACAATCCCCGCATTCGCCGGCGTGTGACCGCAGGAACGTCAGTTCCTCCCGGCTCAGGTCAGCCTCGTCGGCGTGAGCCAGGTTTCGAAACCGGTCGCATACCCTCTCGGTCATCGTTCGTCGGTCCTATTCTTCCCCTTGGTGGGCGAGCGTCCAAAGCGTGCGAAACCGCTCACGAGCCGTGTGAAGGCGCGATCGCACCGTGCCCACAGGCACGCCCATCGCCTCTGCTACCTCTTCATAGCTCAGCTGTTCCATCTCACGCAGGACAAGCGTAAGACGGAGGTCGGGCGGCAGTTGGTTCAGTAAACGCTCCACCAGCATCCGCGTCTCGATTGAGCCGCCGGGGCTTTGCTCTCTTGGCTCGATGGGCGAAGGCTCGGCGCGCTTCAGCCGAAGTCGGTCAACGCACAGCCGAACGCAAATGCGATACACAAACGAAGAGAAGGCGCGGTCGTCCCGAAGCCGGTAAAGTTCCCGGAAAGCCTTGAGGAACGCCTCTTGCGCGACATCCTCGGCTTCGGTCGGGTCCCTCAAGACGTTGGCCGCCGTTCGTATCAGGCGGATGCGATGACGAGTAACAAGCTCACGCAGGGCGTTCTGGTCCCCTTGCCTGGTTCGGAAGACGAGTTGCGCCTCCTCGGCCTTCGGGTCCAGTGCGTCGGTCTGCGTCAGCGGGATAGATGCCGGGCGTTCCATAGTGCTTCGATTCCTGCGTAGTAGGGTTCAGTTTATCACACTCTCTGCTCCGGTGCAACGCGTCGGGGGTGAAATCGCGCCGCGACCCTGGTAATTCTCACCGTTTTCTCGTACTTTCGCGCGCCGTCACGATGCATGTCCGCCGCCCTCCGCCTCCGTTTCCCGCCCGTGTTCATACCGCTTCAGCCCGTCGGACCTTGACCAAAGCCCCGCCACACCGATACATGCCAGGCCTCCAATCAGCACCGAGAGCCTGGTGCCGAGTCGCTCGCCGACGAACCCCGCTTCGTAGTCACCCAGCTGCGGTCCTGAGCGCTGGAGGATCGCGGCCACGGCACCGACGCGTCCACGCAGGCGATCCGGCGTCGCAACCTGTCGAATGGTCTGCCGCCAAATGGTGCTCACGCTGTCGGCGGCGCCGGTGATGCCAAGAAGAACCAGCGCGAGTGCGTAGCTCGGGCAGTAGGCGAACGCCGTCGTGGCAACACCGTACACGAGCACGGCCCAGACGACGCCGACGCCTTGCCGTTTCGCGGGTCGCAGCACCGACATAACCAGCGCAGCCGCAAGCGACCCGATTGCAATTGCGGCGCGCATCTGCGAGAAAGCCCAAACATCGAGCTGGAACACATCGCGAGCATAAAAAGGAAGGAGCGCGTCTGCGGTTGAGAAGAACGTTGCCCAGAAGTCTATCAACATCGAACTACGGACGACATCGTTCCTTCGGACGAAGGAGACGCCCTCACGCAACGCGGGGCCGATGTCGCGAAAGCGACGAATCTTGTCTCCTTCGGAATTGAACTCCGGCAGGTGCGGCGGCAACCGCCAGTACATCCAGATCATGCCCGAGTAGGAGATGGCATTGAAGAGGTAGCAGGTCGCCAAGCCGGATATCGCAACCACGCTTAGGTCGTAACCGCCGCGCTGCACGAAATACGCCATCACTACCGGGCCGAGCACTTCGCTCACCCTCCATGCCACGCTGTTCAGCGTCACCGCGCTGGGAAAGTGCTTCAGCGGCAGCAGCCGAGGGACCAGAGCGTGCCGTGCCGGTATGTCGAACGATTGGAGCGCACCGCCCAGCGCGACCAGGGCGTAGATGTGCCAAACCTTGACAACTCCGAACGCCGTTACCAGCCCAAGCGTCAGCGCCACGACCGCCATTGCCGCTTGAGTGACGAGCAGTACCTTCCGGCGATCGAGTTGATCCGCCAAGACACCCGCAGGCAACGAGAGCACGATGGTCGGGAGCACGCGGAACAGCGCGATGAGGCCCACAGCCTCCGGGCTGTCCGTCATCACCGTTACCTGCCACGCCACCGCAGCTGACTGCGTGAACGCGCCCAACTGGGACACGAGCGAACCGGCGAAGAACGCTCGGTACGTCGCGTGCTGAAGCGCCGGGACGCGGCTGAGGAAGCGCACGAGGGCGCATTTTGACGCTCACCCCATGCGATTGCTTGCCTGCGCCCGTTTACGGTCACTGGGTAACCTACAAGCCATGAGCAGAACCGTAACCATGAAAGGTAACCCGCTCCCGGTCGAAGGTCCTGAACTTCAGGCCGGGGACCCGGCACCCGACTTCCGCCTGCATCAGGCGACGCCCGACGGGCTGAAGGACGTAACGCTCGACGACTTCGCCGGCAAAACCCTCATTCTCTCAGTCGTGACTTCGCTGGACACCAGCGTCTGCTCCGACATGGCGAGGAGATTCAACGAAGAGGCAGAGAGGCTGCCGGACTCGGTCGCCGTCCTCACCGTAAGCGCCGACCTGCCGTTCGCTCAGGGTCGCTTCTGCACGGACTATCAAATCACTCGAATCCAGACTGCGAGCGACCACCGGGACGTGTCGTTCGGACGCGCCTACGGCGTTCTCATCCCGCCGCTGCGGCTGCTTGCGCGAGCAGTCTTCGTCGTCCGGCCGGATCGCACGCTCGCCTACGCAGAGGTCGTCCCCGAGGTGAGTGATCTACCGAACTTCGATGCTGCGCTCGCCGCCGCGCGGGAAACGGTAAACGCGTAGGCCCCCGCGGCTTGCCTCGTGCGGGTGGGACCACTCGGTACACTCGGCGGCATGGAGCATCGCCTCGAGGCCGACAGCCTCGGAGAAGTCAAAGTCCCCGCCAACGCCTACTGGGGGAGCCAGGCTGAGCGGTCGCGGAACCTGTTTCCCATCAGCGGAATGACCGAGCACCCGAAGATGATTGACGCGTACGTCATGCTGAAGAAGGCGTGCGCGGTCGCCAACGCCGAACTCGGCTTGCTCGACCAGGCGGTCGCCGATGCCATTGCGCAGGCGGCGGATGAGGTGCTCGGCGGCAACCTGCGCGACCAGTTCCCTGTTGACGTTTTCCACATGGGAGCGGGCACCAGCCTGAACATGAACGTCAATGAGGTTCTTGCCAACCGCGCCGAGGAGGTCCTCGGCGGCGAGAAGGGGCAGTACAAGCGGGTCAACCCGAACGACCACGTCAACTACGGACAGTCCACCAACGACACCTTCCCCACCGCCATGCGCGTGATGAGCAGGATGATGCTCCACGACCTTCTGCCCGAGGTGGACGCGCTCGGCGCCGCCTTCGAGAAGAAGGCGCGCGAGTTCGACGGAGTGCTCAAGTCGGGTCGAACGCACCTGCAGGACGCCGTACCGATTCGCCTAGGCCAAGAGTTCGCTGCCTACGCCGCCGCGATTCGCCGAAGCGGCGAGTGGCTCCGGCGAGCAGGCGGCGAGTTGGAGGAGTTGGGCATCGGCGGTAGCGCCGCCGGCACGGGCCTGAACACGCACCCGGACTACCGCAAGCGCGTGGTGGCGCTGCTCGCCGAGTGGACCGGCATCCCGTTCCGCCCGAGCCAGGATCTGCGCGAGGCGATGCAGTCGCAGTTTCCGATGAGCGCACTTGCGGCCGCGCTACGGCTGTTCAGCCTGGAACTCACTCGCATCACCAACGACCTGCGGCTGCTCTGCTCAGGGCCGCTGACCGGCCTGGCGGAGATCACGCTGCCGCCGGTTCAGCCCGGGAGCAGCATCATGCCGGGCAAGGTGAACCCCTCGATGGCTGAGAACATGAACATCGTTCTGTTCCAGGTGCTGGGCCAGTGCGAGAGCATTGACCGTTGCGTTGAAGCAGGGCAACTGGAACTGAACGTGATGATGCCCGGGATGGCGTTCAGCAGCCAGTTCGCCCAACAAGTGCTGACAAACGCTCTCCGTACCTTCCGGGTGAACTGCATCGAGGGCATCACCGCGAATGAGGAGCGGTGCCGCTACTACGCTGAGGTCAGCCCATCACTCGCGACCGCGCTCAACCCCTATGTGGGTTATCGCAAGGCGGCTGAGGTGGTGAAAAAAGCGCTGAGTGAGGGAAAGACGATACCGGACGTCGTGCGCGAGATGGGCCTCCTCGACGAGGAGACCCTACAACGCGCACTCGACCCCGCGCTCCTCACGGAACCGGGCATTCCGGGGAAGGACGATTAGAACTTGATGCCCGCCGCCGCGTAGAAGCCGTTGTTGTCAACGCCGCCGGTTGAAGGCGCCCAAAACCAGCCGACCTCGAGAGACAGGCCCTGCGAGCCCATGCCGCTCATGCCTCCTCCGCCGAACATATAGCCGAGGGCGACGAATCCGCCGAAGCCCCACTCGTCGCCGGCGCCATCAACGTCTGTGTTGTAGTAGCCGCCTGCTGTCTTGAGGTAGAGGTTCTGTGCTCCGCCGCCGAACCCGGTTGACGCTCCGTAGTGGACGCCCATGGTTCGGCTCTCAACGCCGCCGCTCTCGCCCAGCATCATTCGGACGCCGATGAACGAGCCGTGCGCTCCTCCGCCCTGCTGGTACTGGTAGTCGAGGCCAACGAGAAAGCCGTTGTCGATTCCAGCGTCCTTGTGGTCGCCTTGCCAGAAAGGAATGCCGACGCTCAGCGTCCATGGCTTCATCTGTTGATAGTACTGGCCGCCATTCGACGCAAAGGCGCTGGACGCGGTCAGCACGGTAAGAGCAATGACAATCTTTTTCATGTTCATCACACCTCCTTGTGTGGTGTTAGGTTCGAGGGCCGTGCCCTCGCTCGCATTCTATCATAAGACGCCGGAGCAGGCGCGAAGGGCGCGCCGAATCACGCCGCTTCTTGGGGGAGAACCGGTTCGGGGCCGTGGGGAACGCCCTCGCGGATATCCTTGATCGTTGCCTCGGCATACGCTCGAAGGAGCGGTTCCGGGTCGTCCTTCGCCATTCGCTCGAGCGTCTCGAAGGCTCGCGGCTGGAACGAGGGCAGCCACTCGCAAAGGTGAATCAAGCCGTGAACTGCGCTCCTGCGGCCGAAGGGCTGCTTTCCATCAGCGAGAACGGCGAGCAGGGCTTCGCCGGCGTCTTCCGTGGCGACGTGATCGCCAAGCACGTCCCCCGCCTTGAAGACGGCGCGCGCATAGTCGTCCTCCGCCGTCATCATAAAGTCGCGGATCGCTGCGATCGCACGCTTGCGCCCGCCGTCGTCGGGAAACAGGCTGAGAAGGTCTTCGAAGATGTCGAGCGCGCACCATTGCGCAACCCTCCGATAAGGGTGCCCTCTCTCCAGCATGATTCGAATGAGCGAGTCACCGTACGGAATCGTGCGTGCGTGCGAGTCAATCTCGACCATTGCCACGTGCGCTACGTCGCGATCCGGGCAAAACAGCAGCCGGATCAACTCGGTGGGGCGAAGGTCGGTGATCGAGCCGTCGAACCGTCGCGGCAGCCCCAGCGTGCGGCTGACCGCGAATTGGCGCTCGAAGAGCGGCTCCAGCTCGCGCCGGAGGTTCGCGAGCATCGTCTCCTCGTCGTTCCCCTTCGCCTCCGCCCACAGGGCTTCGCACTTCCCGAAAACGCCGAAAGGCGTCTCCGCCACCAGCACCGGGAACGCCTCGCCGTGCGCCTCAAAGCGAATCGAGCGCCGAAACTGTTCGGGCTTGACGTTGTACTGGCTAGCGACCGAAGGACGCGGCCACAGGAACTGTCTGCGGTGCCCAGGGTTGAGCGCGGGCTGAGGGCCGCCGTTCCGCTGCTCCTCCTCTCGCAGGAACGCCTCCAACGACTCAAGAATCTGTTCGCGAGTGCACACCGCCCAGAGTTTGCGCCGAAACGCCGCCGTGGGTCAAGAGGGGGAGCCACATATCGAGCGGTATAATCGCGGCGCTATGCAGCCCTCTGAAACACCGCCGCCGGAACCGCTTGAGCAGAACGGAACCGACGCGGACCCGGCGACCGAACAGAACAACGCCGCTGCAGAAGGCTCGAATCCGAACGCCGAATCCGCGCCGGTCGCTGAGATGGAGGAGGCGCTGT
>JBFMFD010000148.1:0-6560 GCA_040752255.1 Armatimonadota bacterium
CGCGCGGCGCACGCCTCGCAATCGAGCACGGCGTAACTGTGGGCAAAGTACACGCAGTCGCCGTCTTTCAGCCCCTCGAACAGAGGACCGCGGACGCCCTCGAGCGGTGTCCAACCGATGTGGGGCACGCGCACCGGTCTCCCCTCAGCCTCAGTGGGAAGTGGGAGCACCTCTCCGGCGAAGAGAGAGAGACCTTCGCTCTCGCCGTCCTCGTGACTCTTGGTGAACAGGAGTTGCATGCCGAGGCACAAACCGAGGAGCGGTCTGCCACTTTCGACGAACTCATGAAGCGCGGAATCGAACGGCATGAGCCGGCTCCGAGCGGGCTTGAATGCGCCGACGCCGGGGAGAACGACGCGGTCAGCTTGTCGCAACGCCTGCGGGTCGGCAGACACGCCCGACTCTTCGCCCAAGGCGCGAAGCGCGTTCTGCACGCTTTGCAGATTGCCTACGCCGTAATCGAGGATCAGCGTCAACCGAGGCTGCCTTTGGTGCTGGGAACGCCGGTGGCATCGGTTCGGGCAACCGCCTTGCGCAATGCGCGTCCAAAAGCTTTGAACGTCGCCTCGCACAGGTGGTGGTTGTTCTTTCCGGCGAACGTGCGCACGTGGATGGTTACGCCTGCGTTGTTCGCAACAGCCCGAAAGAACTCCTCGATGCAGTCGGTGTTGAGGTCTCCGATCCGCTCATGAGTGAACGGCACGTCGAAGGCGAGATAGGCGCGACCGGACACGTCGACACAAACCATGACGAGCGCCTCGTCCATCGGGACGCACTCAGAGCCGTAGCGGCTGATGCCCTCGGCATCTCCGAGCGCAGAGCGCAACGCGCGACCGAAACAGATGCCCACATCCTCGACCGTGTGATGGTCGTCAACGTGCAGGTCGCCTTCCGCGCTGATGCCGCAGTCGAACCCTCCGTGGAACACCATGAGGTCGAGCACATGGTCGAGGAAGCCGATGCCTGTCTCGATAGACGGCTTGCGCTCGCCGTCCAGGTCAAGGACGACGCGTACCCGCGTCTCCTGCGTCTCGCGCTCCTCTTCCGCATACCGCACGCCCTGCGCCCGTTTTTTCATCTTGGTGCCAAGTCTACCGGGAGGGAAAGAGCCGTCGCAGGTGCCTGCGACGGCTCTTTCACATCCACAGGGCGAGGACGTTAGAAGCGAACGCCCAAGAAGCCGGCGGCGCCGATGACGCCGACATCTTGCTTCGTGTCGTCACTCCAGTAGAAGTTCGCCTCGGCAAAGAAACGGTCGTTCAGCTCGATGCCGACCCCGCCTCGAGCGCCGAACACGATATCCGCCGGCTTGAAGTCGGTGAACACCGGGCCGATGCCGACCTGGAAGTAGGTGCGATTCGGCCACCTGCCGGTGTACCAGCGCTGGCTCACCATCAGCGGAAACGCGTTCGCGTTGGCGCCCCCGTTCCGGCTGAACCAGTCCAGCGAAAGCACCGTGTTCGCGCCCGCGACAAACCCGCGATCGAACTCCGCGTCCCCCCCGAGGGCGAACCAGACGTTGTCCAGGTCTTGAAGCTCATCCTCAACCGGCAAGAAGATGCCGCCGCGAAGGGCGAACTGCATCGGCACATCCGCCCAGTCCTTCTGGGCGGTAGAAGAAACCGATAGGGCGCAAAGCGCCGCCATAGCCATCAGAAGTCGTTTCATCATTCAAATTCCTCCTTGAGTCTCACCTTTGTCCGCCCAGCCGTGGGCGACTGGGCGTATTCTAATGCCCTCGACCGTCCGAAGTCAATCGCAGGCTACGATTTCGTCCTGCCCGAACCACAAGCCTACCTCGCGCGCGGCGTCGTCGGCGTTGGCGCTGCCGTGAACCACGTTCTGCTCGATCGAGAGGGCGAAGTCCCCGCGGATTGTGCCCGGCGCTGCCTCGAGCGCGTTGGTCGCGCCCATCATCGCTCGGCACGCCTGGACGGCACCCTGACCCTCGATGACCATCGCTACGACCGGCCCGGAGGTCAGATACTCGACCAGCGAGCCGTAAAACGGCCTCTCTCTGTGCTCCGCGTAGTGTTCTTCAACAAGATTGCGGGAAGGGAGAAGCATCTTCAGGGCGACCAGGCGAAGCCCCCGCGCCTCGAAGCGACGAATCACCTCGCCTGACAGCCCCCTCCGGACGCCGTCCGGCTTTACAAGAATCAAGGTCCTCTCCATAAGGGGGCGGAAGGATACCCGCGCATGCCCTGCCCGCAGCCATAATCGCGCTGAATGAACGACCCCCTCGACGCGGTAACCGACCTGTACGCGCAGTACGTCAACCCGGGCCTCGCCCGATTGATGTCGTTCGCCGGCTTTGGCCTGGAGAGCAGGGCAGAGGGAATGTACGTCTACGACCAGGAGGGCAACGCCTATCTCGACTGCCTCGGCGGCTACGGCGTGTTCGCCCTCGGGCACCGACACCCGAAGGTCGTCGAAGCCGCCAAGGCTGCGCTCGACTCCATGCCCCTCTCAAGCAAGGTGTTCTTCAACGAGAAGATGGCAAAGCTCGCCGAGCGACTTGCCTCCATCACCCCTGATGGATTGCAATATTCCTTCTTCGTTAACTCCGGCACGGAGGCCGTCGAGGCTGCGCTGAAGTTCGCTCGGCACTACCGTGGGCGACCGGTCTTCGTGGCCACCGATGGCGGGTACCACGGCAAGACGTTCGGCAGCGTCAGCGTTACGGGCCGTGAGAAGTATCGCACGCCGTTCGAGCCGCTGCTTCCGGGCGCGCTCTTTGTGCCGTTCGGAGACCTCGACGCTCTGAAGGAGGTCGTGAGCGAGCAGACGGCTGCGGTGATTGTTGAGCCTGTTCAAGGTGAGGGGGGCATCCACGTCGCGCCGCCTGGCTACCTGAACGCGGCAGCGGAGATTGCCCACAGCGCGGGCGCCCTTCTCATCCTCGATGAGGTGCAGACCGGCATGGGGCGAACGGGGAAGATGTTCGCCGCCGAGCACGAGGGTGTGCAGCCTGACCTGATGACGCTCGCCAAAGCGCTGGGGGGCGGCGTCGTCCCCATCGGAGCGCTCGTCGGCACCGGCGAGGTCTGGGAGCAAGTGCTCTCTGAGAATCCACTGCTGCACACAAGCACGTTTGGCGGCAATCCCCTCGCGTGCTCCTGCGCGCTCGCCGCACTAGACGTGGTCGAGCAAGAGCGACTCCCGCAACGGGCCGCGGAGCGCGGCAACCAGATGAAGCAGGGGCTTGGGCAGGTGGCGAGCACCCGGCCCGACCTCATAGCCGAAGTCCGAGGCATCGGGCTGATGCTCGGCGTCGAGTTCGCTATGGACGAGGTGGCGGAACTCGTCATCGCCCACTTGCTGAAACGAGGCGTCATCGCAGCCTACACGCTCAACAACCCGAGGGTAATCCGGTTCGAGCCGCCCCTTATCATCACCGAACAGGAAGTGGATCGCGCCGTCAACGCCTTCGGTGAGGCGGTCGAGGAGACCGCCGGGCTGCTGCAAGCCATCGAGTCAGGAGGGGTGAATTGAAGGTCGCGACCGACCTGGTGTTCGCTTCGCCGGACGGCGTAGACCTCAGGCTTGACCTCTTCCTACCGGGAACGGAGGCACCCGCGCCGGTGGTGCTCTGCATCCACGGCGGCGGCTGGATCAGCGGGGACAAGACGGACTGCCACATTGTTGCAAGTGAGTTGGTGCGGCGTGGCTACGCCGCCGCCTGCCCTGACTATCGCCTCGCCCCGCTCTACGCCTACCCGGCAGCGGTCGAGGACATCCGGGCCGCCGTGCGTTTCCTTCGCGAGCGTGGAGCGGAGGTTGGGATTGACCCCGGGCGCGTCGCCGCATTCGGCAACAGCGCGGGTGGCCACCTCTCCGCCTCCCTTGCCCTTTCGCCCGACCGGGCGGAGCGCGCAGACGCCTCGGTCAACGTCGCCGGGCTTACGGACCTGACGAACCCGTCGGAGCAGCACGCCGAGATTGCGTGGGACTTCCTGCAACAGTTCCTCGGTGTGCCCTATGTCGGCAACGAGGAGCGCTGGATCGAGGCGAGCCCTCTGCACAACATCCACACGGACGCCGCGCCGGTCGCCAACATCCACGGGACGCTCGATGAAGTGGTAAACCCGAGCCAAAGTGTACGCTTCCACGAGGCGCTGAGGAAAGCGGGCGCGACTTCGGAGTTGTTGCTTCTGCCCGGCGAGGGACACAGCTTCACTGCAAGCGGCTTCGAAGAGGTTCTCAACTTCGCCGACAACTTCCTGAAGAACGTGCTGAAGCCATGATCGTTGACCTTAGAAGCGACACCGTAACCAGGCCTCCCCGCGAGATGCTCGATGCGATGCTCGCGGCGGAACTGGGTGATGACGTCCTCGGGGACGACCCCACCGTGCACCGCCTCGAAGCGATGGCGGCGGAGCGCATGGGCAAAGAGGCCGCGGTTTATGTGCCGAGTGGCACAATGGCGAATCAAATTGCCGTTCAAGTGTGGACGCAGCCGGGCGACGCCATCCTCGTCGAGCAGGAAGCGCACGTGCTGTTCTATGAATCGGGCGGCCCCGGCGTGCACAGCGGCGTCGTTACGTTCACCCTTCCTTCCGACAACGGGGTGATGGACCCGGCGGTTGTCGAGTCGCGCATCACGAAGGCAACCGAGCACACCCCCGGCACGACGCTCCTCTGCGTTGAGAATACGCACAACCGAGCCGGAGGCACGGTCGTGCCGCTCGACTTCATGCGCGCCTACCGCCAAATCGCGGACAAGCACGGGCTTCGAGTTCACCTCGACGGCGCGCGCATCTTCAACGCCGCCGTCGCGCTCGGGGTGGAGGCGAAGCAGATTGCCGCGTTCGCAGACACGGTCTCGTTCTGCCTCAGCAAGGGGCTGTCATGCCCTGTCGGCTCGCTGGTTTGCGGCCCCGCGGACCAGATGGAGTACGCCCACCGCCTTCGCAAGAGGATGGGCGGGGCTATGCGCCAGGCCGGCCTGCTCGCCGCTTGTGGCGTTTATGCGCTTGAGAACTTGGTCGAGCGCCTGGCCGACGATCACCGCCGCGCCCGCGAGTTCGCAGAGCATGTGAACGGTCTCGACGGTTTGTGCGTTGACCTCGACACCGTTCAGACGAACATCGTGCGCGCGCGGACGGACTCGCCCGCAGCCGATTGGCAGAGGCGGCTTGAGGAGAAAGGCGTGCGCTGCTTCGCGACGGGCCCGAATTCGCTGCGCTTCGTGTTCCACCGCGAGGTGAACGACGAGCAGACAGCGTTCGCCAAGCAAGTGCTCAGCGACATCGCCGGCTAGTCCAACTCCGCCAGCGACTTCTTGAGAATGTCAATCGCCGCGATCTCGTAGGGGTCAACGCCGTACAGGGCCGCGAGATAAAGGCTGACGAAGTCGGCGAGGTACACGAGCGAGAGCATCTTCGTGAGCAGGCTCTCGCCTCGCGCTGTAACGGTGAACGTCTCCGCCTTCCCTCTCACCAAGTCGCGCGTAATGCGAGCGCGAGCCTGCATCCGCGGTGACTCCTGGCCGTCCTCGAGGATGACGACCGCCCAACGGTCGGACGCCTGCGTCTCCGAAAGCGTCCAGCCCACGATCTCGTTGTGGTTCAGCTCCGGGAACGCGTTCGCGAACGCCATGCATTTGGAGTTCTCGTTCAGCTGCGACTTCCAGCGGCTCGCGACGACGGAATGCCAAGCGCCAAGCCCGTACAGCAGCGGTATCTTGCCGTACAGCCGCACCGCGAGGCGCTTCGCCGGGTTGCTGCGTGACGCCGACTCCATTCCCCAGTCCCTGCGGCACCCTTCGAGCGTGGTGAACAGCTCTTCCCAGTCTTGTGCCGGCAGCAAGCCCATCTTCCCTGCAAGCGACGCGAGCGGAACA
This sequence comes from Armatimonadota bacterium, assembly GCA_040752255.1. GTDB lineage: Bacteria > Armatimonadota > Fimbriimonadia > Fimbriimonadales > ATM1 > J051. The sequence continues at coordinate 5,846 of JBFMFD010000148.1, forward strand.
AAAAGGTAGCCGAGCGCGGTCCTCGGCGGTTGGCCGCCCGGAATGCTCACGAGCGGCAACCTGCGCTCCCGCGCCAGGTCAGCGAGGGCGCCGCCTGAGGTGATGCAAAGCACGTCGCACCCTCGGGCGAGGCACTGGCGAACCGCGCTGAGGGTCTCCTCGGTGTTGCCGCTGTAGCTGCACCCGAAGACGAGCGTGCTCTCGTCCACCCAATTTGGAACCTCGTAATCCCTACAGGTATGGAGTGGAATGGAGCCGTGCTCATCAAGCAGGGCGCCGAGCAGGTCGCCACCGGCGGCCGACCCCCCCATGCCACAGACAACAATGTTGCGGTAGGCGCGGTCGGTCTCGGGCGGCTCGACCTGCTCGGCAAGCGTGAAGGCGTCCCGGCATTGACTGGGGAACGCCTCAGCCAGGCTGAACATCCCGGAGGGGTCGCTTCGAAGAACGAACTCCCGAGAGTCCAGCGTCTCAGCCAAGCGGATTACTCTCCGTCGAAGGGGTCGTAGTCCTCTCCCTCGCCGCCGCCAAGCCCGTCGTCCTGAGTGGCGCCACCCGTGGCAACGGCCGCTCGGTCGCGGTCGTCGTCCCGGGGCCGGTCGAGCAGTTGGATGTTGTCCACGACGACCTCGACCACGTTGCGGTTGGTGCCGTCTTGGGCTTGGTATTTGCGCTGCTCGAGCCGACCGGTGACGCCAACCATGCGGCCCTTAGC
>JBFMFD010000149.1:0-6205 GCA_040752255.1 Armatimonadota bacterium
TTTGTGTCGACGAGGATCCAGTTGCCGCGAACCGCGATTCGGAACGCGCCATCGATCGGCTCCCTGTGGAGCAACGTCCCATCCTGCGCGTCCAAGAAGTGTAACTCAGAGTTTGAAAGCAAGACGGCTCGCCCCCGTACCCAAAAGGCAGGCGTATCCGCGTATGCTTCTTTCTGCCAGAGAAGCCGACCGGAACCGGCATCAAAGCACTGCAAGGCGGGAAATCGGTCCTTTGGAGCATTAGGGTAGCCGCGATCCGGCGATCCGAGGACGCCGTGCCTGGACACATCGTAGACCCTGCCGCATTGGACAGGCGATGGAGTGAGGTCGGCCCTAAAAACGTTAAAGATGTAGCTTTCGACGCCCGCGCCAACGAAGCTGTGTTGAACTGCAAAGGGACCTGCCTCCGGGTTTCCGATTACCTTGTCGTATCCCCACAGACCTGCACCATGACTATCTATGACCCTAACCGTACTCGAGTGCGGCAGGCCTCGCACAGCCACCGCCCATGCGTCAATCCTGTCAACACCCTCTCGCGTGTCCGTTAGGAAGATCCGCAGCCGGGCCGAATCCCACGCGAGTAGCGGCGTTGCATGTGACGTCGGCTCTTGGGCGGCGGCAACTCTCCCTGTCAGGGAGTTGTAGAAGAGTGTCTGGCGGGTCGTGGACGACCCCGCGACGAGCACGCGCCCGACGCCGACGGGCCGCACACCAGGCGGTAAGTCGAATTCATTGACGATGCGGCCCGCGCGTAGGCTGTACACGGCGATGCCGAACTGTCCCAACGACGGTTTGAACTGCTCATCCCTCATTGGCCGCCGGGCAACCAAGTAGATGTAATTCAAGTCGGTGTTGAACGCTTGCGGGTACAAGTGCTCTCCAATTCGTTCCCAACTTAGCCGCTTCGGATCAAAAAGGTAGAGGTCGGGGCTTAGATCAGAGGGCTTAATGATGACGCCCTTGGATGGATCAGGAAGAAGCAAGATCGGCACAATCTCTCGAAGGTGGCGTATCCCCGAGTACTCCGCCTCCCACGCCATCCTCAGACGAATTGAACCCTGTGCCGTAGGCTCGATCTGTTGCTCTGGAGCCTCGTTGGCTTGCGCATCTGCCCGGGTGAGCGCTTCCTGCCGGTCATGCTCCCCTGCGAGGCTCGCCGAAGGGACGTCGGACCGCGTTCGTGTTGCGTCGCCGGGCTCGACCGCTCCTCGGGTGCAGCCCGCGGCCACGAGTAACAGGCCAAGCGGGAATGCGATGCAGCGTGCCATGGGGCTGCCGCAGCCTTCGTTCCTGGGCATATGTGAAGTGTACCATCTCGCGTGTATGAAGGGCGCGCCTACGAGGAGTGCACGTGCCTGCAATACACAACCGGCATTTCCGCCTCGCTCCAGCGGAACCATCACGGCGCTCTCAGGGCGGCAAACTCTGAGAAAGCGTAGCGGGTTCTCCTCCCCGGATGAGGTGTAGTCGTCACGCTCACAACCGAACGATAGCCGCCGCGCGGAGCGTCCATCAGTGAGCACACAGCCCGGCGACTGCCCGGTGCCGAGAGGAGAGAGATGAAAGTTCTGTTCGCCCTGATCCCGTTCCTTGCCCTGTCTACAGGAGGCGACCGCCTCGCAACCAAACGAGGCGAGGAGCCACTCGAACGCCCGGCAAAAATGCGCGAGGCGCCGCCGCGGACCGTCCTCACCGACGAGCCCGCCGTCGGCCGCGCCATGTCGCCCGCCCCCTTCCAGATCGTGCAGGTCAACGTGGATGCAGAAGGCAGCAACATCCGAGGAGACGCCGCCAACGAGCCGTCCATCGCCGTCTCATCCACGAACCCAGACCAAATGGTCATCGGCTGGAGGCAGTTCGACAGCAACAGCTCCGACTTCCGCGAGGCGGGCTACGCGTTTACCAGCGACCGAGGCGTTACCTGGAGCGCAGGCACCCTAAACAACGGCACCTTCCGAAGCGACCCCGTTCTCGACTCGGACGCCGACGGCCGCATCTACTACTACAGCCTCGTTACCTCGCCGTACCGATGCGATATGTTCATCTCGAGCGACGGCGGACAAACCTGGACCGGCCCAATCCTCGGCTACGGCGGGGATAAGCAGTGGATGGCGATCGACCGCACCGGCGGCACAGGACATGGCTTCGTCTACAGCGCCTGCAACACCGCCGGCAACCAGTGGAGCCCGCGGACGTTTACGCGAAGCGTGGACGGGGCGCAGACTTGGATGTTCCCAATCGAGATTCCCAACCGACCGATCTGGGGGACGCTTGCCGTCGCGCCGAACGGCGACCTGTACGTCATCGGGCGGCAGAGCAGCGGCTCAACCTGGTGGCTCGCCAAGTCAACCAACGCTCGCTTCGGCGGACAAACACCATCTTTCACCACGAGAAGCGTCAACCTCGGCGGCGTCCAGCGATGGTTTACGGGCGTGAACCCGGATGGGCTGCTCGGCCAGGCGTGGGTCGCGGTGGACCACTCGAACGGTCCTTCCCGAGGCAATGTGTACATCCTGTGCTCGGTTGACCCGTCGGGCAACGACCCGCTCGACGTTATGTTCGTTCGCAGCACCGACGGCGGCCAGACGTTCTCTGCGCCCGTTCGCGTGAACGACGACTCGGGCAACAATTGGCAGTGGTTCGGCACACTCTCGGTCTCACCCGAGGGGCGGCTCGACGCCGTGTGGTACGACACCCGCGACCTGGCCGGCACGCGGTCGCGCCTGTTCTATTCCTATTCATGGGACGAAGGGCGCACCTGGTCGCCCAACGTGCCTGTCGGCGCCTCCTTCGACTACAGTCAGGGATACCCCGGAGGGCAACGCAAACTGGGCGACTACATTGACATGAAGTCCGATGTCGAGGGCGCGCACCTCGCCTTCGCAGCGACCTATAACCAAGAGCAAGACGTTTACTACGTCTTCCTCGTACCCGGTGTGCCCGCGCTCTTGCTGTCGCACCAGGTGCTGCATGGAGGACAAGAAGGCGGTGGCTTGTCGAGCCTGTTGCGCTCCGATAACGACTACCTTCGGCTGACGTCCTTCCCGTTTCCCGAAGTTGACGAAGCCAACCACTCCTCACTCGCTGTCCGCCTCTCGACGAACGTGCAGGGACCGCAAGAGTTCGACCTGACCGTCGAACTGGGCACCGACCAGACCATCTCGTTCGGCAAACTGGCCGTGTTCAATTGGAACACTCAGCGCTACGACGATGTCGGCGCGCCGTTCGCAATTGGGCTGGAGGACGTGCGCCACACCGTAACACGCATTCCGGCGGCGAACTATGTGCGCTCGGACGGGGCGATTGACGTGCGCATCAAGTCCATCATCAATCTGCCGTTCCCGCTTGCCACGTTCCGCACGCGGGTGGACTTCGTCCAAGCCGTCGTCCGTTAAGCCCAGCGCGGCAGGATCCGCTTGCCGAAAAGTGAGCACAGCCACTCGGTCGCCAAGCGGGCGGTCTCGTTCTGGCGGTCGAGGGGTGGGTTCACCTCCACGACGTCAACCCCCGCGAGGTCGAACGGAGAGGTGTCACGCCCCACCAATTCGTACAGGAATTCCGCCAAAAGGTGCATCTCTCTGTAGTTGAACCCGCCCCGCACGCCCGTCCCCGTTCCCGGCGCGATGAGTGGGTCGAGCACGTCCACATCCAGGCTGACCCATAGGCGCGTAACGCCCGCCCGTTCCAGGAAGCCTGCGGCGTGCTCCATCATCGCTTCAAGCCCGAAGTGATCAACCTCGTACATGGTCACCGCGCGTCGGATGTCGCCCTCCACGAGCCTGCGTCGCTCCGCCTCATCGAGGTCACGCAGCCCGATCCACACGACGCGGTTAGGCTCGAGCGCCTGCTCTGGAACTGCTTCGCTAAGGATGCGCCCCCACTGCGAGCGCATCGTTTCATCCTCGCTCTCGCACGGGAGGCGCATCGCCGCGCCGAGCGACATGCCGTGAAGGTTCATGCTCGGCGAGGTGTCGGGGGTGTTGAGGTCGGCGTGCGCGTCAATCCACAGCGCCCCGATGCCCGCGTCGTGAGCGACCGCGGCTGACAGCGTGCCGATCGAGAGGCTGTGGTCACCGCCGAGGACGACCGGCACGACGCCGCGCGCGATGGTATTAGCCAAGCGTTCGCGCACGCGGAGGACGTTCTCGAACGCCGCGTCGAAGTTCCGAATGCCCCGCCCATCCACGCTCGGAAGTCCGATCGGCCGAGTGGCGACATTGCCGGCGTCCGTTACTTCAGCGAGCCGACCCAGTTCGCCTACGAGGTTGGCGAAGCGAATCGCGTCGGGGCCGAGGCTAGCTCCAGGTCTGCTGCCGCCCAGACCGAACGGCACGCCGATGACCTCGAGAGGATGGCGGTGATACACACCGCGAACCTACCCGAACGCCGGCCTCTCGTTGGGGCACCCCGGCGGGGAAGGTACTATGCTCGGCTCGAATGTTGCACCTGCGTCAGGACGTTACTCGCCGCGTGAGCGAGGCGGTTGGGCGGATGGCGGAGCGGCAAGGCGTTGGGCCCGAGTCCTGCCCGCCCGCCGAAGTCGTCGCCTCGAAACGCCCCGACCACGGTGATTACTCGACCAACTTCGCGCTCGTTGCCGCCCCCACGTGGAAGCGTGCTCCGCGCGAGATAGCGGACGCCCTCGCCGAGGCGCTGCGGGGCGACCCGGCGTTCGCCGCAGCCGAGATCGCGGGCCCTGGGTTCATCAACCTTCGCCTTTCCCCGCAGTACTTGGGAGGCTGGACGGCAGAGGCGTTCCGCCGCGAGGACCGGATAGGCTCCCTGGAGGCGGAACCTTCGGAGCGGTACCTTGTCGAGTTCGTCAGCGTGAACCCGAACGGCCCGATCCACGTTGGGCACGGACGGGGCGCGGCGTACGGCGACACGCTCTGTCGCATCCTCACGGCCGCCGGGCACAAAGTGGAGCGCGAGTTCTACGTAAACGACGGCGTGAACTCGGAGCAGATGCGCCTGTTTGCGCTGAGTGTGAAATGTCGCTATCGCGAACTGCTCGACCTCACGGGCGAGTTCCCCGAGGGCGGATATCGTGGCGAGTATGTTGACGAGATTGCCCGCCAGATTCTCGATCAGCACGGGGATGGACACGCGGACGACGGAGCGGAGTTCTTCCAACCGACTTCGCAGGAGTTGATGATGGCAATCCAGCGTGACGACCTGGCGCGGTTCGGCGTCTTGTTCGACCGGTGGTTCAGCGAGCAGAGCCTCTACGATGGCGGCAAGGTGCAGCAGGCGATCGAAGCGCTGAAGGAGCGAGGACACGTCTACGAGAAGGATGGCGCCCTTTGGTTGCGCTCAACCGAGTTCGGCGACGACAAGGATCGCATCGTCATCCGTAGCGACGGACGCCCAACATACATCGCGAGCGACATCGCATACCACAAGGACAAGTTCGACCGAGGATACAACAGGCTCATCAACGTGTGGGGCGCCGACCACCACGGCTACATCGCGCGTACCGCCGCCGGAATCCAAGCGCTCGGCTACGAGCGCGAGCGGTTTGAAGTGATCATCACCCAAATCGTGCGATTCCTCGAGCACGGCGAGACGAAGCAGATGTCGAAGCGAGACGGCACTCTCGTCAGGTTGAGCGACCTCATGGACGAGGTCGGCGTGGACGTGACGCGCTTCTTCTATCTGATGCGCTCAGTGGACGCGCACATGGACTTCGACCTCGACCTTGCGCGCGAGCAGAGCGAGAAGAACCCCGTGTACTACGTTCAGTACGCCCACGCGCGAATCACCTCGCTGCTTGCAAAGGCGGAGGAAGCGGGCTTCAGCGCAGACCCTTCGCAGTGCCACCTCCTCATGGAGCAACCGGAGCGCGAGTTGGCCCTCAAGATCTGGGATCTCCCGCACGAGGTCGGAAGGTCCGCGGCTTCGAAAGAGGTGCATACGCTGACGACCTATGCTCTCGACCTGGCGCGCTGCTACCACAACTTCTACGACAAGTGCCGGGTCATCCGCCCGGAGGACCCAGAGCGCAGCGCCGCGCGCCTCGCCCTCTGCAAGGCGACCCGCTCCGCCATCCGCTCCGTGTGCTCGCTCCTCGGCATCTCCGCGCCCGACGCGATGTGACGGTATACTCTCGCCTCGCAACATGAGGATTCGACAAAAGGAACTGAGGAAGAGAAGGCATCGGAAGGAGAAGCGGCTGAAGGAACTGGCGAAGGCCGGCGCCAAGGCG
>JBFMFD010000150.1:0-6171 GCA_040752255.1 Armatimonadota bacterium
CGGAGCGCGAACGACCCCTGCTCCTGGGTCGCCCTCGCCTCCGGGGGCGTCGACGTCCAGTCGAGCGTCGCCCGAAGGAAGTCGTCTCGCTCGCGGGTTCGGTGCTCGTTCATGAACCGCACCTGAAACCACCGCGGCTCGTACCGCTCCCTCAGCAGACCCGCCACGCACTCGCGAACAAACAAGTGAAACCCCACAAACGTCGCCGCGGGATTGCCGGGAAGTGCAAACAAGGCGGTATCTCCAAGCGCCGCGAACAGTATCGGCTTGCCGGGACGTATCGCGACGCCATGGAAGAGCACTTCACCGAGGCGCGCAGCAACCGACGGCGCGAAGTCATGTTCGCCAACCGAGGCGCCCCCGGTCATCACGACGATCCGATGGGATGCGGCGGCTTCGCGCAGCGCCCCCTCGAGCGCTTCCCCGCTGTCTCGGACGTGCCGGGGCGCGGACACGTCGCATCCCAGACTGCTCCCCAGCGAGTACAGCATCGGCCCGTTCGAATCTCGGATCTGCCCCGCCCCCGGCGCCACGCTCGCATCCACCAACTCGTCGCCAGTGGTAATGACCGCAACCGGTACTCTCGCACGCACGCTCGGCTCGGGAATGCCCAGCGTGGCGAGAAGCGCCACATGCCCGGCGTTGATGCGCTCGCCGGCCTCCAAGACAACCTCGCCTGAGGCGATGTCCGAGCCTGCGCGGCGAATGTGTTGACCGGGATGCGCCTCGGCGCGCACGACGATGCCTCCGTCGTCAAGCGCATCAACGTCCTCCTGCATCACAATTCCCCAAGCTTCCGGTGGCACCGGCGCTCCGGTGAAAATGCGAACGGCGGTTCCCGGCGCTACAGGATCCGCGAGAGGAGCATCGCCTGCGCGGACGCGGGCAGCCACCTGAAGAGTCGAGCCTGCCTGTCCGTCCTCGGCGCACCCGATCGCATAGCCGTCCACGGCGCTGTTGTCGAATCTGGGATAAGGCTCCTGGGCGCGGGCGTCAGCCCCCAACACGCGCCCCGGCGCACGGGCAAGAGACACCGACTCCACAGCCATCGGGCTCGCTCGCTGTGACCAGGTTTTGACGCGCTCGAGCGCCTCTTCGAAGGAAATCATTTCGGCCCAGCGCCGATTATGCCGCCCTCGAAGCGTTGCAGCACCGCTTCGACCCGCTGCGTTCGCCCAGGCTGCAGCGGGAGCCGCCCGGAAGCGAGCACGACCACTCCCGCACGAGGCAGTACGCGGGTCTGCAACTCGAAACGCGCGGTTACGTTCCACAGCAGGTGCGACTCGGCACCGGGCGCGCCGACAACGAAGCCGCCGGCCCGCTCGCTCAGCGGCAGCAGGGTTTGGAACGGGGCGAGTTCGAGATGCGCCTCAGCGACGCGCCGCTTGGGCGTGAGGCGTATCCCGACGAGAATCCCCTTCAGGCGATGCTCTGGCCGAATCTCAACCTCCCACTCGGCGAGGTCGTCGTGCCCGGCCAGCTGGATGCCCGCGGGCGTGATGCGGCGCTTCCTGGACCAGAGGTCGCTCGCGCCGTCCTGATGGACCACGCGCCCGATGCGCTGCACGACGCCAAGGTCCCGCTTGGACTTATCGTCAGTCAACAGCATCGGCCCGTAGTCGAAGTCGGTCTCGTGTGCGGTAAGGCGAAGGCCTCGGCTCGCAATCGTGAACCACTGCCAGCCGCCGTCAACGCTCTTCAGCGTCTTCCGCTCCGGTGCACGAGGGCGGTGACGGAGCGTGGCGCCGGCGAGCGTCTGGTTCCTCAGGCCGTACTCGAGGCGAATCTCAAACGGCGCGCTCGCCCGATGCTGCTTCGCGATGGGCCAGGCGAGCGTCGCCGTTTCTCCGGGCGCAAGGGTTGGAACCCGCTGCAGGTCGCGGTGCTCCTCGGCGAGGTCGTGGTGGGGTGCAAGCAAGGTTGCAGTGGCACCCGAGACGACATCGCTTCCCGTGTTCGCCACTTCGACGAGAATCTCGTACTCCCCGCCCGGCTCGACGAACGCAGTTGTGTCTCGGACGCTGCTCATCTCCAACCGCGCTCCAACGGGTTCGAGCGCGACGCGCGACACCCCCGCCCGCTTGCCAGCCGGCGTGGCAAGTTGCACGCGGATCGGAGTGTCCCAAGCCACGAACTCCGTATCCGGCGTCGCCGGTCGCGCTTCCTCCCTTGAGAGCAGGAGCACCTGCACCTCCCCCGGAATCGCCCTCTCGACAACCAGCCGGTACGCCGCCCCGGGCGCGACGTCTACGGGATCGGAGCAGATCGCGGCGGCTCTGCGCTCTCCCGCAAGTAACACGAAGCGTTTCGCGTGGGTGCGCACGAGCGTCACCCCTCCCGGCGTGGCCTCCCAACTGCCCATCCCTTGCTGGAAGTCGGCGTTCGGGATGAGGTTCATCGTCAATGGAAGTAGCTTGCTCCGTTGATGTCTATCACTACGCCGCTGAGGTACTCCGCCTCCGCTTTCAGCAGAAACGAGACGACCGCCGCGCAATCTTCCGGCGTGCCGACCCGTCCCAGCGGGATGCCCGCGACAATCTCATCGCCCCTCTCCTTCATGCCCGGCCGTGCCATCGCGGTCTCGACCCAACCAGGAGCGACGCCGAAAAACCGCAGCCGTTTGGACGCGAATTCGACCGCCAATGAGCGAGTGAGGTTGATCAGCGCCGCCTTAGACGCTGCGTAGGCGGATGCCCCCGCCTCCCCTTTGAAGCCGACCCTTGACGCCACGTTGACCACCGCTCCAGGGCGCTGCTGCTGAACAAACCTCCGGGTCAACAGCAGCGGAGCGCGGAAGTTCGTCCAGAAGTGCGCCTGCACGTTGTCGACGAACTGCTCGTCGTCGGGGTGGTCGAACGGCATGGATTGATAGACGCCTGCGTTGTTCACCAGGGCGTCCAGCGGCCCGTCGGAGACCGCCCAGCGCCACAGCGCTTCGCAGTCCTCCGGTAGCGCGAGGTCGTAGCCGCGGTCGGAAACCTCGCCGCCGCACGCGTCCGCAACCGCTTGCGCGTCTTCGGCGCGCCGATGGTAGTGGATGAGGGGGAGCCAGCCATCCTGCGCCAGACGCTCCGCGATGGCGCGGCCGATCCCGCGCGAGGCTCCAGTAACCAGCACCCGCTTCATGCCGCGAACTTTACCGCGAGGTTACGGCTCCATCTGGCGCTGGAGGTCGGGATCGGGCTCGAACCTGCCCATCCAGTCGCCTTGCAGCCATGCCCAGCCCCACATCCCCTCAGGGCAAGCGTCGTAAACCGGCCTCGCGGTTTCGACCTCGAGTTTCCGGTTCGCCTTGGTGAGCAGGACCACGTGCCATCGCTCGGCTCCCTCCGCCTCCTCTTCGGCTATGAGCGGCTTACCGTCGTCTGTCCGGAACTTGTACTCGACGCGGGCGGGCGTTCTGACCGGCATCCCCTTGCTCTTTCGCGCCCCCCGGTTTGCGCCGAACTTGCCCGCGACGAGCACTCCGCCGAGGGCGGCGATGACGCTCACCGCCATCAGCGTCGAGCCGATCATGACGAACGGGCCACCCGGCAAGACGGGCAGCAGGCCGAGCAACATGAACACCGCGCCGGCGAAAAACGCCGTGAGGAAGAGCACGAAGTAGCGCGCAAAGAACTCCTCCATCCTGCTCATCTTGCTCGCCCGCCGGTCTGCCGCATCAGAAGAACTCCAAGCAGTATACGTCTGTGCCTGGCATCAGCGCTGCCGCTGCCTCGAGGGCACCGGCGGAGGACGAAGCCACCCGCCCTGCCCTCGCCAGGTCGCGCAAAGAGGGCTGGCCCAACATCGCCTGGGAGAATCCGCGGATGTCCAACACGATGTCAGCCTCCTTCGCCGGAGCGACCTCGACCTCGCCAGGCATGAACCGCACCGCCCACGGGCCTCGGTTCTCAGGAACGACTTCGTCAAAGACCTCCACCGTGAACTCACCCTGGGCATCCGGCTGCAAAGCCCGCAGCGCAGCCGGGACGTCGTTCGCCCGGAACATGACCGGGCGCGAGAGCGACACCTCCACATCCGCATCGAAATGCTCCGCCAGGTACGGAAGGTCAGGGGGCTCGTGCCAAGAGACCTTGGAGCGGTTCATGCCCACCTTGGCGAGGATCTCCAAAAAGGACCGGTAGCCCTCCGGCGTCACCCAGGCAGCCTCGGTGATGGCTTGCTCGCCGCCGAACTCGGTCGTTGACCTAAGCACCACATACGCCTGCGCCGGCTCGCCCGCCACGAGGATGGAGTGAGGCTTGCCTGAGGGGGCGAGGACCTTCTTCCATCGCTGCTCGGTTCGGGGGTTCATGCCGGAGTATCGCCTCACCCACGCGGCGTGGCACGGCTCGACCAGACGCCACTCCTCCGGAGATGCCTCGCGGATCGGCAGCCCGCCTTCCACGGCGGGGAGTCGCCCTGCGGGGACCGATATTTTCCACCTGCGCCCGCACACCTCGTAGCCGAGCGAGCGGTACCACGCCTCACGGAAGGCGTAGAGAGAGGACAGCGGATATCCCTCCGCCCGCATCCAGGCGAGGCAGTCACGGACCACCTGTGCACCGACGCCCGTTCGGCGCAGCCGCAGGGCGACCGCCACCACAGCCAAGCCACCGCACGGCAGCCGAGCCTCGCCTCGGGATGCTTGAAACTCGTGGATGCGCGCCGTCGCGCAAACCTCCCCGCCCTGCTCCCAAACGAACAGTCGTGCTCCAGGGAGCGAGAACCACTCCTCGGACGGCTCGGCGTTGTCCCCGAGGAACGCATCTTCCCAGATTCTGAGCACCGGCACGCGGTCGCTCGGGTCAAAGTCGCGCATGGTCAGAGGCTTCATCGGGTTTCCTTCCTCGGGGATTCTACTTAGGGGCTTATACCGTTGTGCGCGGGCCGCGGGAACGGGTAACGTAACTACTGATACCCCTCCGGAGGGGCGCAATCGCGGTTCTGGACAAATTCATGGCACCGACCGCCCCTGCGCCCCGTAATAGGGGATGTGACCCCCCCAAAGGGGCACGTAATATAGTCAGGAGAAATCTATGCCGAGTCAAAGAGGAGTCAGAAAGAACCCATTGTCCCCGCGCGAGACGGAGGTCCTCGGGCTGGTCGCCCAAGGACTGACGAGCCGGGAGATCTCCGATGAACTGGGGATCCAGAAGTGCACTGTGGACTACCACCTTGAGCGCGTTTTCCGCAAGTTGGGCGTCCGCAATCGGGTGCATGCCGTCCGGATCTCTCTTCAGCGGGGATACATCCCTCTGTACGCGTCGGACAAGGAGTAGTCCTACCTGAGCAGAACGTAGGGGGCAGGCGTCCGCGAGAAGGGCGAGGCAATGCCGTTCGCCCTGACCGCTGACTACTGCCAACCGCTCTTGTCCATGCAGAAGCAGAGAAAAGCTCGTCACAACCCGTTGTCCGACAGGGAGATGGAAGCCTTGCGCTTGATGGCCCAGGGGCTTTCGAGCGACGAGATCGCCGAAGCCATGGGAGTCCGCAAGGTGTCGGTCGACTATCTTTCCGAGAGGATCTACGAGAAGCTTAGTGCGAGGAACCGCGTCCACGCCGTCATGATCGCCATGCGGCGAGGATACGTTCCTCTGTACGGCGTCGAAGGTTCGTAGCCATTCGTTGTCGACGGGACGGGGGAACCCAGGCGCCGAATCCTCGGCGCCTGGGTTGTGCACGCGTAGAAGGATAGCCGGGCGCAGCGTCGAACCTGAAGGCGTGGACGCTCGATCCTCCAACCGTTCTGCGCCTGACGCAGGCGTGCTCCTTGAACTGCAGAAGATCCCCAACGTCGGGCCGGCCATCGCCGACGACCTGCTCCGCCTGGGCATCCGCTCGCTCGAGGAGCTCGCCGTGCAGGACCCGGACGACATGTACCGACGCCTGTGTGACTTGGACGGCAAGCGGCATGACCCGTGCGTTCGGGACGTCTTCGCCGCCGTCACAGACTTCGCTCGTGGCGGAGAGGCGAAGCCCTGGTGGGAGTACTCGCGCCTAAGAAAGAGCGCCGAGCTCATCTGACGGGGTCGCCATGCTCTACGCAGCCGTCGCTGCGGCGCTCGTGTACGCCTTGCGCCTCCTCCGCCTGGACGGTGCGGTCGCGGCGTTCGCAGTGGGCGCGCTCGTCTTCGAGGGCGGCGGGCTGGGCATGGCGGTTGCACTGCTTCTGTTCTTCTGCACCTC
>JBFMFD010000151.1:0-6160 GCA_040752255.1 Armatimonadota bacterium
AAGGAGACCACGCAACCCATGAAACTCAAACCGCTGCATGATCGAGTCATCGTCAAACCGGAAGCGCCCGAAACGACGACGGCGAGCGGCATCGTGCTGCCGGATTCCGCCCAGGAGCGACCGCTTCGGGGCAAGGTGGTCGCCGTCGGCCCCGGCCGTCGGCTCGACAACGGCAAAGTCGCGCCGCTCGACCTGAAGCCGAAGGAGACCGTGCTGTACGGCAAGTACGCGGGCACCGAAGTAACGCTCAACGGCGAAGAGTACGTGATTCTGCGCGCCGAAGATGTGCTCGCCGTAGTGGACAGCGGCAAGAAGTAGGCCCTACAGGTCTACCGGCGGATGCTCAATGATGCTGCAGGTCGTCAGCGACCCGATCGTCCCGAGGTCGTAAACGCCGTCGAGAGGGCACTTCGGCTCGCGTTTCAGATAAGGAACGAGGTCGGGCATCGTGACCGCCGCCCCCTCGGGGATGTTCTCCTCAGCCGCGTATTGTGCCTTGGCGACGTCGAGGGCGCGCATAATCTGCTGGCACCCCCTTCTAGCCGAGTTCGCGCGCGCGGTCATCATAGACGGTACTGCGATGCTGATGAGGACCCCAATGACGAGGACCACGATCATCACCTCCAGTAACGTGAACGCTGTCGCTCTCCGACGCATGCTTTTTCCCGGGTGTTTAGGTTGGTGAGGGTCAGACCCGGGCGGCGGCTGGGGTCCAACCCTTCACCAACTCTAACTTTCCATCAACACCGCCATCCGGCCCCTCGCATGGATACCGGGGAGAGGAAAGTACCAACGACGCGGGTAGGCTGCCGCCGTGAGGCTTGAATCGCTCCGCCGGGAGTGGCGACGCTGCTTCGACGGGTCGCCCGCCATCCTCGCCTCCGCCCCAGGGCGAGTGAACCTCATCGGAGAGCACACCGACTACAACGAAGGCTTCGTCATGCCGGCGGCGATAGCGGAGCGCACGTTCGTCCTTGCTCGCCGCTCGTCCCACCGAGAGTCCGTCGTCGTATCGCTTGACAAGCGCCTGCCTGCTCGCTTCTCTGGAGGCGACGAGGAGAAGCAGGTCGGCTGGGCGGCGTACGTCCAGGCCGTCGCGTTCGCTCTGAAAGACGCGATCGGCGCCTCTCCACCCGAGATCGAAGCGCTCGTCGCCTCAACTCTCCCGCGGGGCGGCGGGCTGAGCTCCAGCGCCGCGCTGGAGGTCGCGCTAGCCGCAGCCTGGTCCTACTTGGCGGGAGCCGACGCCTCCCCGCGCGACCTGGCGGAAGCCGCCTGGCGTGCCGAGCACGACTTCGTCGGCGTCCCGTGCGGGAGGATGGACCAATACGCAAGCGCTCTCGGCAAAGAGGGCTGCGCCCTGCTGATTGACACCCGCTCCATGGATGTGCGCGCCGTGCGCGTGCCGGAAGGTCTGGCGATCGCGATCCTCGATACCCGCGCGCGACGAGCCCTCGCGGGGGGAGAGTACGCCCGCCGAGTTGAGGAGTGCGCCCGCGCCGTCCGACTGCTGCAGGAAGCCGGGAGGTCGGTGGCCACCCTGCGGGACGCGACCGACGAGGACCTGCAGATTCTCAAGGAAGCCGGGGACGAGACCGCCCTGCGGCGCGCAAGGCACGTCATCCTTGAGAACGCCCGTGTCGTGGCGTTCGCCGAGGCGCTCGAGAAAGAAGACACGGCGGCGCTGGGCAGCCTGATGGCGGAATCGCACTCCAGCCTGCGGGACGACTACGAGGTCAGTTCCCCAGAGCTGGACGCGATGGTTCGGGCGGCCGCGTCCGCACCCGGCTGCGTCGGCGCGCGAATGACGGGGGCGGGATTCGGCGGGTGTTGCGTCGCCCTGGTGACAGCCGGTCGAACGGGCGAGTTCCTCCCGGCGACGCTCCAGACCTACAGAGCCTATGGCTTTCCGGAGCCGGCGCTCAGGTTGACGACGCCGAGCCGAGGCGTTGACGTAGTAGAAGTAGGCGAACCCTCAACCGGATTGTGAGAACAGCGGCGGTGGAGCCAGCCGACAATGTAGTCG
Source organism: Armatimonadota bacterium (assembly GCA_040752255.1). Classification (GTDB taxonomy): domain Bacteria; phylum Armatimonadota; class Fimbriimonadia; order Fimbriimonadales; family ATM1; genus J051. The sequence goes on from JBFMFD010000151.1 coordinate 2,027, forward strand.
TGCTTGCCGCAAGGGGCACCAAGTGGACCATCCGCCCGGAGATTTGACGGAAACCAGCGAACAATACCGGGTCGCGTGAAGTCGAATATGCGGAAGAACTCGCTCAGGCGGCAAGCCACGATACACAGCGAGGGATGGTAATGACAATGTCAACACCTAAGGATGGGAAGAAGGTACGACTCACGAAGCGCGAGGTGGAGGTCTTGAGCCTCATCGCGCAAGGCTACAGCAGCAAGGAAGCAGCTGATACGCTCTTCGTGTCGAAGCGCACGGTGGACTTCCACCTGGCGAACATTTACGACAAACTGCAGGTGAACAACCGCGTCCAGGCTTTTCGAGCCGCGACTCGGCTGGGACTGATTCCGTTCGAGCCGTCGTTTCACCACCCGCACGAAGGCGAATCCTAACACGTGAGGTTCGTTGTCTTTCAGCCGGGCGAGTCATAGGCTCGCCCGGCTCTTCTCATGGCGCGTGCCGTGACGGGACGCGCGGGAGGTCCAGCCCATCGCCGGTTACTCCCGTGGTGAATCGAATCAGACGGTCTAAGATGACCTTCACAGTTCCCGCCACAGGAAACGCCAGGATCATGCCGGGCAAGCCGAACAGCGCACCGCCCGAGAAGATGACGAAGAAACTAACGACCGGAGGCAAACCCACGTTTCGACCGACAACGTTCGGATGCACCAACTGATCGTACAGGATTCCGACAAGCAGGAACGCTCCGATGCACACCAGCAAGTACGTGTTCATGTTGCCGAAGTCGTAGAACAGAGTGCTCGTCTTGCCGAAAGCGACGATGGTTATCCCGATGAGCACAACCGAGATGAAGTTCCCAATGTACGGGATCAGGTAGATCGCGCCGAACAGCACCGCCAGGAAGATGGCGTACGGCACGCCGAGAACGGACAGCAGAACGGCCATCAACGTTGTATAGAGCATCACGCTCAAGATCAAGCCGCGAACGTAGCCCGAGAGCACGCCGCCGATCTCGTTCAGCAGGTCGGTCGCCGTCGGGCGAATCGAGGGTGGAATCCAAGACAGCGAGCGTCGCCGCAGGCGGTCGTAATCAAGCAGGATGAACAGCGTGATGATCGGCGTGAAAATGATCCAAAAGATCGAAGACACCAGGTAGGAAATGACCGACGCGGCAGCGCCGATCGCGCCGTCCGCCATCCGTTTCACCGTCTTCTCCACGCCGAGGCGCTCCTCCAGTTCATCCCGCGTCGTCGGCAAGCCCAGGCGTTCAAGAAGACTCTTGTTGCGAGCGAGCCATGCGTCGAGCGGGCTGACCTCCTCCGGATTGTTGATCGCCTTGATCAACGCCTCGCGCGATTGCGGCAGTTCGACCGCGGCGAGGTCCTCCCCGAAAACACGAAAGAAGTTGTTGTAGTATGAGTCGGAGCGCGTTCGCTCTTCAAGCCAAGCGCGAAACTCGGACGGCACAAGGCTGAAGGTGCGGTCGGGAAACTCGCCGCGCTGGATCTTCTCGCGTACATCCGGCGAGTCTAGGAAGCGGTCCAACTTCGTAGGAGCGAACAGCGTGTTGTTGATGTAGTAAGTGATGTCCTTCTGAAGGCGATCTACCTGGTAGCCGATTCGAGGCGCAACCAGAATGATCGCGACAGTAACCAGGACGAAGAAGCCGACGAACGAAACGCTGACTGCTGCCCCTCGACTCAGACCCTTCATGCGCAGCTTCTGAATCGCCGGCTCGAGCAGCGCGGCAATCAGGATGCCCGCAACGAACGGAAACAGGATGGCGCGGACGGTGTAAAGAAAGAGGGCGGCGATCAGGACGATCACCACCCAAAGCCAGATTCTTGTACCGCCCATAGGCGCGCGATCCGACCGCGGCTATGCGCCGGCTTCGTCAGCCGATTCGGGTGCGCCCTTCTTCTGCCTGCGCTCTCGAATGTACTCCTGAACCTTGGCCTTCAGTTCGTCGAACTTGTGCGAAAGGTCGGCTCGCGTCTCCGCGCCCGGCCTCGGCGCAAGGAGCAGGCCTGCGGCAGCGCCGATAAGCGCGCCCACGCCGACTCCAGCCAAGAAATACAACATCGCGTTGCCGCCTTCACCATTGCCGTTATTCGCCATTTGCTTGAACCTCCTTTTCAGGTTGATCGTCTTCGGTTGTCGGTTCGCCGGCTCTCTGCCCTTTTGTGCGAGCCCGCAGCAATTGCAGGATACCCAATCCGAACCGCAGACCGTCCAGCCACAACGTGTTTTTGGACGGGCGGAGGGCCGAGGTGTACCTTCCCACGGTGTCCGCAATCGGTTCTACGGCAGAGAGCGCCTTCGCTGCTCCACCTGCAGCCGCGTGAATCCGCTGTAGGGTCTCCCTCGCCTCCCTCAGCGTGGGCACCACCTCCGCATCGAGGGTCTGGTCAACGCGGCGAAGGAGCGACTCGGTTTGATCGCCAAGCGCCCTGATGCGCGCCAGCAGCGCGGACATTGCCGCGAGCACGCCGATGAGAATCAGCGTCTGCAGGATGACAAGAATAATCAGCGCGGTCTCCATCCCCAACGACAGGATACCTGCCCCACGTCGCCCAGGGGGCGTGAGCGTCCTCGCGAACACCCCTCGTGACGCCGCAGGGAGCGTGAGCGTCCTCGCGAACGCCCCTCGAATGGCCGCAGGGAGTGAGCGTCCTCGCGAACGCCCCTCGAATGCCGCAGGGAGCGTGAGCGTCCTCGCGAACAAGCTGCGTCGAATGCCGCAAGAGCGTGAGCGTCCTCGCGAACACCCCTTTTGATGAACGACTGGACGCCTCGCTGGAGCAGGCTCGCGGGGACGCTCGCCCTCCCTCAGGAGCCGGGAATTGGGGGGCATAAGTTCTGTAGGACCCCCACCCCCGGCCCCTCCCCTCAAAAGGCAGCGGGTCAGTAGGCGCGGCGGGCTGCACAAAAAACGCTGAAGGAACGTTGCACCTCGGCGTCAATTGGGATAAACTGTTTAGCGACAAGGAGCAGTAGACAATGCAGAGATTGCTGTTCGGAACGATTCTCGTGGGGGCGAGCCTGGCTGCGCCAGCCGGGTGGGGACAGAGCTTCAATGTTGATTTGGATGGCTTTTTCGGGCCGCGCCCCCTAGGCACAGGGGTGCCGCAACCGTCTTTCGGGGGCGCGGCCGGGCAACGCGGGCTGTGGAATTTTATATACGTCCTCGAGCACCGCACGATCCCGCTGCAGGACATCTCCGGGCGGTGGACAGGAGCGACCTACACCGCTTGGGGGGGCATCGGCTCAGGTGGTGGGTGGCGGAATCCGCGCCTGGCCTTCGGCGAGGTGAACGATGACTTCTGGCTGCTGATGGGCGACGCGGCGGAGATCAACCCGCCGTTTGCGCCGCACCAGATCATGCCACCTGACCCGCTGATCATCTACACTTTCGACGGCCTTCAGCCGGGCTTATACGATGTCCTCACCTACGGCGTGGTGCCTGCCCAACCACCTCGCACTTCGCCCGTGTATGTGACGGTGCCCGGGGCTGCAACTGAGAATCCTCAGATCTGCACAGGGCCAATGCCGTTAGATTGGGCATTCCGCCAGGGCGTCACGCACACACTGCACCGCGTCGCCATAACCGATGGTCGCCTGCACATTCGCGTGACCGCGGACCGAAACCGCTGGGCGTTGGTCAACGGGTTCCAAATCGTGAAGGTGAAGTAGGAGGTCGGCGGCAAGGAGACGATTTCCGCTGTCTTGGAGGCGGCGGAGAAAACAACACACCAAGCAACGGAGGTAATAAAGCAATGAAACTGAGTCATGGACTCACTGCAGTCGTCATCGCGGGCATGGCGCTCGCTTCTTCGACCAGTCAGAGCCAGGTTACGGAGGCCTGGTTTAGAAACTACGACTATCAAGGCGGGCTGGACGTCGCCGTGGATGTCGCGACGGATGTCTACGGCTCGGTGTGTGCTATGGGCTTCCCTTGTGGCGGGTAGACGCGCAAAAAGTCTTGCATCTTGGAGCAGGATCGGATAGACTGATGGGCGAGAAGGAGCAGTAAGACAATGAAGACATGGCTGAATGCAGTTCTGGCGGCTGGCGCGAGCCTCGTTGCGGGCACCGCCGCCCCGCAGAGTTTCAACGTGGATTTGGACGGGTTGTTCTTCCCCGGACCACCATCGCCCA
>JBFMFD010000152.1:0-6142 GCA_040752255.1 Armatimonadota bacterium
GCGCAGCCTCGATCCTGCGAACGCCCTGCCCGCCGCCGAGAAGGTCGCGGAGGTGCTGCGTGGGCTTGAGGGCGTGGTGAATGTCGGTTTATCGTCGAAGCCGGGCAAGCCCGAACTCTCGGTGATTCCCGACCGCACCAAGTTGGCTGACAACGACCTCTCCGTCGCTCAAATGGGCGCGGTACTGCGGGTCCTCTACGAAGGCAACACCGACGCGAAGTACCGCGAGGCGGGCAGAGAGTACGACATCCGCATCAACCTGAGCGACGAAACGCGTAAGCAGGTGAGCGAACTCGAGAACGTTCCGATAACGTTCCGTCAGGGACGACCGGTACTGCTGAGCGAGGTGGCGCAGATACAGCGCACCGTCAAGCAGGACAAGGTCGAGCGGCTGGATCGCCAGCGCCAAGTCACCGCCTATGGTTACTTGCTGCCCGGCTATGTGGCCGGCTCGACAGGCGCGCAGTTGCGGGAGATTCTGCGCAGCACGGACCTCGGCGAAGGCGTCGTGTGGCAGGAGTTGGGTCAGAACCAGGCGCAGCAAAACGAGCAGGGGCACATGGCGGTCGCATTCCTCCTCGCCATCATCTTCGTGTTCATGGTGCTTGCCGCGCTGTTCGACAACATCCTTTATCCGTTCATCATTCAGTTGGCGCAGCCGCAGGCGATGGTCGGCGCTCTGCTGGCTCTGATGATCACAGGCAAGCCTTTCGACATCGTCGGCTTCATCGCGGTCATCATGCTTATCGGCTTGGTGGGCAAGAACGCGATTCTGCTCGTAGACTTCGCCAACACGCTGCGTGCGAGGGGACTGAGTCGGCACGAGGCGTTGCTCGAATCCGGGCGAACGAGAATGCGACCGATTCTCATGACAACGCTTGCGCTCATTCTCGCGATGATTCCGCTCGCGGTGTCGCTTGGTCGAGGCTCCGAGTTCCGGTCGCCGCTTGGCGTCATCATCATTGGTGGGATGAGCCTCTCCACGTTGCTGACGCTGTTCGTCATCCCTTGCAGTTACACCATCTTCGACGACCTGTCGCGCCACATTGGCGGAGGGATGCGCTCGATTACTGGAAGGCTGCTGAAACAACGCGACGGAGACGACGAGCGACCCGGCGGCGACGGCAAGGGCGAAGGCGCACCGAAACCAGCCGAAGTGCCGGACAAAGTCGAGTAACGCGCAACCGGTAGAATGCGCCCATCATGCCACTACTTTCCGAGGAAGCCGTCCTCGAAGCGCTGCGCCAAGTGCAAGACCCCGACCTGAGACGCGACATCGTCGCGCTCGGGTTCGTCAAGGAGGTTCGCATCGAAGGTGCGTCTGTGTACGCCAAGGTCGAACTGACGACACCCGCATGCCCAGTCAAGGACGAACTCCAAGCGCAATGCGAGCACGTCATCAGAGCGCTTGACGGCGTCGAGGCTGTCGTCGTCGAGATGACCGCACAGGTGCGCCAAACCAACGAGGAGGTGGACATGCTGCCCGGCGTGAGAAACGTCATAGCCGTCGCGAGCGGCAAGGGTGGCGTAGGCAAAAGCACCGTAGCAGCGAACCTCGCCGTCGCGTTGCGCGAAACCGGCGCTTCCGTCGGCCTGATGGACGCCGACGTGTACGGCCCGACTATCCCGCTGCTGTTGGGCTGCCGAGAGGAACGCCCCATGGTCCAGGAGGGACGCATCGTTCCCATTCAGCGCTTCGGATTGAAGGTGATGTCGCTCGGCTTCTTGCTCGAGGAAGGACAGGCTGTGCTGTGGCGCGGGCCGATGGTGGCGGGGACGGTCAAGCAGTTGCTTGCCGACGTCCACTGGGGCGAGTTGGACTATCTCGTCGTTGACCTGCCGCCCGGCACGGGTGACGCGCCGATGTCCCTCGCGCAACTTGTGCCGCTCACCGGGGTGGTGCTCGTCGTTACGCCGCACGATGTCGCATCTCAGATCGCAGGGCACTCAGTTGAGTTATTCAAGAGGATGGACACTTCGCTCCTCGGAATCGTCGAGAACATGAGCACGTTTCTCTGCCCCCATTGCGGTCAGGAGACGGATATCTTCGGCGCGGGCAAGGGCGAGGAGGTCGCCAAGCGGTTCCGTGCGCCGCTCCTCGGAAAGATTCCGCTCGACCCTACCGTCAGCGCCACGGGCGACCAAGGAGTGCCCGTTGTCGTCTCCGATCCCGACTCCCCAACGGCAAAGGTGTTCCAGCGCATCGCGGGCGAACTCGCGCGAGAGGTCAGCAAGCGCGCCTACGCCGAGAAGAACCTCGTTCGGGAGATCACTTAACCGGCATGGGGATTCTCGAAGCGGCTCGCGAACGCGTTCTCGTCGTTGACGGTGCAATCGGCACCAGGTTGCGCGCGCTTGGTTGGGATGAGCGCCTACCCGCCCTTGCCAACATCGAGGAGCCGCAATTGGTGCGCAAGGTGCACGCCGAATATGCAGAAGCGGGCGCGGACGTCATCGAAACGAACACGTATGGAATCAGCCGCTTCCGTCTGCCGCACCGCGAGCCGCCTTACGATGTCGCTGAAATCGTTCGTGAAGGCGCGCGTCTCGCGAAGGATGTTGCCGACGGCGCATTCGTCCTCGGCGCAATCGGCCCGGTGGGCAAGCCGCTCGTGCCGATGGGCATGCTTGAGGCTGAGGAAGCGGACAAAGAGTTCGACATCCAAGTGAAGGCGCTCCTCGATGTGGGCGTTGACGGCATCATCCTCGAAACGTTTGCCGACCTCAACGAGCTGGAGATAGCGGTCGCCGCCGTGCGCCGTCACTCGAACCTGCCGATCATCGCGTCCAAGGCGTTCATCGAGGATGGTCAAACGCTGGCGGAGGGATATCCGCTTCGCGTCGCGAGGCGAGTCCGAGAGATGGGAGCCAACATCGTCGGCGCGAACTGCGTCGTAGGCCCGCAGAGGATGTACGACGTCGTGCGTTGGATGGCGCAAGCAGGCGACTTTCCGATTCTCGCCATGCCCACGCCGGGTTTGCCGCAGACCGTCGGCAAGGAAGTGCTTTACGACACGACGCCCGAGTACTTCGCGCGGGCAGCGGCACGCCTAGTGGACGCGGGCGCGAACCTCATCGGCGGCTGCTGCGGCATTCTGCCGGCCCACATTGCCGCGCTGGCGGACGCGCTGAACGATAAGAAGCCGTTGGCGCGCACCTTCGGCGTTTCCGCAGCGCAAGAGAAAGCGGAGGAGTTGCCTGAATCCGAGCCGAGCGAGCTGAGCTGCAAACTCGGCAAGAAGTTCGTCATTACCGTCGAGCTCGATTTGCCGAGAGGGCTTGACACCTCTCGCGTGCTCGAGGGCGCGGTCGCGCTCAAGGAGAAGGGCGCCGACATGATCGACATCAGCGATGGCGCGCGTGCGCGGCTTCGCATGGCTCCCCTCGCCGTTTGCCACCTCATCCAGCAACAGGCGGGCATCGAGGCGATGATGCACGTTGCTTGCCGCGATCGAAACCTGCTTGCGCTGCAGGCGGACCTGCTCGCGGCGCACGCGCTCGGCCTTCGCAACGTGCTGCCGATAACGGGCGATCCTGCGAACATCGGCGACTTCCCGGCCGCCACGAGCGTTTTCGACATCGACTCCGTCGGGCTGGTGCGCGTGCTCTCTCGGTTCAATCAAGGTATTGACCTGGCAGGGAACACCGTGCGCCGCAAGTGCGCGTTCACGATTGCCGTCGCGTTCAATCCGCTCGCGCCCGACTTTCAACAAGAGGTAGACCGCTTGACGCGCAAAGTCGAGGCGGGCGCGCACCTGATCTACACGCAGCCGATCTTCGAGGAGACCCACCTCGATCGAGCCATCCAGACCGCGCGAGACCTCGACCGGCCGATTCTCATCGGATGCCTGCCGCTTCGAAGCGCCCGGCACGCGGAGTTCATGCACAACGAAGTGCCCGGAATCGAGATTCCCGAGTGGCTGCGAAAGAGGATGGCAGAGGCCGATGAGGACGCCGCTCTCGATGTGGGCATCGAAGTCGCGCAAGAGTTCTGTGCTCGCCTGCCCGGCATGGCGGATGGCCTCTACCTCATGCCGCCCTTCGGCAAGCATCTAATCGCCGAGAGGGTGATGGAGGCCGTGCTCTGAGCGGCCGCCCCTTGCGGAACGCGCGCCGGTGGCGGTACCGTAGTACCGGAAACCAATGAACTCGCTGCTCGAACAGGCGCTTGCCCTCCACAAGAAGGGCATGGGGTTCTGCCTCGCGGTCGTCGTGGGGCGGAGCGGGTCGGCGCCCCAGGTCCCCGGCGCGAAGAGCCTCTTTCTGCGTAATGGAGAGGTCATCGGGACCATCGGCGGGGGCTGTCTCGAGGCCGAGTGCCGCCGCTTAGGGTTGCAGGCGATGCATGACGGTGGCTTCCTGTGCCGCGAGTTTCGCTTGGATGACGACTTCGGCTGGGACGATGGGTTGATTTGCGGAGGCCGCGTGCGCGTGCTGCTGCTGCCGTCCTCCGACGCGCTGGTCTCGCAGTTGAGCCGTGCGCTCGACGAGCAGGCAGCCGGTGTGATCGAGTATGACCTCGAACGAGGCAGCGTGCGCTTCCTTCTCCGCGCGGACTGCGGGGGCGACGAGCCGGCGCTGGAGGCGATGAGGACGAGGCGCGAGACTCTCGACGGCGAGCGCTTCCTCGAACCGGTAATGCCCCCGGAGCGGCTCATCATCTTCGGCGCGGGTCACGTGGGAAAGGAAGTGGCAAAACTGGGCGCGTCGCTCGGCTTTCGCGTAACCGTCGTGGATGACCGCCAAGACCTCTTGACGGAACGCGCGCTTCCCTTCGCCCACGAGCGGGTTTGCGCGCTCCCGGAAGCGTACGCGCGTGAGATGGAAACCGACCACGACTCCTTTATCTGCGTCGTAACGCGCGGACATCGCAACGACGCGCGCGTGCTGAAAGAGGTCATTCATCGCGAGCGCGCCTACCTCGGCATGATCGGCAGCAAGCGAAAGAGGGAGGTGATTCGCAAGGAGATGGTGGGAGAGGGCCTCTGCACCGACGAGCAGTTTCAAGCAGTGCAGTCGCCGATGGGCTTAGACATCGGCGCGGAGTCGGTCGAGGAGATCGCGGTGAGCATCGCCGCGGAGTTGGTTCGGGTTCGAGCAGCGAAGCGCGGGCCGGTACGCGCGCGCTGCCCCTCACCGAAGTCGCGCGTTAGCGCCGATTGAATCCCCGGTTCAAGAGGAACTCCTTCAGCGCCTCTCTACCGGTGAGATGGTGGTCGTCCACGCGGCGCCCCGAGCGCATGGTCCATGTGACGCCCGGGTTCATGCCCTGCGATTCGTAGAACTCGCGCATCCGTTCATCGTATTCGCCAACATCAACGTGCCTTCTGTACGTCTCCCGAAACCAAATGGAATCGGGATGCAGGCGGGGCTTGATCTCCGCCCGCGCCTCGGGGGACGGCCAGCCCAGGCATAAGCCGAAGGCGCCAAACGTGCCGTCGGGTAAGTCGAGAAGCTCGGCGACCCCTTGCGCGTCGTTTCGAAGGGCGCCGATGTAGCACACCCCGAGGCCGAGCGACTCGGCGGCGCACACCATCCGCTCAGCCGCCAGCGCGGCATCCACGAGGCCCATGACGAAGTACTCGATGTAGTCGAGACCGCTCGGGTTCTGGCCGGCCGCCAGCGCAGCAGCCCTTAGACGATGGTGATCAACGAGGAACGCGAAGAACCAGTGCGCCTCCCGCACGTGGTCTTGGTCGGCGCAGAGCTTCGCTATCGCTTCGCGTCGCTGGGGGTCCTGCACAGAGATGACCGACCAAAGCTGGAGGTTGCTGCTCGTGGATGCGCTTTGGGCAGCGCCGATGAGCGCGCGCACCGTCTCCTCGGGCAGGTCCCGCGTGCGGTCATAGGAGCGAACGCTGCGATGACGCAAGAACGGCGCAACTTCCGCCGCCACAGCCGCAGGCGGGAACCCAAACCTCCTCTGCCAGATCTCTTCGAAGTTCTCGTGGGTCATCGGCGGGCGGTTTACCAGATGGCGCGGGCGTGGTGTTCATCACGTTTCACGTGTCTCTCCCCTATCAGGGCGCGGCACGGAATCCGATGGGTCGGCCCCCTCCATGGAACGCCATGAGAGCAGGAGGAGCGCGGCCAGACCGACAGGCATTGTGTATGCATAGAAGCACTCCATTCCGGCGGCCGG
>JBFMFD010000153.1:0-6033 GCA_040752255.1 Armatimonadota bacterium
GATGAAGAGCGTCTCGGGTCGCATGCCGAAGATGACTAAGCTGGGTGCCAGGCTGAACTAAGCTGCGTGCCTGACCCCCTACTTCAGCTCGGCGGGCTTGGAGTCGTAGGGGCCGTCGAAGGCGATGAAGAACTCGGTCTGGCCCCAGCCCTCGGCCTTCAGGGAGAACGCCGTGCCGGCGGGCAGGAGGGCGTAGTCGCCGGCCTTCAAGGTGGACCGCGTCGCGCCGAAGTCGAGCGTGAGCTTGCCCTTGATGACGAGCATGGTCTCGTTGCGCGTGTGGGAGTGCGGGGGGATGAAGTAGCCCTTGGGCACGCGCACCAGCGCCTGCACGCCCTTGGAGACGGGGTCCTCCCACATCAGGTGATACTCGGCGCCCGGCGGCAGCGAGCCGGAGGCCGCGAAGCGCTGGTCGGCGCCCGCGCGCACGACGGGCCCGGGCGTGGAGGCGGGCTGGGCCGAGACGAGGCCCGCGCCGAGAGCGACCGCGAGGAGGAGGATGACGCGCCGCATGGAAAAGGTGGTGGCGGGGGACAGGATCGAACTGTCGACACCCGGTTTTTCAGACTGGACTACATTTGGCGCGAGCCGGGCGAAGAAGTGATTGTCTCTTCGTCATTTTTCGGTACGCCACGACCCCGAAAATGAGCTCTCGTTCCGAATTTTTGTCGAGATGTGTGTCGAGATGAGCCCATTTTCAGGGCCCATCCCGACATCACGTGACGACTTTCAAAGATGGTGGCGAGGGCCAGGATTGAACTGGCGACACCCGGTTTTTCAGCGTTTTGTTACCGCCCCTCGCGGGACAGGGTCGAGCGTCCGACCTCTTCACGTTACCGTGAAGACCAGACTATATCTTCCGCTTCTAGAGCGGTCAGGCGTGTAGTCGTTACGGGTTCCCCGAGGTTCACGTTCCTCGAGGCCTTCCCTCGGTATTGTCCGCCCAGCTCTCGCCGGGGTGGGAGTTCCACCGATATAGCCTGATGCAATTCCCGCCGTCGCCGGCGGGAGGGGCCGATTTGTTGACCGGTGCTCTACCACTGAGCTACCTCGCCACGGACTGCGGTAGAACGACGAGATTATGCCAGATTCACGCCCTTGCCGCAACCGCGTGCCGCTGTTACGATGAGTCTAGGGATGCCCATTCGTCCCGTTGGAGCAGCCCCTAGGAGGCGGAACCATGTATGCATGCCGGCGCCACAATCTTCGCATCGGCAATTCGCGCTTTCCCGGTCAATCTAAAGGAGCGATGATCCGCCACTTGATGGGCCTTCGTCGGCTCGGTGGACATGAAATGCCGCTCGAAGACGCACGTGAGGAAGTGGACAGCTACCTGGAATGACTCGATACGGGCGCTTCGATTGACAGGGTTCGGCGCGGCTGTTACGCTACGGCATGGCCGGCAGCCCGTGTGAGTTCAGCGAGTCGTCGTACGCGTTCAATTTCACGGAGAACCTGTGGCGTCGGGCGCGGGATTCCGTTCGTTTCGCCCCGATTTTCCCGAACCTTCGCCAGGAGGGGGCAGTCGGAGGCGGATACGATCTGCTCATCCGGTTCGGCGCGGTCCCCGTGCTTTTTCAGTTCAAGATACCCGACCACATCAGGCGCCGCAGCGGCCAGCACCGACGGCATTTCGCCGGTCCCTACTACCGCTTCAAGCTCATGCCGAGGCGTCATTCTGGGCAGCATCAAGCCCTTCTCGATCATGAGTTAGCGGGGACTCCCGTGCGCTACGCGAGCCCGCGGTTCCATCGGGTCCATGACTTGCACTCACTTTCCGTGGACGGCCATGTCCCCGCAAACTCGAAGATTCTCCCCCCGTCCGTCATCGGGCCGTTGCCGGATATGGCGGACCACCACTTCGACTACGACCCAGTCGGGCCGCAGCACCTCGTCTGCTCGGAGCCCAAGCCGGGCAAAGGGGAGTACGGCCTGGAGGCGCTGCTTGCCGTCGTGAAACAGGCGCTATCGGACCGGCCGGACGGGAACGCCGCCTTGTCAGGGTTGGAGAAGTTCGCGGGCTTGGCGGCGCAGTCCGTGAAGGAGTTGTCGAAAGGCGAGTTCGCGTTTCACCGCTTGGAGAAGCTCCATGCGGTCCAACGCTGCGCCCTGCTCGCCGAGGCGATGGGCTGCGCGCTCTTTCTTGCAGTGCCGAATCCTGCTCCCGAAGCCTGAGGCTTAGCGCGCCTTCGTCTTTGACAAGACCCGGGGTCTTGCCTGGGAGTCGTTCACGCTCAAGGCTTCCAGGCGCCATTGAGCTTCGCGTTTCCCCAGCTTCCGGATAGCAATCAATGTCGCTCGAGCCTTATCACGGGGCTTGGAGCGGCCGCCTTCCCACGCCAGCACCGCTCCTGCGCTCGCGCCGACCAGCTTCCCGAATGCCTCGCGAGAGAGGCCAAGTCGCGCCCGTTGAGCATGAATGAGATGCGGGCCGAGATGAGCCTGGGCGACCTCCTTGCCGGACGCCGTAGGCGGCGTCGCCATACGCTCCCTGTAATCAGCCAGGAGCTTCGCATTCTCGTGTCGGAGCTGCTCGGAGATCTTGGCGAGCTCCGCAATGCGGCGCTTTAGGAGTACGACATCCTTCTTCAGGCGCATGGTGTTCTGCCTGGATACCCGGCGGGCCAATCTCTGAATTTCGTCTCTCAGCAGAGCGCCGATATTGGGCATGACTTCTGTCTCCTATGGTCGCAACTTCAGCCGCTTGATGCGTGGCACGAAGATCTCATGGAAGCGTTCGAGGGAGTGGAGCATCCATTCATACGCCTTGGGCCATGACGTACGGTCGAGGAGCTTGCCGTCGAAGTGGGTCTGGATTTGGCTCTCCTTCTTCGTCGGCAGCAGCTCCCAGCGCAGCGGGGCGCCGAACTCCTTGTCGATCGCGGCCTTCTCTGCCTTCAGCAGGTCGAAGTTCTTCTTGCGGTCTGGGCCTTTGATCGCAATGTAGACGGCGAGGCGGTTCTGGCTCGCGATGGCGACGTAGAGGAAGCCCCCGGTGTTGATCGTCATCCAGCCCTTAGGGCGCGGGACCGGATAGCGTAGTTTGCTGCCGGCCTTCTCCGCGTAGGCGCGAAAGCCGCTCCAGAAGTCGAGCTGCAGTTTCGTGACGCTGCCCGTCCCATTGGTCGACGCGCGCCCCGGCAGAGTCTCGTCCAGGTAAGGTTTCAGGACCTCGATAAAGCGACGGATGCGTCCAGCGACGAATTCCGGGTCATCGGGTACCGTCTCGTAGAGACAACTCGAAGGATGCTCCTCCCATGAGACTTTGTTTCCGAGGGCCTCTTCAATCTCGCGCCGATGGGCGGTGAGCAGGGCCCTGAGCGCGCGGTTATGGCGGGGTTGGCAGTTAGTGTGTACCTGGAGCGTGCGATCCGTGGGGTCGTAGTAGAGTGAGATGCCTTCATAGATGGTCTTCCAGCGAGAGAAGACGCCTTGAACGTATTGCCTGCTCCTGTGGAGCCTCCAACCCTCGCCGGCAGGGCAGGCGTGCTCCAGCAGTCCCTCTACGTCGTTGAGCAGCCTTGAAAAGCGCTCCTTCACGTCGGCAGGCACGCTCACCGCTTCCCCATTCTCATTCCCTTCGTCTTCCTCCGCGGCCTGTGCCGGGCGCGCCGAGTCGTGCAGAGGATTTATAAGCAGGTACTCATCGTTGGACGCCGTGACGAAGTTCGAGAACTGCAGGACGCGGCAGTCGAATCGCAGGCCGCTGATTTGGGTGATGAAGTCGGAGTCGAAGTCCTCCGCCACTACGACGCCGACCTGCTCGTCGTTGAAGTCCGGCACGTGGGTGACCTTGAAGTGCTCCTTGAAGCGCCGCACGAGGTTGTTGACCTCGCGATCGAAGGGGATGAGGTTGGCCTTGCGCGCGAGCTCGCCGTCGGACCAACCGCTGATCGCGGTGAGGTAGTCGTTGAGCTGGGCGACGGTGTCGCGGGGAGCTCGCCCCCGCTTCAACTCGATCACGACGACTCGGCCGTGCTGGTCAAGAGCAAGGAGATCGATGAACGCGCCGCGATCGGTCTTCACCTGCCGCCCGATGAGGAGGATATCGTCGCCGAGGAGATGAGGATTGGCACCGAGCCAGTCCTCGAGATTTTTCTCCAGGCGCTCGAAGCCGAACTGCCTCTTCTGGATCGGCTGGAACACCCCGGCGTCCGATTTGAACAGCTTCATCGTCATGTTACAAGGATAATACCAAGCACCGTTCAACGAGTCCACGGCGGTTCGGTCCGCGGGCGCTCCACCCCTTCGGGGTCCTGAACGAAGCAGCCGTTCCTTTCCCGGCTAGGCCATAACGCAGCTCTTGTTTTTCATAACCATCTCGCGCTCAGCCGGCCAGGAGTGAGCGGCGCCGTGCCTGCGGCATAAACGGTCACCCCCTCCGACGATCGGGAAATCCGGCCCAACCCCCGCCGTGCCCCAAATTTCCCGACAGCGCGCTCCGCGCGGCCGCCAGCTCGGCTGCGCCGGGGGCGGTCGCCAGGTGGGGACCCACCATTTATTCCTCATCGCGGCGCCGCTCCTCGGCCGCCTTCGACCCTCCGGGCGGTCGGAGGTGGTTATGAAAAACAAGAGCTGCGTGAAAGTCGGTGATGGCAGGACGGACACGGCGCCTGGAGGGGGAAAGTCCCCGGCCACGGAGGCTGTGAAGCGAGCGAGAGTGCCTCTCTATCGGGTGATGCTCGACCGGACGGGCTCCATCCTCAAGGAGGGGACGGCGGCGGTCACGGAGCCCCGAGAGGCGGCGCGGCTGTTCCGCGAGTTCATCGGCGACGCTCCGGAAGAGCACTTCTGCCTGATGGTGCTCGACGCGAGGAAGCGGGTCATCGGAGTCAACGAGGTCAGCGTCGGGACGCTCTCCGCGTCCCTGGTGCATCCGCGCGAGGTGTTCCGGGCGGCCATCCTGCTCAACGGCGCGGCGGTCATCGTGGCGCACAACCACCCGAGCGGCGACCCGGCTCCGTCCTCCGAGGACCGCGAGGCGACTCGGCGGCTCCAGCGGGCGGGGGAAATCCTCGGCATACCCGTGGCGGACCACATCGTCATCGGCGAAGGGGAGGGAGCGTCCCTGCGCTACTTCAGCTTCCGCGACGGCGGGCTTCTCTAGGGCGTCCACGCCGCCGCCCTGGGGCGACCCGGGGCGGTCCGTGGGCGCCTTAGCCCAAAGGAGAACACACATGAACATGAATGAGTGCGTGAGCCGCGAGCACGAGGCGTTGAAGGAGCGGCGGCGTCTGCTGGCCGAGAAACTCAAGCCGCTGGGCGTCGTCAGGGTCGAGGTCGAGTATGACGGCTGCGGGGACTCGGGCGACATCCAGGAAGTCCGGGCCATGAAGAAGGGCTCCCGCGTCCAGAAGGAGCAGCCCGCGAACCTGGACGGGCAGAGCATTACGGTCGAGCGCTTCGAGAGCGTCTACGACGCCGAGCGCAAGGAGTGGGACCGTAAGCCCTACCAGGCCACGGTCGCGCTGAAAGAGGCGCTGAGCGACTTCGCCCTTGACTTCCTCTCGTTCCTCGGCATCGACTGGTACAACAACGAGGGCGGCTTCGGGACCATCGTGCTGGATATCGAGGCGGGCGAGGCCAAGGCCGAGCACAACTACCGCATCGAGTCGAGCGAGTATTCGGAGCACGCCCTGTGAGCCATACCTATCATCACGCCGTCAGCTCCGCCCGTCTCTTTGGCGGCAAGCCCGAGGACTACCAGGCCGTGCACGACTGGTTCGACGAGAGCAAGGCCCACTTGGCCGAGGCCAGGCACCGGGCCAAGCGCCATCACGCGGAGGGCATCTTCGAGGCCGAGCGCGTGTTCGGCAAGACCATCACCAACAGCAGCGGCACGAAGGTGCCCGTCCGCTACATCGGCGAGCAGCATGTGAAGGAGGACTGCGGCGGGTTCATCCCGTCCGAGGCCGACTGGTGGCGCTGCATCGTGCGGCAGCCGTGGATGAACCGCGGCTATGAGAGCAAGGACGGCGCCAACGCGCGGGCGGTCCGCGCATCGTAGCCGTAAGACGGACTACGGGGCCCGCC
>JBFMFD010000154.1:0-5851 GCA_040752255.1 Armatimonadota bacterium
CTGCCCGGGCGGATTCCTGCATGCAGCCAGGGCACAATGAACAATGTTGCATTAGGAGCCCCTGACTGGGCGTACTACGAGACCCTGGGTGGGGGCTGCGGGGGCGGTCCAGAGAGGGCGGGCGCTTCAGGGTGGCACAGCCACATGACGAACACCGCGAACACGCCGTCAGAGACTCTTGAGGTGGAGTTGCCGCTCCGAGTGGTTCGGTACGAACTGCGCGAGGGCAGCGGCGGGAAGGGGCGACACCGGGGCGGCGAGGGGGTCGTTCGAGAGCTCGAATTCCTCGACGAGGAGGGTGAGGTCTCGATCCTCTCGGATCGGCGTGCGGGCGGGGCCCCCGGCGCCTTCGGAGGCCTGCCCGGGGCGCCCGGAAGCAACCGGATTGTCCGCTCAGATGGGCAGATCGAGCCGCTCGGCTCGAAGGCTTCGGCGCGTCTGAGTCGGGGCGACCGGCTGATCATCGAGACGCCCGGCGGAGGCGGCTGGGGCGTGCAATCCGACCCCTGAAACGGGTACAATCGGGAAGCGATCCGCCCCGAAGGAATGCTCCCGCCGAGGGACGCCGAGGGAACGGTACGGATTAGCAACTTACGAACATGGCAAGGAAAACCTCTCAGGCAGCCAAGGAAGGCGCCGCAACCCGCAAGAAGGACGCGGCTGCGTCGCACAAAGCCGCCGTCACCGCCTCGCCCAAGAAGGCAGCTCCCGCAAAGAAGGGAAGCGCGACCGAGTCCGCTTCGAAGAAGAGCGTCTCCAAGGGAAAGCGCGACGGCGCAACGACCGGCAAGTACACCGCGAAACAGATCACGGTTCTCGAAGGTCTCGAAGCTGTTCGCCAGCGCCCGGCGATGTACATCGGCGACACAGGCGCTCGCGGCCTGCATCACCTTTTCAACGAGGTCCTTGACAATTCGATTGACGAGGCGCTCGCGGGCCACTGCGACCGCATCGTTTGCACGTTGCACGAGGACAACTCGCTGAGCGTGCAGGACAACGGTCGCGGCATCCCGGTTGACTTGCATGAGAAGTACGGCGTGTCGGCGTTGCAGGTCGTCATGTGTACGCTGCACGCGGGAGGCAAGTTTGGCGGTGGTGGTTACCGCGTCTCCGGCGGCTTACACGGCGTCGGCGTTTCCTGCGTGAACGCTCTGTCCGAGTGGTGCGAGGTTACCGTCGAGCGGGACGGCTACCGATGGCATCAACGCTATGTTCGCGGTAAGCCGGAAGCGCTGGTGAAGCGCGGCGAGAAGACGAACAAGACCGGAACGTACACCCGATGGTCCGCAGACCCAGAGGTGTTTGAGACGCTCACGTATGAGCCTCGTCGGTTGAAAGAGCGCATGCGCGAGCTTGCCTATCTGAACGCCGGCGTCACGCTCACGTTCGTGAACGAGCAGAACCCCGACGACAACGAGACGTTCCACTTCAAGAAGGGCATTCAGGCGCTGGTAGAGGACCTCAATGAGGCGCACAACCCGCTGCACAAGCCGATTTTCCTCAAGAAGTCCCGGGACGATGTGGATGTCGAGGTCGCCATCCAGTATCACAGCGGATACGCCGAGACGGTGCTCTCCTTCGCCAACAACATCAACACGGTAGAGGGCGGTACGCACACGACGGGCTCGAAGACCGCTCTGACGCGCGTCATCAACCAGTACGCGCGCAAGTCCGGTCAGTTGAAAGAGAAAGACCCTAACTTCACAGGCGACGACGTGCGTGGTGGCCTGACGATGGTCCTCTCGGTCAAGTTGCTCCATCCGCAGTTCGAAGGTCAGACGAAGACGAAGTTGGGGAACAGCGAGGTGGAGGGCATCGTCAACTCGATCGTCGGCGAAGGGCTGATGGAGTTCCTTGAAGAGAACCCGCCCATCGCCCGACGCATTGTCGAGAAGGCGATCATCGAGCAGCGCGCACGCGAGGCGGCGAAGAAGGCAGCCGAGGCTGTGAAGCGCAGCAGCGCGCTCGATTCCTACGGCCTGGCGGCAAAGCTCGCGGACTGCAGCGAGAAGGACCCTCACAAGGCAGAACTGTTCATCGTCGAGGGCGACTCCGCGGGCGGCAACGCTAAGTCCGCGCGCGACCGACGCTTCCAGGCGATTCTTCCGATCAAGGGCAAGATTATCAACGTGGAGAAGGCCCGACCCGACAAGGCGCTCGACAACGAGGAGATCAAGGCGCTCATCTCAACCATCGGCACCGGCATCGCCATGGATTTCGGTCGGAACGGCGACGGCGACGAAGAGGGGCGAAACGGCAAGCGCGAGAGCGACGGGTTCGACATTGGACGGCTCCGCTACCACAAGATCATCATCCTCTCCGATGCCGATGTTGACGGAGAGCACATCCGAACGCTTCTCCTAACGTTTTTCTATCGCTACATGCGTCCACTTGTGGAGGGCGGATTCGTCTATCTCGCTCTTCCCCCGCTGTTTACCATCAAGGCGGGAAAGGACGACGTCCTGTATGCCCAAACTGAGAAAGAACGCGACGAGATTCTGAAGGACCTTCGTCGGCGGAGAAAGGACATCCAAATCACGCGGTTCAAGGGTCTGGGCGAGATGAACGCCGACCAGCTCGAGGACACGGTCATGAACCCTGCCCGGCGGAACCTCATCCAGATTCGCCTCCATCCGGAAGATGCCACCGAGGCAGAGATGGTGTTCACGAAACTGATGGGCGACAAGGTAGAGCCCCGCCGCGAGTTCATCGAGGCGCACGCCAAGGAAGCGACCGACCTCGACTGGCACTACTAACGCGGAGGCCGCGTGCCGCCCAACCGCATCCGCGCCCTCACGCAGCGATCTCTCCTCTTGCTCGGGGCGGCGGCCGTTTCGGGGCTGCTGCTGATTCTCTCTTTGCCCCCTCGGGATGTTCACTGGTTGGCGGGCGTCGCCCTCGTTCCCGCCCTGCTTGCCGTGAGGCGAACGAGGTTCATCGCGGGGTTTCTTTGCGGGCTTCTGGTCGCAGGCGCCGCGCTTGGCGTCGTCGCCCTGGAGTGGGTTTCGCCGCACCCCGCCGACGGCCCCCTGGATTGGGCGGCGGCGGGCCTGGCGATCTTTGGCGTGACGCTGGCGGTTACCATGGGCGTGTTTGCTGAATTGCGCAGGCTCGGACGCTGGGGCGTCTGGGTGCTCGCTGCCGTGCCGGTGCTGCTCGAGGCGCTGTCCCTGCTCGAGTTGCCGGTGCACTTCGCCCTCAGCCAGTATCGGGCGCCGGGCTTCCTCCTGCTGGCTTCCTTGGCAGGGATATGGGCGGTCTCATACGTTTTGTGGGCGCTGAACCTCCTTTGGGTTCGGGCAATCGCGTCCCGCCGCCCGTCACTCATCATGGGGGCTGCGAGCGCCTATGCGGTGGCGTTCCTGCTGGGAACGCTCGCGGCGACGCCGGAGGGAGACGACGAGGTAGCGCTCCGCGTCGGCGTCGTCCAGACCTTCTCCACCGACCTGGACCACCTATCCGAGCTGGCTCGAGCGACGGGCGCCGAGTTGGTCGTCCTTCCCGAGTTGAGCGGTAACGGCGCGGCTGCGGGCGGCGGCAGCGGTGCGCTCCTGGCGTTGGCAGCCTCGCCCGGGCATCCTGCCTTTGTGACGACGTTCGAGGACGGCTCGCACCCGCCGAGGAACGTGGCGGGTCTGTTCTCGGCTTCCGGCGAGTCGCCACGATACGCCAAGCGCAAGCTGTTCGGGGGCGAGCGCCTCGAGAGGCAAGCGGGCGAGGAGGCCGTTGCGGCGCAATTCAAAGGCTTCCGCATCGGCTTGAACATTTGCTACGACTCGTGCTACCCACAGGTGATGCGCGATTCCGTTGTGTCTGCAGGGGCGCAGATCATCGCATTACCCACCCTCGACCCTGTGTCGCGAGGGGCGTTCGTCGAGTCCGTGCACGCCGCCTACACGCCGTTCCGAGCCGCTGAGTTGGGCGTTCCGATTGTCCGAGCCGACACGCACGCCGTCAGCATGGTTGTGGACCGCCGCGGGCGTATCGTGCGCGAGGTCGGCGTGGGCGACGGCGTCAGCGCAGCCGCATCGGTTTCGCCGCGGGTCGGATGGACTCTGTACGCGAGGACGGGCGACTGGTTCGTTGTTCTGTGCGGGGCGGTCGTAGTGGGCTGGCTCGGGCGTCGGGCCTGGTTCCGTGTGCGCGGTGCACCTCCGACGGAGGCATTGCCTCACGACGGCGAGGAGCCTCCCATGCGGCTCCATGCCCCCCACGGCACGCGGAGCCACCGCAACTAGGCCGTCCCGCGCACGCGCTCAACGGCGAGGTGTGCGGCTCGCAGCCCGGTCTCATAGGCGTTCTCGGCGCGGCCGGCGAGCGTGCCGTCTCCGGCGACGATGAGCCTTCCGCCCTGCTGGTTGGCGCTGTCGAAAAGCACGACCCGCTCCGGCTGTGACCTCTCCCACCGCACGACGTGGGCCCACTCGGGCTTGTCGAGCTCGCCGGCGAAGATGCGGCGCACGGTTCTCGAGACGGTACGCACCAGGGCCTCGTCCGCAGTTGCCATGTGCGAGCGGCTGTAGGACGGCCCGGTTTGAGCGACCAGAAGCGTCCAGCCGTCGGGTGCGCGCCCTGCGCACTTGAGGTTCTCGATGCCGACCCACAGAACCGGCTCCATTCGGTCTTCCGCCAGCAGGGCGTAGTAGGGCCGGGGCTTGAGCACGGCGCGGTAGGCGAGCGCGATGGAGATGCAGGGCCGATAGGCTGCCCCTGCAAGGTTGCGCTTGTCGCCTACGGTGGCGAGCAGCCGCTGCGTCTCGGGCATCGGCGGCGTCAGGATGACGGCGTCTGCGTCCTCCCCCGCGACGCGGAACGCGCCCTTGGTCTTTAGGATCTTCTCGATCGGCGCTCCGAGGCGGACGTCCACGCCTCGGGCGAGAATCTCCGCCAGTCGGTGGTTGCCGGGTTGGAAGGTGAAGCGCACCTCCTGGTTTCGTTCAGGCGAGCCTGGAATGGCGCGCCCTTCGACGTGCAGGAAGATGTCGCCGGGGATGGGCAGCGCCTCATCGCCTGCGAGGCGAATGGCATCTTCGAGGTTCGTGCCCCGCGGGGTGTACGTTTGGATGCCCATGTCGGCGGTGAAGCCGTCTCGGGTGTAAGTGAGGGCGCGCCCGCCGACGCGCCTCTCCGCCTCGAAGACGACCACGTCCGCGCCGAGCGAGGCGAGTTCGCGTGCGGCGCTCAACCCCGCAATTCCCGCACCGATGACCGCGACTCGCATTCGGGGAGACTCTACCCCCGGAACAAATCGGCGCGTCAGACGTATTCTTGAGTATGAGCACCATGGTTATCGCCGCGCTCGCCTTTGCGGTTGCGGGCGCGCCCACACAAGACGTCATCGAGGCGGGAAAGCCTGCGCCACAGTTCGCGGGGAAACTGACCACCGGCAAGCAGTTCGACCTTTCTGCAGCCGCGAAGGAGAAGCCGGTGCTGGTCTATTTCATCAGCACGACGTGCCCCGTTACGTCGGAGGCGACCAAGTTCTATGACCGCATCTCGAAGGCGTACGCCAAGGACGGGGTTACGGTCGTTGGCGTGGTTAACGACGGCAGAGAGGGCTACGACGCGTGGCAGAAGACTCACAAGGCGTCGTTCGGTTCCTTGCTCGACCCGGACTACAAGGTCATCGCTGCGTTCGGCGTGTACGCCTCACCCACGACCATTCTCGTGGCTCCCGGCGGGAAGGTGGAAAAGGTGTGGATAGGCTATGGACAAAAGGAGCTGAAGGCGGCGAACGAGGGCATCGCCAAGCTGCTTGGCAAGCCCGCAGTCACCGTAGATTTCGCTGGTGCGCCGATGGATACGGCGCTTGGCTGAGCGATCTGACGCCCTTCCCCGGTCGGGGAAGCTT
>JBFMFD010000155.1:0-5767 GCA_040752255.1 Armatimonadota bacterium
CTCAGAACCCTCCACAGCAAGCTGTGGAGGGACAGATCCCCCCCTCCCTATCGCGACGTGGCCGCGCAGAGGGGCTGGACGCGCTGTTACGTCGCGCGTTCAGCAGTCGCGGAAGCAATCAGGTCCCGTGGCGGGATGAACGTCACATCTTCGCGGATCGTCTCGAGCACCGTCACCTCGGCGCTCTCATTCCCCTCGAGCAACGACCCGACGATGTTTTCTACGAGCTCCTCGGGCGTAGACGCGCCGCTCGTTACGCCCACGACGGGATAGTCGGTGCGCCAAGACTCCTCTACCTCCGACGGCTCCATGAGCAAATAGGCGGGAACGCCGCAACTCTCCGCCACCTCGCGCAGTCGGTTGCTGTTCGACGAGGTGCGGCTGCCGACAACCAGCACCAAGTCTGCGCGCTCGGCGAGTTGCTTCACGGCGGCTTGGCGGTTCGTCGTTGCATAGCAGATGTCCTCTTTCTTCGGCATCTCGATGTGTGGGAAGCGCCGACGAAGCACCGCCATGATGCGCTCCACTTCATCCACCGACAGCGTTGTTTGCGTTACGACGGCGAGCGGGCCTTCCGGCGGCTGCACACGCTCAGCCTCCTCGATGCCGTCCACGAGGGTCATTTGACTTGGCGCCTCCCCCATGGTGCCCTCCGCCTCGACGTGCCCGCGATGCCCGATGTACAGCATGTGGTAGCCCTGCCGAGCAAATCGCGCCGCCTCGCGATGCACTTTCGTAACCAGGGGGCATGTTGCGTCAATGACGCGCAGGTTGCGCGCCGCCGCCGCCTCTCGAACCGCCGGGCTGACGCCATGGGCGCTGAACACCACGGTGGAGCCTTCCGGTATCTCCTCCACGCGCTCTACGAAGATGACCCCTCGGCGCTCAAACGAACGCACGACATGTTCGTTGTGTACGATGGCGTGCCGCACGTAGAGCGGGGCGCCGTGAGCCTTCAGCGCGAGGTCAACCACCTCGATGGCATAGGCTACGCCGGCGCAGAAGCCTCTCGGAGCGGCGAGCAGGATTTGTTCCATCGCTTCTCTTAGGATACTCCGTTTTGTCGCCTGTCGACTCGAAAGCAGAAGAGCCTGGCTGCTCACGCCCCAGGCTCTTCTCAGCAACGAGTCGCTCGAGCGTTAGTCGCCCATGCTCCTCGCCTTGTTCATCTCGTTAAGGATGTCACCCAGCGGGCGGTAGCCGACGATGCGATGAATCTCTTTGCCTTCCTTGTTCAGGATGACCATCGTTGGGTAGCCGCTCACGCCGAACTGGCTGACCTGGTCCTTCTGGTGATCTCCGTCGAGGTGGACGAAGACGAAGTACTTTGCTTGCTCTTTGAACTCGGTGGTTGGGAAGACCTCACGGGCCAACTTCTGGCAGTACCCTCACCACTCGGTTCCAATGTCAATGAACACCAGGCGGTTGCTCGCCTTGGCGATCTTCAGAGCCTCGCTCAGGTCGGTGTACCACTTGCCCATATCGCGAGCGGACACCTCAACCTTCTTGGCGCCCGCCGGCTCGGCGAACTTGAAGTCGCTCGCGCCGAGGGCATCTGTGCCAAGAGAGATGTCCTTTGCGAGGACGATCAGTTCGCTCGAATCGCCCGAGCGTGCCGCCTTGATCGAAGCGCCGCGGGCAACCCCGAGCGCCTGATCAATATACAGCGTGCCCGTTTTGCTGGAGCGAGCGTCAATCGTGAACTCGACAGGGACAACTCGGTGACCCAAGATCATCCGGGGATTCCCCGACTTGACGTTGGTCACCTTGGAGAACTGGTCCTTCGTGAAGAACGCAGCCCAAGCGTAGACGTCGTCCGCCTTCAGCCAATCCATCGCCTCTTCGAGTCCGCCTTCGAACTCCGTGTACGAGTTCGACTTCTTGTCGTACTCCCACACCTTGTTGCCGTCGGTCATCCGAAGGATGGACGGCGACTCGATGCGGATGAGGCCGGGTCGGCTGAAGGTGAGCGTGACCTCCTCGGGCGCAGCGGGGAGATGCTGCACGGTGAAGGTCACCGTGAGCGATTTCGCCTCGCGGAGCGCCTGCTCGTGCTTGGCGATGAGGCTGGCACCGTCCGCCTGCCCCACAGCCAGCAGAAGCGTACTGGCAACAATACTAGTCAACATACGAACCTCCTTCTATGCGAGTCTTCGCAGAGATTGCAATGAGTATACCGTACTCGCCAGCCGTCGGTTCCCAGGCAGCCGGTGGTCGCGGCAGGTCGTCCGCCGCCTTGAAGGCTTTGGTTCCGGGCACCCGCCGCCCCCAAGATGCGATGTGCCGGTGGAGCCGACAGCCGGATTCGAACCGGCGACCTGCTGTTTACGAAACAGCTGCTCTACCGCTGAGCTATGTCGGCCTTGGTCGGAGGCGGGAGTATACCTTCGGGGCCCGGCGGCTACGCACGCGCGGCTCTGCCCAAAGCCTCGGCGACGAATTCTGGAATCTGGGCTGTCGTATCAGCGACGCGCGCGCCGGCCTCGCTCAGCGCCTTGACTTTGCTCTCGGGGCCTCCGAGTCCACCGCTGATGATGGCCCCTGCATGCCCCATCCGCTTGCCGGGGGGCGCGGTCCTGCCGCTGATGAACGCAACGACCGGTTTGGACATCTTCTTGATGTACTCTGCGGCGATCTCCTCGTCGGTACCGCCGATCTCGCCGATGAGCACGACCGCCTTCGTGTCGTCGTCCTCTTGGAACATCGGTAGGACGTCAACGAACCTTGTACCGAGGAGCGGGTCTCCTCCGATGCCAACGCACGTGGTTTGGCCCAAGCCCGCGAGCGTCAGGTCGTTCACGATTTCGTATGTAAGAGTGCCGGATCGCGACACAAGTCCCACGGGGCCGCGTGAGAAGATCTGACCCGGCATGATGCCGATCTTGCATTCCTCGGCGGTGATGAGGCCTGGGCAGTTCGGCCCGATGAGGCGCGAGCGTCCGTTCTCTCGCAACCGATTCACGACACGCAACATGTCCGCTTGCGGGATGCCTTCGGTGATCGCGCAGATGAGTGGAACGCCCGCCGCTTCGGCTTCGAGGATCGCGTCGGCTGCGAACGGCGGTGGCACGAAGATGACCGAAGCGTTCGCGCCGGTCGCATCCACCGCTTGCGCCACCGAGTTATACACCGGAATGCCGTCGAAGTCCATTCCGCCCTTTCCGGGCGTGACGCCTGCGACGACCTTCGTGCCATACGCGACCATCTGCCGCGTGTGGAATCCTCCCTCGCGGCCCGTCATGCCCTGGACGATGACCTTCGTTTCTTTGTTGACGAGGATCGCCATCGTCGGAGTCTATTCCTTCTCCTTGATGTGAGAGGTCTCATGTGGCGGTGGGGGAGTCGCTGCTCCGGAATCCACCGCGGGCGCGCCGGCCGCCTGCTCCGCCATCTGCTGGAGCACCGTGCCGAGCGAGCCGCGCTTCGACCAGTAGACAGCGATGATGATGCCTACGACCGATGCGCCGACTGCGGTGTACCGAATCCAGTCCGCCATCGGCATCACGAGCGTGCCCGCCATGAGCAAGGCGACGAGGTTCATCACTTTGATGAGCGGGTTGAGCGCAGGCCCGGCGGTGTCCTTGAACGGATCTCCGACCGTGTCGCAGACTACGCCCGCTTTGTGCGCCTCGCTGCCCTTGCCGCCGAAGTTGCCGTCCTCGATGAGCTTCTTTGCGTTATCCCACGCACCGCCGGAGTTGGCAAGGAGCACGGCAAGCAGTTGGCCGCTCAAGATCGAGCCGGCGAGGAATCCGCCGAGCGCCTGGGCGCCGGTGATATTCACCTGCACGCCGGCAATCTCGACGGTCTGACCGCCGATGGCGAAGCCGAAGCCAACGAGTACCGGGAAGCAGATGGCGAGGAGGCCCGGGCCGAGCAACTCCTTCTGCGCTGCGGCGGTTACGATCGCCACGCAGTTGCCGTAGTTGGGCTTGCTGGTTCCCTTGAGGATGCCTGGGTCAGCCGCGAATTGGCGTCGCACCTCTTGAATCAGGAGGAACGCCGCCCGTCCGACGGCGTTGATGCTGAACGCGCTGAAGAGGAACGGAACTGCGCCGCCAATCAACAGACCGAGGAAGATCTGTGGGATGTCGATCGGAAGGCCCTTGCCCACGAGATACGCGTCCTCGATGAACGAGTGGAACAGCGCGACGGCGGCGACGACGGCTGTGGCAATGGCGAATCCCTTCGTCAGCGCCTTCGTCGTGTTGCCGGCGGCGTCGAGGCGCTGCACGGCGCGGCTACCGGCCATGCTGCCCTCTTCCGTCTTCTCAAGTTTGTGTGCTCCCGACATCTCGTACACGCCCTGCGCGTTGTCGCTGATCGGGCCGAACGTGTCCATCGCCAAGATGTACCCCGTCGTCGTGAGCAGTCCGAGGCCGACCAAAGCGATACCGTAGAACGAGAGGATGAACCCGCCATACAAGGCAGGCGGGAAGATGATGAGCGGAGTTACAAGGGCGAGGACGATCGCCAGGAGCGCCCACACGCTGCTCTCCAATCCGTATGCGAAGCCTTGGATAATCATCGGCGCCGGGCCGGCGGTGGACGTTGAGGCGATCTCGCGCACCGGCTTCTTCTCGAATGAGACGAAGTAGTCGGTCAGTTGCTCGATCAGGTACGCCATGAAGATGCCCGCGATGATTGCAAGAGCGAAGAGGTACCACGCGACCGGAGCCTTCTGCTCGGCGAGCGCCGCCATGCTGCCCGTCTCAATAATCTGATCGGGCTGACCGGCCGAGAAGTCGGGGGGCTCAACGTACCTTGTGAGGTAGTCGAGCGGCTGGAAACTGGCGAGCGCCTTGTATGCCTCGTTGCCTTCGCCGAAGTCGCTCTTCTTGAACGGCGCCTGCACGAGCCAGTACAGACCGTCTGATTGCGGGCCGCCGTAGCCGAGCGACACCGGGTACTTCTCAAGGATCTCAACGCCGGGCGAGGCTTGCTGAAGCTGGCTCTCCAGCCGGAGCGACCACGACTCGCTGGTCTGCGGCTCCTGACCTTCTTGCGGCGCCCCAAGAGCCACCCTCTCTTTTACGAGCATGATCGGCGAGTCGAGCTGCTGGCCGATGCGAACGATCGGTCCCGAAGAGACGCGCGATGAGAGAAGCGAGTAGTTGAGCATCGGGCTGCCGCGCAGCATACGAACGCTGTCAACGGAGACGGGAGTGAACTCGGGGATCTCGATGTTGGAGCCCTGCAGTTGCTGCGCGAGCGTGTCGCGGTCCGCCCTGAGGAGGTCGTTCACCTGCTCCGTTAGATCCTCGTCACTCAAATCGGGTTGTGGCTCGATGTCTTGCGAGCCCGGGTTGAGCGGGCTTGCCTTCTGGCCGTGCACTACGCGTGCAATCGCGGAAAGGGTCTTCAGGTCTTCAAAGGAGACCTTGCGCACGCCTGTGATGGTTTCGCCGTGCGCATCCACATAGTAGCGGGACTCGATGCCCTGCATCATGAACCAAGCGAGGAACACGGTCCCTGCGGCGGCGAGGAGTGCGCTGCCCCAGAACCCGCGGCGCACCGGCGTGAGTGGGTCGAGGTTCTCGTCGTTCTTCCCTTTCACCATGAAGATGCCGAGAATCGAGGCAACGATGCCGACACCGCGCGCCATGAGCGCAAACAGCACCAACTTCATCCAGGTCGAAGTGTCAAAAATGGAAGCGGTAGCGGCGCCGAGGACAATCGCCGCGACCAGCGTTACTTCGTACGACTCGAAGACGTCGGCCGCCATGCCCGCGCAGTCTCCGACGTTGTCGCCCACGTTGTCGGCGAT
>JBFMFD010000156.1:0-5728 GCA_040752255.1 Armatimonadota bacterium
GTGAAGCTCAACGACGGCACCGAGGTGGAGGTGCAGACGCTGTGGAGTCTGTATCGCATTCACCTACGCGACTATGACCTCGACACGGTCCACGAAATCTGCCAAGCGCCGAAGGAACTCATCCTTCGCCTCGCGCATGACATCGGCAACCCGGAGAACTGGCCCGTTGCCATCCACATGGGGGAGGGAATCAACCACTGGTTCCACGCAACCGAGGCGAATCGAGCCATCAACCTGCCGCTCCTGCTGACCGGGAACGTGGGTAAGCCCGGCGCCGGGTGCCACACCTGGGCGGGCAACTACAAGGCGGCGCTGTTCCAGGCGGCGCCTTGGTGCGGGCCGGGGTTCTCGGTTTGGGTTGGCGAAGACCCGTTCGAGCCGAACCTGAGCCCGAATGCAACAGCCAAAGAGGTCAAGCTCCGCAAATGCGCGAAGGACGAGGAGCCCGCGTATTGGAACCGCGGTGACCGACCTCTGATCGTCGAGACGCCTGGCAAGGGTCGCCGCGTGTTTACCGGCGACACGCACATGCCAACGCCGACAAAGGCGCTTTGGTTCACCAACGTCAACCTGTTCAACAACGCGAAGTGGGCCTACGACTCGCTGAAGAACGTCAACCCGCTGATTGACCTCATCATCACACAGGACATCGAGATGACCGCCTCCTGTGAGTACGCCGACTTCGTGCTGCCTGCGAATTCGTGGATGGAGTTCGAGACGCTTGAAGTAACCGCATCCTGCTCGAACCCGTTCCTTCAGATTTGGAAAGGCGATTTGCCCCCGATGTACGACACGAAAGATGACGTTGCGATCATTGCGGGCGTGGCGCGGGCGCTCGGTGGGAGGCTGGGAGACTCTCGTTTCGCCGACTACTGGAAGTTCGCCCTCGAGGGCCGGCCCGAGGTTTACATTGACCGCCTACTCGACGGTTCGACAACCACTCACGGCTTCACTGTCGCCGACATCATGGCGGGCAAGTACGGCGAGCCCGGAGCAGCGATGTTCAACTTCCGCACCTATCCACGCATCCCGTTCTACGAGCAGATCAACGACAGCGTGCCGTTCTTCACCGACACCGGGAGGCTGAACGCCTACTGCGACATCCCGGAAGCCATCGAGTGCGGGGAGAACTTCATCGTGCACCGCGAAGGTCCCGAGGCTACGCCGTACCTCCCGAACGTCATCGTCAGCAGCAACCCGTACATCCGACCGGAGAACTATGGCATCACTCCGGAGCTGCTGCAAGGCGAGGTTCTCGATGCGGACCTTCGCACGGTGGCGAACAACAAGATGCCCTGGAGCGAGGTAAAGCGAACCAAGAACCCACTCTGGGAGCAGGGCTACCGCTTCTATTGCCTCACGCCCAAGACCAGGCACCGAGTGCACTCGCAATGGAGCGTTACCGATTGGAACCTGATCTGGGATTCGAACTTCACCGATATCTTCCGTTCCGACAAGCGCAGTCCCGGCGTCGGCGAGCATCAAATCAACGTCAACCCTGAAGCGGCGAAAGACCTTGGCCTCGCCGACGGCGACTACGTCTATGTGGACGCCAACCCCGCGGATAGGCCGTATCGCGGCGCGTCCCCGGACGACCCGTTCTACAAGGTTGCGCGGCTGATGCTTCGCGTGAAATACAACCCCGCGTACCCCTACGACGCCGTGATGATCAAGCACGCACCGTTCATAGCAACCGAGAAGAGCGTGAAGGCGCACGAGACAAGGGCGGACGGGCGCGCACAATCCGAGGACACCGGCTACCAGTCGAACCTGCGCTATGGATCGCAGCAAAGCGTTACGCGCGACTGGTCCATGCCGATGCACCAGACCGACTCGCTCTTCCACAAGTCGAAGATCAACACCGCGTTCATCTTTGGCGGCGAGGCGGACAACCATGCCCTGAACACCGTGCCCAAGGAGACCCTGGTGAAACTGACCAAAGCGGAACCGGGCGGCCCGGATGGCAAGGGCGAATGGCCGTTCGCCAAAAGCGGCTTCGCTCCACGTGCAGAGAGCGACTTCATGAAGCGATACCTCGCAGGAGAAGTCGTGCACGTGAAGGAGAACGAATGAGCATCGAAAAGCGGTTTGAAGAGGATGACCCGTACGCCTTCGTCGGCGTCGGCTTTCCTTGTCCGGATGGTTACGACGCGACGGAGGAGATGGCGCGCACTTTCATCGAGGAGTACGCGATGATGGGCTTCTCGAGAGAACGCATCCTCGCGCTGTTCCGCGGGCGGCAGTTTCAGGGCCCGAACGGCGTGTATCAGTCGCGCGGCGAGGAGTACGTCCGGTCGCTCATCGAGGAGGTCTTCGATGCCTAAAGTGTACAACTGGCAGATCGGGCGCGAGATGGAGTACCGCTACGAGGAGGCGCATCCCCAGAAGCAACTTGTCGCCGTGTTCAATACGAACCGATGCATCGCCTGCCAAACCTGCACGATGGCGTGCAAGTCAACCTGGACCTTCAGCCCTGGGCAGGAGCAGATGTGGTGGAACAACGTTGAGACGAAGCCGTATGGCGGCTACCCGAAGAACTGGGACGTCAAGACCCTCGAGCTCATCGAGCGCGAGAACCCTGGCGGCCAGGAATGGAGAGCGGGCAAAAGGTCGAAGCGAGCACCATACGGCATCTTTGACGGCAAAACAATCTTCGAGCTCGCACCGTGGGGGCGGTTCGCGCTCGGCTATGAGCCGACAGACGACGAGTGGAAGGCGCCGAACATCTATGAAGACACCCCAGCCGCCGACAAGGGCAAGCCAGGCGCATACCTGAAGGGCGGCGAAGCTCTCGAGAGCGGGGCGTGGTTCTTCTATCTCGCCCGGGTGTGCAACCACTGCACCTACCCCGCCTGCGTCGCCGCGTGCCCGCGCCAAGCACCATACAAGCGGAAGGAGGACGGCATCGTTCTCATCAACCAGGATCGCTGCTGGGGATACAAGATGTGCGTCCAGGCATGCCCGTACAAGAAGGCGATGTTCCGGCCCGACACACAAACCTCGGAAAAGTGCATCGCCTGCTATCCACGCATCGAAGGGCGGGAACCGTCGGCGAACGGCCTCCCGATCGAGGCACGCTGTATGGCGGCGTGCATCGGAAAGATCCGCATGCAGGGCCTGGTGGACATCGCGGAGGACGGTGACTGGGCGGAAGCGCCCGACCACCCTCTGTACCATCTCGTCAAGGTAGAGAAGGTCGCCCTGCCGCTCTACCCACAATTCGGAACCGAGCCGAACATCTACTACATACCCCCGCGCTGGGTGCCCCGGCCATACCTTCGCCAGATGTTCGGCCCCGGCGTAGATGAGGCGATCGAGCGATACGCGACGCCCTCGCGCAAGCTCCTCGCCATCCTGCAACTCTTCCGCGCAACTGAAAAGATGATCTTCCGCTACGAGATCGAGGAGGGTGAGAAAGTCAGAGAGGTAACCGTGCGCGGGAAGAAGATGGAGATCTTCAACGACACAGCCATCGGCTACGGCGCGGACGGGAGCGTGGTCGCTCGCGTGTCCGTCAACGAGCCCTTCCATATTCGCGACAAGAAATACCAGAACTCGATATGAAAGTACAGAAAGCGCCCGGTGATCACACGCGTCGCGCGGCGGACGCCGCCTTGCGGTGCATCGCGTACGGCGCAATGGCTAAGGCGTTCGCATATCCTAAGCCGGGCACGCGGACAGACTTGCTCGAGATGCTCGAGAGCGTCCAACCGGATGCCGCCGTGCTCGGCGAATCCGCCGCGGAAGCGTGCGCCGCGGCGATCGAGGCGCTTCGCCGCCTCCGCGATGCTGAACTCGAGGCGGAGTACCTTGCCATCTTCACGCACGTTTGCTCGGCGGATTGCAATCCTTGCGAGACGTCCTACCTCTGTAAGCATCTGTTCCAGGTTAGCCAGTCACTTGCCGAGTTGAGCGGCTTCTATCGGGCCTTTGGCGTCGAGCCGAACGGTGAGCGCGCTGACCACTTCAGCGTCGAGCTCGAGTTTCTCTCCTACCTCGTCTACCGCGAGGCCGGCGAGGAGATGCGCGGCGAGGAGGAGCGCGCCGAGGAATCACGCCAGGCTCGGCGCCTCTTCTTCGAACGCCACATCGGCCGATGGTTCAAGACGCTTCTGTTTCTCGTTCGGCGCAAGGCGGGACAGGGACCCTATCATGCCATCGCGGAGTTCTGCGAGGCGCTGCTTTCGTCCGATGCGGCCCTTCTCGATGCTCCGGCGGCAGAGCGCACGCACATCGGCGATCTGCCGCTCCCCGTTTGGGAAGTGGACGCCCCCCGGGCGCGACAGCGTAGGGAGCAAGCACGGTGAAGCCTGCCGTTCACGCAACACTTGCCATGGTGCTTCTGGGCGGTGGGCTCGCCGTGCTGGGCGTGCGCCTGGATGCCCCTCTGGCTCAAACGTTGAAGCCCGGGCTGGTCGAATCCGCGCCCGCTCACCCGTTCGCCCAAGAATGGGAGCGCGCTCCGCTCGTGCGCCTCGCGACCTCGGACCCGCTTGGTGGACAGAGAACGATCCTCGTTCGCGCCCTCCGAGACGAGGCGGGTGTGCATCTCTTGATGGAGTGGCAGGACGACACCAAGGACCTCGCCTTCGAAGGCGCGACCTACGCCA
Source organism: Armatimonadota bacterium (assembly GCA_040752255.1). Classification (GTDB taxonomy): domain Bacteria; phylum Armatimonadota; class Fimbriimonadia; order Fimbriimonadales; family ATM1; genus J051. The sequence goes on from JBFMFD010000156.1 coordinate 4,611, forward strand.
GCGAGCGATACGGCACGACGATGATCACGCAGGAAGTCCCGCTGGCCCGCGACGAGTTGGAGGTTCGATTCGCTCCTCACTCGACGACCGCGCCGTACATTCGGCTCGCAGAAGCAACTCCTGAAGGCTCGTGGGTCTGGAAGTCGCAGTGGCAGCGGCAGCTCGAGCTCAACGCGTTGGAAACGGCGGTGGCAAGGTATCCGCGGGACTACGTTGACGACTATCCGTTCCCTGGCGACCGCGCCTACTTCCCTGCCCGTGCCGTTGAGAACACCGCAGCGCTTCAAGAGCACAGCGGGGCCGTGCGGTGGATGACCCCGCCGGCGAGAGGGCGATTCGGTCGGCAGTCTGCATCGCTCCTCACAGGCACGGGCGAGTGGAAAGGTGACCGCTGGAGAGTTCTGATTTTTGTACCAACTGCACAGCGTGATGGTCTCGCCGCCCTAACGCCCGGGCGCTGGGACCTCACATTCCTGGTGGCGGACGGCAGGAGGGGCGAGGGCGAACGCACTCGCGGCGTCTCTCAACCCCTGCTCCTCCACGTTCCGCCAGTCGAAGGAGGCGCGCGGTGAAGACGCTACGAGAACCCCGATTGTCGTCGCAGGAGGCGGTCGTGGCGTTCGTACTCATCGTGGCGTCCGCCGCCGCCTTCTTCGACCGAGGCGTGCCCGCTGCCCTCCTTTCGGCCATCCGTGGATATGACCCAACAGCGCCGGCGCTCGTGCCTTCGGTAACGACCGCTGCCTGGGTAAACGTGCTTGCCTTGACCTCCGCGGCTGCCCTCGTTTGGGTTGGAGCCACGAGCCTTCGACTGTTCGGCGCGTCGTTGGTTGCCGTCCTCGGCCTGTTCTCACTGCTGCTTTGGGCATTCCCTCCGGAGGCTGCGCGAACGTTTGTCATGCTCTCCACGCTGTGCGTTGTGTATCTCGCCCTTTGGGCTAACTTCACGACCCGAGCCAGGGGCGTCGAGCGGCTCGCCACCGTGGCAGTCGGCACAACCCTCGCGCTGTCGCACTATCGAGCGTTCGGCGGCGGGGTGGACCTGACTACGCTCGCCGAGTGGAGCGCGACGCTTTCTGCAATTGCAGTTTTTTGGGCGTGGGCTGCCCCCAAGACGG